>NZ_JBVKCZ010000006.1:282907-300979 GCF_055634335.1 Streptomyces sp. NPDC111802 | reverse complement strand
GACCGCAGCCAATCGGCACCAGGTATGCGAACCCGTGAAGTGGTACGGAAAGCAACCCACGTGGTGCCGAACCAACTCACAACCAGATCACTAGCGGACCCCCGTCTTCGTGCCCTGCGAAGATGTGCCAGAGTTGCCACGTCCGCCCTGTCAGCACGTACCGTACGGCAACACAGGTGGGACCAGGTGGGGCAGCGGGAAGGGGCAGCCGGTTTGACCACGCACGCACCGCAGGCGGCGCAGGCCGTCACGCTGCCCACGACGCTGGACGAGGCCGTGGCGGCACTCGCCGCCATGCCCGCCGCCGTGCCCGTCGCGGGCGGCACCGACCTGATGGCCGCAGTCAACTCCGGGCAGCTCAGGCCCGCCGCGCTGGTCGGCCTCGGCCGGATCAGCGAGATCCGTGGCTGGCAGTACCAGGACGGCCATGCGCTGCTCGGCGCGGGCCTCACGCACGCGCGTATGGGCCGCCCCGACTTCGCGGCCCTCATCCCGGCGCTCGCCGCCGCCGCGCGCGCCGCGGGCCCGCCGCAGATCCGCAACGCGGGCACCCTCGGCGGCAACATCGCCTCGGCGTCCCCGACCGGTGACGCGCTGCCGGTGCTCGCCGCTCTCGAAGCGGCCCTGATCGTCGCGGGCCCGGGCGGAGCCCGCAGGGAGATCCCGGTGTCGCACCTGCTGGCGGGCATGGAGATGCTGCGCGCCGGCGAACTCATCGGCTATGTGCGCGTGCCGCTGCTGCACGCCCCGCAGGTCTTCCTCAAGGCCACCGGCCGCACCGGCCCGGGGCGTGCCACGGCGTCCGTCGCGGTCGTGCTCGACCCCGCCCGGCGCGGAGTCAGGTGCGCCGTGGGCGCCATAGCGCCGATGCCGCTCCGGCCCCTGGAGGCCGAGCACTGGGTCGCCCAGCTGATCGACTGGGACAACAACCGCGCGATCGTCCCCGAGGCGCTGAACGCCTTCGGGGAGTACGTCGCCGCGGCCTGCATCCCCGACCCGGCCCCGGCCGAGGACGGGTCCGTGGCCCAGCATCCGCCCGCCGTACTGCACCTGCGGCGCACCGTCGCCGCACTGGCCCGACGAGCACTGGGGAGGGCACTGTCGTGACCGACGACCAGCACGGAGAGGGCACGCCCCAGGGCAGGGGCCGCTGGGACCCGCTGCCCCAGGGCGAGTACGACGACGGCGCCACCGCCTTCGTCAAGCTCCCCGAAGGGGGCATGGACGCCCTCCTGGCGTCCTCGGACAGCCCGCTCGCCGCGCCCGGACACGGGTACGTCCCGCCGCGGATAACGGCCGCGCCGGAACCGACCGCGGGCACCGACCCCGCGGCCCCCGGCGGCTGGCCGGCCGCGGGCGCGCCCGCCGAGGGTGCCCGGTGGCCCGACCCGAACGCCGCGCAGGACACGGGCAGCGGCCAGTTCACGTACAACCCCGCCGCCACCCAGCAGTGGAACTTCTCGGAGACCGCGGCAGGCCGGGAGGGCGGCGGCGCCGCGCCCGGCCACGATGTCACCGGGCAGTGGTCGATCCCCGTCGCCAATGGTGACCTTCCCGACGAATCGGGCGAGTTCACCACGTCGTCGCTCGTCGAGCAGTGGGGCGGCACCCCGCCGGCCACGCTGCCGGGCGGCGCGTCCGCGCCATGGGCGCCCCAGGCGACCGGACAGCCCTGGGGGCAGGAGGCGCAGGCGGCGGCCGGCGAGGCGTTGGGAACCGCGCCCGGACGCCCGACCGATGCCGGGCACGTTCCCGGTCAGCCGGGACCGCACGCCGGTGACCAGCACCCCGTACACCCCGGCGAGCACGGCGCCGAACGGCCCGGCGAGCGGCACGCGCCGGATCCGCACGAGCGGTCCGACCCGGCCGCCCATGCCTCCGGTGCGTCGGCGCCCGTCGAGGATTCCGCGGCAAGCGCCTCAGAGGCCGCACAGGCCGCTGCGCGGGCCGATGAGGCCGCCACGGATGTCCCGGACACCCAGGGCGCCCCAGAGGCCGCTCAGGGCCCGGCAGAAGCCTCCGACGGAAACGCCCCGGCCGTTGACGGCGACTCCGGCCCGGAGGCCGCCGAGGCCGCCACGGACGACGCACCGCCGCCCTCCGGCGAGGAACACCCCCTCGCCTCCTACGTCCTGCGCGTCAACGGCGCCGACCGGCCCGTCTCGGACGCCTGGATCGGCGAGTCGCTGCTCTACGTGCTGCGCGAGCGGCTCGGCCTCGCGGGCGCCAAGGACGGCTGCTCACAGGGCGAGTGCGGGGCCTGCAACGTGCAGGTCGACGGACGGCTCGTCGCGTCCTGCCTGGTGCCGGCCGTGACCGCCGCCGGCAGCGAGGTGCGTACCGTCGAGGGCCTGGCCGTCGACGGGCAGTCCTCCGACGTGCAGCGCGCGCTCGCGCGGTGCGGCGCCGTGCAGTGCGGCTTCTGCGTGCCGGGCATGGCGATGACCGTGCACGACCTGCTGGAGGGCAACCCGGCCCCGACCGAGCTGGAGACCCGCCAGGCACTGTGCGGCAACCTGTGCCGCTGCTCCGGCTACCGGGGCGTGGTGGAGGCCGTCAAGGAGGTCGTCGCCGAACGCGAGGCGCACTCGGCGGCCGACGGGCCCGAACGCGACGGCGACGAGCCGCGTATCCCTCACCAGGCGGGCCCGGGGGCCGGCGGGGTCAACCCGTCGGCGTTCGAGGCGCCGGGGGCCATGAACCCGGGGCCCAACAGGGGCCCGCATGACCAGGCGTACGGACAGGACGGAGGCCAGGCGTGAGCAACGAAGCCGCCACCGCGACCACAGCCGCGGAGGCAGCACCCGCCCCCGAGCCGATCCCGCACGGCATCGGCGCCTCCCTGCCGGCCGCCGACGCCCGCGCCAAGACCGAGGGCACCTTCCCGTACGCGGCCGACCTGTGGGCCGAGGGCCTGCTGTGGGCGGCCGTGCTGCGCTCGCCGCACCCGCACGCGCGCATCAAGTCCATCGACACCACCCACGCGCGCGAGATGCCCGGAGTCCGGGCCGTCGTCACGCACGAGGACGTGCCGGGCAGCCCGCTGCTCGGCCGCGGCAAGGCGGACCGCCCGGTGTTCGCCTCCGAGGTCGTGCGCCACCACGGCGAGCCCATCGCCGCCGTCGCCGCCGACCACCCCGACACCGCGCGGCTGGCCGCCGCGGCCGTCATCGTCGAGTACGAGACGCTCGACCCGGTGACCGACCCCGAGCAGGCCTTCGAGGCCGAGCCGCTGCACCCCGACGGCAACCTGATCCGCCACATCCCGCTGCGCCACGGCGACCCCGACGCGGCCGGCGACATCGTCGTCGAGGGCCTGTACCGCATCGGCCGCCAGGACCCGGCCCCCATCGGCGCCGAGGCGGGCCTCGCGGTACCGCGCCCCGACGGCGGCGTGGAGCTCTACCTGGCCTCGACCGACCCGCACACCGACCGCGACCGGGCCGCCGCCTGCTACGGCCTGGAACCCGAGCGCGTCAAGGTCGTCGTCACCGGCGTCCCGGGCGCCACCGCCGACCGCGAGGACCAGGGCTTCCAGCTCCCGCTCGGCCTGCTTGCTCTCAAGACCGGCTGCCCGGTGAAGCTGACGGCCACGCGCGAGGAGTCCTTCCTCGGCCACACGCACCGGCACCCCACCCTGCTCCGGTACCGCCATCACGCCGACGCCGAGGGCAGGTTGGTCAAGGTCGAGGCGCAGATCCTGCTGGACGCGGGCGCCTACGCCGACACCTCGGCCGAAGCGCTGGCCGCCGCGGTCGGCTTCGCCTGCGGCCCGTACGTCGTCCCGAACGCCTTCATCGAGGGCTGGGCCGTACGCACCAACAACCCGCCCTCCGGCCATGTGCGCGGCGAGGGCGCCATGCAGGTGTGCGCCGCGTACGAGGCGCAGATGGACAAGCTGGCCAAGAAGCTCGGCATGGATCCGGCGGAACTGCGCCTGCGCAACGCCATGGCGACCGGTGACGTACTCCCGACCGGTCAGACGGTGACGTGCCCGGCTCCCGTGGCCGAGCTCCTCCAGGCCGTACGGGACTACCCGCTGCCCGCCCTTCCGAAGGACACGCCCGAGGACGAGTGGCTGCTGCCCGGCGGCCCCGAGGGCGCGGGCGAACCGGGTGCCGTACGGCGGGGCGTGGGCTACGGCCTGGGCATGGTGCACATGCTCGGCGCCGAGGGCGCGGACGAGGTCTCCACGGCGACCGTGAAGGTCCACGACGGCGTCGCGACCGTGCTGTGCGCCGCGGTGGAGACCGGCCAGGGCTTCACGACGCTGGCCCGGCAGATCGTCCAGGAGACGCTGGGCATCGACGAGGTGCACGTGGCACCCGTGGACACCGACCAGCCCCCGGCGGGCGCGGGCTGCCGCGGCCGCCACACCTGGGTGTCGGGCGGCGCGGTGGAGCGAGCGGCCAAGATGGTCCGTACGCAGCTGCTGCAGCCCCTGGCGCACAAGTTCGGCATGTCCACCGAGCTGCTCCAGATCACCGACGGCAAGATCACGTCGTACGACGGCGTCCTGTCGACCACCGTCACCGAGGCGATGGACGGCAAGGAGCTGTGGGCGACGGCCCAGTGCCGCCCGCACCCGACCGAGCCGCTGAACGACGTCGGCCAGGGCGACGCCTTCGTGGGCATGGCCTTCTGCGCGATCCGCGCGGTCGTCGACGTGGACATCGAGCTGGGCTCGGTCCGCGTGGTCGAGCTGGCGCTCGCCCAGGACGTCGGCCGGGTGCTGAACCCGGCCCAGCTGGAGGCGCGCATCGAGGCCGGCGTGACACAGGGCGTGGGCATCGCGCTCACGGAGAACCTGCGCTCGGCACGCGGCCTGATCCGCCACCCGGACCTGACCGGCTACTCCCTGCCGACGGCCCTGGACGCCCCCGACATCCGGATCGTGAAACTGGTCGAGGAGCGGGACGTGGTCGCGCCCTTCGGCGCGAAGGCGGTGAGCGCGGTGCCGGTGGTGACGTCACCGGCGGCCATCGCGTCGGCCGTACGAGCGGCCACGGGCCGACCGGTGAACCGGCTGCCGATCCGGCCGCAGGCCGCGGTGGTCAACGCCCAGTAGCGGGCTCCGGCCGGCGCGCCGAATGGGGCGGATTGTCCCGGTTGCTACGGCGGTCGTGGGAGCGATTCCAGTCGCGAGGGAACGTTCGCGGGTGGGCTGTGCGTCTACTGATGTGAAGCGCTGTCAGTGGGCGTGCTGGTCCGGGGCGTTGTCAGTGGCGACGCGTAGTGTTCTGAACAGTGGGGACGGCAGCCGGATCCGGCGGGCCGGCCGGTGGGCCGTGCCGTGTCCGGGGGCGGGGAGAAAGCGCATGCGGGGGAGCCATGAGCACGACGACTACGACTCGCGTCGGTGATACGGGGATCGTCCTGACCGAGGCCGAGCTGGGGCCGTACATCACGCACGCGTCGACGCGACGCTGGCTGACCGGACCCGGACTGCCCGGCGACAGCGGCGTATTGAGCTTCGCCGAGCTGAGCCGGGCGGGTCTGCGCACGGTGGCGGACTCGACGGGCGATCCGCAGGACCGGCTGGCGGCGGAGCTCAGGGGCCAGCTGGTGATAGGCGGACTGCTGGGCCCCGGCGGCCTGGAGACGGAGTCGGTCCTGCTGGACGGCGCGACCGGAGAGATCTCCACGACGCACCTTCTGCACGACCGCCCCGACCTGATGGACCGCCGCCCGCTGGCCCCGTCCCTGCGGACACTGGTCCGCTTCGCGGAGGCGACGGACGAACTGGCGGGCCTGCGCGGCCAGTTCGCGTCGTACGTCGGCCGGTACGGCCCGAAGGCGGTGGCGGAGGCGTCGCGCCATCTGCTGGCCGTGTTCGAGGAGGGCACGGACGGTGAGCCGGCGCCGTTCTGGCGGATGGCGGCCCTGATCCGGCCCCTGGCGCTCGTCGCGGGCCGGGCCGGACAGTCGGGGCTGGCGCTCGACCTGCCGCCGCGCCTCCTGGACGAGGAGTTCGGCCGGCGCAAGGTGGCGCGTTTCGAGGAGGTCGACTTCCCGGCCACGCTCACGCACGAGCCGACCCGCCGCTTCCTGCGCGAGGTGGGCCTGCCGGAGGACGCCTTCCTGTTCTCCCTCGACCCGGACGTGTCGCTGCCGACGCTGGCCGAGTACTACGCCGATGTCGACCCCTCGGCCGAACTCCCGGCCCGCGCCGACCGCTTGATACGCCTGGGCCACCTCGTCGAGGACAACAGCCTGGTCGTCGACGGCGAGACGGGCGCGGTCCTGAACTGGAGCGAGCCCGAGGCGAGGCTGTTCCCGCTGAACACGGACGTCTCGACCCTCGCCTTCACCCTCTGGCTGCTGCACCGCGAGCAGACGATGGACGAGGAGTCGGGCCACGCCCTGACCAGCGACACCTATGACCAACTGGCCATGACGATGCTCCAGGTCCTGTCGACGGTCGACCCGACGGGCACCACGGCGGGCAGCGACGGCCGACATTACTGGACGGAGGCGTTCCAGGACGAGGCGAGCGGGTTGCTGGAGTCGGTGGGCGGGCTGCGGTAAGCCGCGGACGACGCCGTACCCCCGAGACCGGCCGGGTACCTCTGACGGCCGGTCTCAGGAGGCAGGGGCGGTCAGGCGGACTTGGCGGCCGCACGGCGCCGGCGTACGGCCAGGATCAGGCCGCCGCCGAGGGCCGCCGCGGCGGCTGCCGCGCCGGCGATGAGCGGGGTGCCGTCGGAGCCGGTGCTGGCGAGATTGCCGTCGACGGAGCCGGTGGTGGAGCCGCCCGTCGTGGTGCCGGCCGAGGTGGACCCGGTGCTGCCCGTGCTGCCGGTGCCGCCGGTGGACTGGCCCTCGGGGTCGTTGCCGTCGCCGCCCGTGGTGGAGCCGCCGTCCGTCGAGCCGCCGGAGGGGGTGGGGCCGGGCTCGTTGTCGGTGGGGATGGCGATGCGGATCTGCGCCTTGTCGTTGGCGGGGTTCTTGTCGAACTCCGGGTGGATGTCGTAGACGGAGGTCGCCTTCACCTCGCCCGTGGTGGTCGTCGCGTCCTCGTCGATCTCCAGCATGAAGGTGAAGGACAGGGACTCGCCGACGTCGATGGTGTGGTCGGCGGGCCAGCAGACGTACTTGGACTTGCCCGGCGTACCCCCCGGTCCGGACGGACCGTCGATGCCGAACGGCGCGCACTCCTTGGGCACTTCGGAGGCGACCGTGTCCTTCGGTATCTGCACCATGAGCGCGGTCTGGTCGTCGCTCTCCTGGTTCTGGATCCAGCCGGGGCCGTCGTTGCGCAGCTGGACCGTGAAGGACTGACGGTCGCCCGCGAGGGCCTCGGTGTCGTCACCGACAGCGACGAGGTCGGCCGAGCTGTCGGCGGTCAGGGTCAGCCGCCGGTAACTGTCGCCGAACCCCTCGCCCGGGGCCTCGCCGGTGGCGGAGGTGCCGTACTCGACGGCCTCCATCAGCGCGTTGGGCTGCGCCTTGAACCGCACGGGCGTCTCGACGGAGGCGCCGGGTTCGACGACCGTGTCCAGCTCGCACAGGGCCTGCCTGACCTGGTCCGCGACGGTCGAGTACGTGCAGCCCTTCACGTCCTCGGGGAAGTCGAGCCCCCGGGTCAGCCGGATCCGGAAAGTGACGCCGTCCGCGGCCGCGGTGCCGTTGTTGGTGATGACGACGTTCTCGTCGTACACCTCGCCGGGCTCGGGAGACGCGCTCGGCAGAGCCGAGATCACCAGGGAGGGCCCGCCCTCGTCGGCATACGCCGAGGAGGCGGCGACCGCGGGGACGGCAGTGGCGATCGCGGCGGCGGCCACGAAGGCGGCGGACGTGCGGAGGTGCGAGGGGCGGATGCGCTGGCGCACGGATGGGTCTCCTCGTCGAAACAGGAAGCACGGCAACCGGACGTTTGCCGTCCAGTCATGTCCTGGACATCTGGAGGGTGCCGAGGGTTGTGCTGCTGTTTGAGGAGAGAGGGAGGAGAGAGGGAGGGGAAGGGAGAAAAGATGGAGGCCGTGGCGGGAATCGAACCCGCGTAATTCGCTTTGCAGGCGAATCCCTGAACCACTCGGGCACACGGCCGTGATCGGTGGTTCGACCGTACGGGCGGGCTCGCGGACCGCTCAAGGGAATCGCGAGCCCTGCAACGCGACTGCCACACCCCGTTCATGAAGCCCGCCCGGTGAAGCCCGTCCGGTGAAGCCCCGGTCGTACGACCAAGGTCGCAGTGCGGAGCCGTCTCCCGACAGGGGCCAAAGTAGGTTGTGGCCCTTACGCTGGCGACCATGACCGCCCTCGAACCGCGCGACGCCGACGCCGACGCCGACGTCACGAAGACATCCGGTGTGCCCTCCGTCCCAGAGGTCGAGGAGACCGTGCTGGGACGGTCGTATCGGGCGCTCAGTATCGGGATCGTATCCGTGGTGCTGCTCATCGCGTTCGAGGCGACCGCCGTCGGGACGGCGATGCCGGTCGCGGCTCGGGAGCTGGACGGGGTGTCGTTGTACGCCTTCGCGTTCTCGGGGTACTTCACGACCAGCCTGTTCGGGATGGTGCTCGCGGGACAGTGGTCGGACCGGCGGGGACCGCTCGGGGCGCTCACGGCCGGGATCGCCTCCTTCGGGGCCGGGCTGTTGCTGGCCGGGACCGCGGGAGCGATGTGGCTGTTCATTCTCGGGCGGGCCGTGCAGGGGCTCGGCGGGGGACTGGTCATCGTCGCGCTGTACGTCGTCGTCGGGCGGGCCTACCCCGAGCGGCTACGGCCGGCGATCATGGCGGCGTTCGCGGCGAGCTGGGTCGTGCCCTCGATCGTGGGGCCGCTGGCCTCGGGGGCGGTGACCGAGCATCTGGGCTGGCGCTGGGTGTTCATCGGGATTCCGGTGCTGGTCGTCTTTCCGCTCGCGCTCGCGCTGCCGCAGATACGGCGCCGGGCGCAAGGGCCCGTCGACGACTCCGCCCGCTCCGCCCGCTCCGCCTCCTTCGACCGGCGGCGCATCCGGCTCGCCCTCGGCATCTCCCTCGGCGCGGGGCTGTTGCAGTACGCCGCCCAGGACCTGCGGTGGTTCTCCGTCGTCCCCGGCGTGGTCGGCGCCGTGCTCCTCGTACCGGCCGTGCGCGGGCTGCTCCCGCGCGGCACATACCGGGCGGCGCGCGGGCTGCCGTCCGTGGTGCTGTTGCGCGGGGTCGCCGCCGGGTCGTTCATCGCGGCCGAGTCCTTCGTGCCGCTGATGCTGGTCACCCAGCGGGGGCTGTCGCCGACGCTCGCCGGGTTCTCGCTCGCGGCGGGCGGGGGGACATGGGCGCTGGGGTCGTGGCTGCAGTCGCGGCCACGGGTGGAGCCGTACCGGGAACGGCTGATGACGGTGGGGATGGTGCTGGTCGCGGCCTCCATCGCCGCCGCGCCGAGTGTGCTGATCGACTCCGTGCCCGCCTGGACCCTGGCCGTGGCGTGGGCGTTCGGCTGCTTCGGGATGGGGCTGGTGATCTCCTCCACCAGCGTGCTGCTGCTCCATCTCTCCGCCCCCGAGGAGGCCGGTACGAACTCCGCCGCGCTCCAGATCTCCGACGGCCTGTCCAATGTCGTCCTGCTGGCCGTCGGCGGCGCGGCCTTCGCCGCCCTGGGCGGGGGGACGGTGAGCCATGCGGCCACGGGGGTGTCCGGCGCCGGGTCGCATCCGGGGGCGTTCGCGGCGGTGTTCCTGCCGATGGCGGGGGTGGCGTTGGTGGGGGCTTGGGTGACTACGCGGGTGCGGGCGGCTTCCGAATGACAACCGAGTGGTACCGCGCGGTACCGTCGGTCCATGGCTGGACTGAACCTGCGGTTCACGGATGAGGAACTGGACGCGCTGCGTGAGCGGGCGGCGGCAGAGGGGCGCAGTATGCAGGCCTTCGCGCACGACGCTGTGATCTCGGCCATAAGCGAGCATTCGCGGCTGTTCAACGAGGCGGCCGAGCACGTGCTCAACGCCAGCGCCGAGCTGAACAAGAGGCTCGCCTGATGCACTTCCTCACCCTGCCCGAGCTGCTGAACCTCGCCGAGCGGCTCGAGGCCGACGAGGTGCGCGACTACGGGCTCGTGGACTCCGCCCTGGCGCGTCCTCAGTCAAGCGTCTTCGGGCAGGACGCCTACCCGGACGTCTGGCAGAAGGCCGCCGCTCTGATGGAGTCGCTCGCCCGCAACGACGCTCTCGTCGACGGGAACAGGCGCATCGCCTGGTACGCGACCTGGGTCTTCCTGCACATGAGCGGGCACCCGCTGGACGCCGACTTCGACGTGGACGAGGCGGAGACATTCGTGCTGGACGTCTGCCAGGGCGCTCTGGACGTTCGCAAGATCGCTGCCCGGCTGCCGCGCTTCGCGCGCTGATGTCGACGCCCTCTGTGAGGTCGACCGCATCCACGCTCAACCCGGCGCAGTCCGCGCGTTGAGCCAACCGGGCCACCGATAAGGTGGCCCGGTTGTTCCATGTGGCCCAACCGCCACACCCAGTCGAGCCGCCCGACCACATCACCCCGGAGACCGTGACTACCACCGCCGCCAGCTCCAGTTCTGCCTCCCACTCCCACCACCTGTCGCCTGCCTTCCCCGGCCGCGCCCCCTGGGGCACCGCCAGCAAGCTGCGTGCCTGGCAGCAGGGGGCGATGGAGAAGTACATCCAGGAGCAGCCGCGTGACTTCCTCGCGGTCGCCACGCCGGGCGCCGGCAAGACGACCTTCGCCCTCACCCTGGCCTCCTGGCTGCTGCACCACCATGTCGTGCAGCAGGTCACCGTGGTCGCGCCGACCGAGCATCTGAAGAAGCAGTGGGCGGAGGCCGCCGCGCGCATAGGCATCAAGCTCGACCCCGAGTACAGCGCCGGCCCGCTCGGCAAGGACTACCAGGGCGTCGCCGTGACGTACGCGGGCGTCGGCGTACGGCCCATGCTGCACCGCAACCGCGTCGAGCAGCGCAAGACCCTCGTCATCCTCGACGAGATCCACCACGCCGGTGACTCCAAGTCCTGGGGCGAGGCCTGTCTGGAGGCCTTCGAGCCCGCCACGCGCCGACTCGCCCTCACCGGCACCCCCTTCCGGTCCGACACCAACCCCATCCCCTTCGTGACGTACGAAGAGGACAACGCGGGCATTCGGCGGTCCGCCGCCGACTACACCTACGGCTACGGGTCCGCGCTGTCCGACGGCGTCGTGCGGCCCGTCATCTTCCTCTCCTACAGCGGCAACATGCGCTGGCGGACCAAGGCGGGGGACGAGATCGCCGCTCGGCTCGGCGAGCCCATGACCAAGGACGCCGTCTCGCAGGCCTGGCGCACCGCCCTCGATCCGCGCGGCGAATGGATGCCGAGCGTGCTGCGGGCCGCCGATCAGCGGCTGACCGAGGTGCGCAAGGCCATCCCGGACGCGGGTGCGCTCGTGATCGCCTCGGACCAGGACTCGGCGCGCTCCTACGCCAAGCTGATCCGTGAGATCACCGGCAGCAAGGCGACCGTCGTGCTCTCCGACGATGCCGGGGCGTCCGACCGTATCGACGAGTTCAGCAGCAACAACGACCGGTGGATGGTCGCCGTCCGGATGGTGTCCGAAGGCGTCGACGTGCCTCGGCTCGCCGTCGGGGTGTACGCCACCACCATCTCCACGCCCCTCTTCTTCGCCCAGGCCGTCGGCCGTTTCGTACGGTCCCGGCGGCGCGGCGAGACCGCGTCCGTCTTCCTGCCGACCGTCCCCGACCTGCTCACCTTTGCCAACGAGATGGAGGTCGAGCGCGACCACGCCCTCGACAAGCCGAAGAAGGAGGGCGAGGAGGACCCGTACGCCGAGTCCGAGAAGGAGATGGAGGAGGCGAACAAGGAGCAGGACGAGGACACCGGCGAGCAGGAGCAGTTCTCCTTCGAGGCGCTGGAGTCCGAGGCCGTCTTCGACCGGGTGCTCTACGACGGTGCCGAGTTCGGCATGCAGGCCCACCCCGGGAGCGAGGAGGAGCAGGACTACCTGGGGATTCCCGGGCTGTTGGAGCCCGACCAGGTCCAACTCCTGCTCCAGAAGCGGCAGGCGCGGCAGATCGCGCACAGCCGTAAGAAGCCGGACGCCGAGGCCGACCTCCTCGAACTGCCCGCCGAGCGCCGCCCCGTGGTCTCGCACAAGGAGATGATGGAGCTGCGGAAGCAGCTCAACACGATGGTCGGCGCATACGTCCATCAGAGCGGCAAGCCTCATGGGGTGATCCACACGGAGCTGCGACGGGTGTGCGGCGGTCCGCCCAGCGCCGAGGCGACGGCGGGGCAGCTGCGGCAGCGGATCGCCAAGGTGCAGGAGTGGGCCACCCGGATGAGGTGAGCGGCTCCGCGCTCCTTACCGGGCGCCGCGCGCGCCGTACATATCAGGGCAAACGGGCGTGGTCCGCACCGGCCGCTGCCCGGATTCTGGACGGAGCCTTCCGCTCAGCGAACCGGCTTCGCTAATGTCCGCCTACGCACACGCCCCGTGGCAGCGCCGCCGCGGAGCGCAGCCGTGAAGCGACGCGGTCCGGAATGCCGGACCGCAGACCGATCGGCGGCCTCTGAAGCGCGTCACTGACGGGACTCGGTGACGCATCCGCCGCGAGGGGGCTGCCGACCTCACCACTAAGGAGTGGGCGTCGTGACCGCGGAGACCTCTCAGACGCTCGACCGGGGACTGCGTGTCCTCAAACTGCTGGCCGATACGGACCACGGACTGACCGTCACCGAGCTTTCCAACAAACTGGGCGTGAACCGGACGGTCGTGTACCGGCTGCTCGCCACGCTGGAACAACACGCCCTCGTACGCCGTGACCTGGGCGGCCGCGCCCGGGTCGGGCTCGGGGTGCTGCGACTGGGCCGACAGGTGCATCCCCTCGTACGCGAGGCCGCGCTGCCCGCGCTGCGTTCGCTCGCCGAGGACATCGGGGCGACGGCCCATCTGACGCTGGTGGACGGTACGGAGGCGCTGGCCGTCGCCGTGGTCGAGCCGACGTGGACCGACTACCACGTGGCGTATCGGGCCGGTTTCCGCCACCCCCTGGACCGTGGTGCCGCGGGCCGGGCGATACTCGCCGCCCGGCAGCAGCCGATGGAGGAGCCCGGCTACACCCTGACCCACGGCGAGCTGGAGGCGGGTGCGAGCGGGGCCGCCGCGCCGTTGCTCGGGGTGACCGGCGTCGAGGGCAGCGTGGGTGTGGTGATGCTGGCCGACGCGGTGCCGGAGCGGGTCGGGCCGAGGGTCATGGACGCGGCGAAGGAGGTCGCCGAGGCGCTGCGGTGACGGGTGGCGGGTGACGGTGATGGGTGGCGGGTGAGTGGGCTGACGGGGCGCGGGACGGTGCGCCGACGGAGGGCCCGGTGCCGCGCCGACGGCCGGCGGGATGCCACCCCTGGCGCTGTGGCGGTGGCCGTGCGGCGCTCTAGGCACAGCCGCCACGGCCTCCGACACTCGGTACATGACCACTGTCAGCATCCGCACCGTCCACGACGTCACCGCGCTCTCCGCCGTCGCCGACTACTTCAGCGACGTATGGCAGACGCCCCGTAGTACCCCGCCCTACCCGGCCGAAGTGCTGCACAGCCTGGTGCACGCGGGCGGGGCGGTGCACGCCGCCTACGACGGGGCGCGGCTGGCCGGGGCATCCGTCGCGGTGTTCGGGCCGCCCGCGTCCAAGGAGGCGTACTCGCTGGTCGCGGCGGCCGATCAGGGGCTCGGGTTCGAGGTGAAGCAGGCGCAGCGGGCCTGGGCGGTGGAGCGCGGGGCGCGGACCATGCGGTGGACCTTCGATCCGCTGGTCGGGCGCAACGCCCGGTTCAACCTGATCAAGCTGGGCGCCGTCGGCACCGAGTACCTCGTCGACTTCTACGGACCCATGGCGGACGGCGTCAACGACGGCGACGAGAGCGACCGGCTGGCGGTGACGTGGCAGCTGGCGGGGCCCGTACCGGCGTACCCGGTCTCGGGGGTCTCCTCCCCGAGACCGGACGAGACCCCCGACCGCGACTGCGCGCCCACCACGCACCTCGCCCCCGACGGCGGACCGCTCGCCTGCCGTGACCTCGACGACCGGCATCTGTGGTGCCGGGTGCCGGACGACATAGTGCGGATCCGGGCCGCCGAGCCGGCGCTGGCGCTGGCCTGGCGGCGGGCCGTCCGAGAGGTGTTCACCAAGGCCTTCGCCGACGGCTTCACCGCGACGGGCATGTCCCGGGACGGCTGGTACACGCTCACCCGCCGGGAGACGACGGAGGCCACCCCGTGAAACTCGAACGCGTCGAGATCGTCCATGTGGCGATCCCGCTGGTCACCCCCTTCCGCACCTCCTTCGGCACGATGACGACGAAGGACACCTTCCTGCTGCACCTCGTCACCGACACCGCCGAGGGCTGGTCGGAGTTCGCGGCCGACCCCGAGCCGCTGTACTGCTCGGAGTTCGTGGCCGGCGCGGAGATCGTGCTGCGCGACTTCCTGCTGCCGCGCGTCGCCGCACTCCCCGTGTTCGATACGGCCCACCTCGCGCCGGCGATGGCGAAGATCAAGGGGCATGAGCTGGCGAAGGCGGCGCTGGAGACGGCGGTGCTGGACGCGGAGCTGCGGTCGCACGGGATGCCGCTGGCCACGTATCTCGGGGCGGTGCGGGAGCGGGTGCCGGCCGGGGTGTCGGTGGGGATCAGGGGGACGCTCGCCGAGCTGCTGGACGACGTCGAGGGATATCTCGCCGAGGGGTACGTCCGGATCAAGCTGAAGATCGAACCCGGCTGGGACCTGGAACCGGTACGGGCGGTACGCGACCGCTTCGGTTGGGACCTGCCCCTCCAGGTCGACGCCAACACGGCGTACACGCTCGCGGACGCCGAGCATCTGCGGCGGCTGGACGAGTTCCGGCTGCTGCTGATCGAGGAGCCGCTGGACGAGAACAACCTGTACGCCCACGCCCGCCTCCAGCAGCGCATCACGACGCCCGTCTGCCTGGACGAGTCCCTGCACAACGCCCGCGACACCGCGTCCGCCATCGCGATGGACGCGTGCCGGGTCGTGAACGTGAAGCCCGCCCGGGTCGGGGGATACCTGGAGGCGCGGCGGGTCCATGACGTGGCGCACGCGCACGGGGTGCCGGTGTGGTGCGGCGGCATGCTGGAGACGGGAATCGGCCGCGCACCGAACCTGGCGCTGGCGGCCCTGCCCGGCTGCACGCTCCCCGGGGACACCTCGGCCTCCAGCCGCTACTTCGCTGAGGACATCACGGAGCCGTTCGTGCTGGTGGACGGCCATCTGCCGGTTCCGCGGTCGCCGGGTATCGGGGTGGAGCCGTTGCCGGGGGTGCTGCGGCGCTTCACGAAGGAGCGGCGGGACCTGTACGTCGCCTAGGTCGAGACCTGTATGTGACCTGGATGGGGCAACCTGGGCAGCTCCGACCTGGACCTGGCCGGAACCCGTCGCCACGTTAGATTGATCCCGTGTTCTCTCGTCTCACGCGCCCCCGGGCCGTCGCCGTCTGCGCCCTGCCGGTCGTGGCCCTGCTCGCCACGGCTGCCTTCGCGCCACTGCCGTTCTCGCTGACGCAGCCCGGCCTGACGGCGAACGTACTCGGCGAGAACCAGGGCGACCCGGTGATCACCATCTCCGGTGCGCCGACCCGGGACACCAGCGGCCAGCTGCGCATGACGACGATCGAGGCGACCTCGCCGGACGCGGATGTGACGTTCGGCGATCTGATCGACGCGTGGTTCCGCACGGACAAGGCGGTCATGCCGCGCGACTCCGTCTACCCGAGCGGCCAGAGCACGCGGGAGATCGAGCAGTACAACACCGAGCAGATGAAGGAGTCGCAGGACGACGCGACGCGGGCCGCGCTGAACTACCTCGACCTGAACGACAAGAACATCAAGGTCACCCTGAAACTCGCCGACGTGGGCGGCCCCAGCGCCGGGCTCCTCTTCTCCCTGGGCATCATCGACAAACTCAACGGCAACGGCGCGGGCGGCGACCTCACCGCCGGCCACACCATCGCGGGCACGGGCACGATCGACGCCACCGGCAAGGTCGGCGCCGTCGGCGGCGTCTCCCTGAAAACCCAGGCCGCCAAGCGCGACGGCGCGACGGTCTTCCTGGTCCCGAAGGACGAATGCGGCGACGCGAAGGCAGAACTCCCCAAGGGCCTGCGGTTGGTACCGGTGACGACACTGAAGGGGGCCGTGGGGGCGTTGGAGGCGCTGGGGTCGGGGGAGGGATCGGTGCCGAGCTGCTAGACGGGCGCCGGCCTCGGGGCACGGGGGGTGGCGAGACGCAGACCGACCTCCACGAGGGTCCAGCCGAGGCGGGCGCGGAGGTCCTGCGGGGGCTTGGCCGATGAGGCCAGGCGGTACGCGTCGGCCTGGGCGCGGAGGTCGGCGGCGCGGATGCGGTGTAAGGCGCGGTGGGTTTCCGGGTCGATCACTGGGGTCTCTTTCGATCCGTGGCAATGGGGAAGACGTGCGTGTGGAAGCGGACGTACTCCGCGTCGGGGTCGTCTTCGGGGACTTCGCGCCTGTCGTACGCGGCGATCAACTCATGCACCTTCGCGATGAGTTCACGGGCGAGCGCGGGCGTCAGGCGCAGTTGCCAGTCGCTCAGGTCCATCGCGCGGTTCTCCCACCACGCCGGCCCCCAGTCGTCGCGGGTGGCCACCCAGGTCGTCAATTCGCGGGTGTGCTGAGAGACCATCTCGTGCAGAAGAGCGTCGGCCGCGCCGCGCACCTCCGGATCCGAGGACTGATGCAGGTCCTCCTGCACCGAGATGCCCTGCTCGACCACCTTCCACCACCGCTCGCGCCCCTTACCGCGCTCCGGCGCGTCCTCGACGAACCCGTGCGCGGCGAGCTGCCGCAGGTGATAGCTGGTGGCGCCGCTGGACTCACCGAGCCGCTCGGCGAGCATCGACGCGGTGGCCGGGCCGTGCCGCCGCAGCGCGTTGAGCAACTCCATCCGCAAGGGATGTGCGAGTCCGCGCAGCGAACGGGCGTCGAGTTTCCGTACGTTGTCCTCTCCCGGCATGCGTGCAAAGGTAGTTATGCAACGGGTCCTTTGCAAGGGTTTCTTTGGAACCCCTACCTCACAAACCCCTCCTCCTTCATCCAGTCCAGCGCCACCTTATGCGGATCCTCCCCGTCCACATCCACCTTCGCGTTCAGATCCTGTGCGACGGAGTTGTTCAGCTTCTTGCTGATCGGGTCGAGGATCTCGGCGATCGCCGGCCACTTCTCCAGGGTCTTGGTGTTGACCATCGGTGCGGCGTTGTAGTTGGGGAAGAACTTCTTGTCGTCCTGCATCACCACCAGGTTCATGGACTTGATGCGGCCGTCCGTGGTGAAGACCTCGCCGTAGGTGCAACTCCCCTTCGCGACCTGGGTGTAGATGATCCCGGTGTCCATCTGCGTGATGTTGCCCGTCGGCACACTCATGCCGTACTCCTTCGCCATGCCCGGCAGCCCGTCCGCCCGGTTGGCGAACTCGACCTCCACGCAGAGCGTCACGGCGCCGGGGTCGGACTTGGACAGCGCGGCGACCTCGGAGAGGGTGTTCGTGCGGTACTTCTTGTGGTTGGCCTGGTTCATCGCCAGGGCGTAGGTGTTGTTCAGCGCGGACGGGTCGAGCCAGGAAACCCCGTTCTTCGCGTCGGCCTTCCGCACCGCCTCCCACTGCTCGTGCGGGTCCGGGATGGGCTCGCTGCGGCCCAGGTACGTGATCCAGGCCGTGCCCGTGTACTCGTACCCGGCGTCCGCGTCGCCCTTCACCACCGCCTCGCGGCTGCCGATGGAGCCCTGGATCCCGGTGCGGTCAAGCACCTCCGCGCCGGCCGCCTGGAAGGCGATGCCCATGATCGCGCCGAGGATCAGCTGCTCGGTGAAGGACTTGGACGTCACCGTCAGTTCGGCGCCCTTCAGCGGCTCGCCCCGGCCGATCGTCCCGGGCCGCACATCGTCGGCCATGGGGGAGCCGCTGGTCAGCCCGCATCCGCAGGCCGCCAACAGCACCCCCGTCGCCACCAGAACCACGCGCCGCCTCATACGTCCAACCCCCGTGGCCGCAGCAGCACTTCGGCCAGTGATGCCAGCCAGTCGATCAGCAGTG
>NZ_JBVKCZ010000006.1:240015-282809 GCF_055634335.1 Streptomyces sp. NPDC111802 | reverse complement strand
GTGAGGATCGAGCCGAGCACCAGCACCGGCATGCGCTGGTTGGTGATGCCGGCTGTGATCAGTACGCCCAGGCCGCCGCCTCCGCCGAAGACCGCGAGGGTGGCCGTGCCGACGTTCAGGACGAGTGCCGTGCGCACACCCGCCAGGATCAGCGGGACCGCCAGCGGCAACTCCACCCGCGTCAGGAGCCCCGTCGCCACCAGAACCACGCGCCGCCTCATACGTCCAACCCCCGTGGCCGCAGCAGCACTTCGGCCAGTGATGCCAGCCAGTCGATCAGCAGTGCCAGGGCGACTGTGAGGATCGAGCCGAGCACCAGCACCGGCATGCGCTGGTTGGTGATGCCGGCTGTGATCAGTACGCCCAGGCCGCCGCCTCCGCCGAAGACCGCCAGGGTCGCCGTGCCGACGTTCAGGACGAGTGCCGTGCGCACACCCGCCAGGATCAGTGGGACCGCCAGCGGCAGCTCCACCCGCGTCAGCACTCCCGTCGGGGACATGCCGATGCCGCGCGCCGCCTCCAGCAGGGTCGGGTCGTTCGCCTTGAGGCCGGCGATGGTGTTGGACAGCACCGGCAGGACGGCGTACGCGATCATGCCGATCAGGGCCGCCTTCCGGCCGATGCCCAGCCAGATCACCAGCAGCGCGAGCAGACCGATCGCCGGGGTCGCCTGGCCCATGTTGGCGAACGCCATGGCCACCGGGGTCGCCTTGCGGAACGGCTTGCGGGTGAGCAGGATCCCCAGCGGGATCGCGATGATCAGCACGAAGAAGGTGGAGATCGCCGTGAGTTCGATGTGCTGCCACAGGGCCTTGGAGACCTGACCGTTCGACAGGGCGTTCTCGGACACCGCGTCCAGGTCCGCCTGCTGGAACCAGAGCCAGGTCGCCAGCAGCATGACCACCACAAAGCCCGGCACGACGGTCAGCTTCGCCCAGCTCACCTTCCGGGCCCGGGGCCTGCCGGCGGCGGGGGAGGCGGCGGTGGCGGCGTTCTCCTCCGCGGCCTCGGGGCTCTCGCCCTCCGCGCCCTCGCTCTCCTTCAGTTCCGGGCCGCTCACGCCTTCTTCTCCGCTCCGTCGCCCTCCTGCTCGGCGTGCGTGCGCTCGGACCTGGCCCCCTCCAGCTCGTGCTCGGCCTCAAGGGCCTCCAGCCGGTCGGCCTCCAGGAGCTCGTGCACGGAGTTCATCAGCGTCTCCATGTCGACGACGCCCGTGTACTCACCGCGTCGCCCGGTCACCACCACGCGCCCCGCGTTGTCGGTGAGCACCGCCTCCAGGGCATCCCGCAGCGTGGCGTCCCGCGTCACCGTCTCGTGCACCAGCGTCCCCGCCCGGGCCAGCGACCCCCTGGCCCGCATCAGATCGCCGCGCCTGACCCACTTGTACGGCCGCCCTCGCGGGTCGAGCAGCAGGATCTCGTTGGTGCCGCTGGCGCGGAGCCGGTTGAAGATCTCCTGGAGCGGGTCGTCGACGGTCACCGTCGGATAGTCGGTGATCTCCACATCCCGTACGCGGGTCAGGTTCAGCCGTTTGAGCGCCGCCCCGGCACCCACGAACCCGGACACGAAGTCGTCCGCCGGGTTGGTGAGGATCGCCTCCGGGGTGTCGAACTGAGCGATGTGCGACCGCTCGCGCAGGACGGCGATCCGGTCACCGATCTTGATCGCCTCGTCGAAGTCATGGGTGACGAAGACGATCGTCTTGTGCAGCTCGTGCTGCAGTCTGATCAACTCGTCCTGAAGATGATCGCGGGTGATCGGATCCACCGCGCCGAACGGCTCGTCCATCAGCAGCACCGGCGGATCGGCGGACAATGCCCGCGCCACGCCCACGCGTTGCTGCTGCCCGCCGGAGAGCTGACGCGGATAGCGGTCCCGGAACTCCCCGGGGTCCAGCCCCACCAGGTCCAGCAGCTCCTCGATCCGTGACGCGATCCGCGCCTTCGACCAGCCGATCATCTTCGGTACCAGCGCGATGTTCTGCGCGACCGTCATGTGCGGGAACAGACCGGCCGACTGGATCGCGTACCCGACCTTGCGGCGCAGCTTCACCGGGTCGATGTCGGTGACGTCCTCGCCGCCGATCCGGATGCGGCCGCCGGTCGGCTCGATCAACCGGTTGATCATCTTCAGCGTGGTCGACTTCCCGCAGCCCGAGGGCCCGACGAAGATGACGACCTCGCCCGCCTTGATCTCCATGTTCACGTTGTCCACGGCCGGCGTCGGACTGCCCGGATACCGCTTGGTCAGGTTCTCCAGTTCGATCGCGGCGCCATGGTGCCCGTCCTCGGACGCGTGCTCAGACACGGATCCCCCTGGAGATGGTCAGCCGTCCGATCAGGACGTAGGCGGCGTCGAACAGCAGCGCCAGGACGATGATCCCGAGCGTGCCCGCGAGCACCTGGTTGAGCGCGTTGGCGCTGCCCAGCGAGGCGAGACCGCGGAAGATCACATTGCCGAGGCCGGGGCCGGAGGCGTACGCCGCGATGGCCGCGATGCCCATCAGCATCTGCGTGGAGACCCGGATCCCGGTCAGGATCGGCGGCCAGGCGAGCGGCAGCTCCACCTTCAGCAGCTGGGTGAGCCGGGACATCCCGATGCCGCGGGCCGCGTCCACCAGGGACGGATCGACGCCGCGCAGCCCGACGATCGAGTTGCGCACGATCGGCAGCAGTCCGTACAGCGTCAGCGCGATCACGGTGGGCGCCACGCCCAGCCCCACGATCGGGATGAGCAGACCGATCATGGCGAGCGACGGAATGGTGAGAATGCCCGAGGTGGTGAGGGTGGCGAGGTTGCCGGCCCACTCACTGCGATACGTGACCACCCCGATCAGCACCCCGAGCACGGTCGCCACGACCATGCACTGCAGGACGGCGCTGGCGTGCTGGTAGGCGTCGGTGAGCAGCTGCTGGTGACGGTTGTCCAGGTACTCCCAGAAGCTCACGCGGGCTCACCCCACCGGGTAGTGGCTAGCTGCTCTCCCGGTCCTCCGCCGCCTGCTCCACCAGCGGGATGATCCGCAGCGGAACGGGGTTCTCCATCACGATCGCGGTAGAGGCCCGGACGATCCCATCGAAACCGACGACGCGGTCGATCACACGCTGAAGATCGGCGTTGGAGCGCGCCACGAGACGGCACAGCATGTCCCCGGTCCCGGTCGTGGTGTGCAGCTCCAGCACCTCCGGCACGGTCGCCAAGTGCGCCCGTACATCGGGGCCTTGCCCCTGCCGGATCTGGAGGGTGGCGAAGGCGGTGACCGGATATCCGAGCGCGGCCGGGTCCACCTCGGGGCCGAATCCCCGGATGACTCCGTTCGACTGAAGCCGGTCCAGCCGCGCCTGTACGGTCCCACGGGCCACCCCCAGCCGCCGGGACATCTCCAGCACCCCGATCCGGGGCTCGCGGGCGAGCAGCACGATGATCCGCCCGTCCAGATGATCGATCGCCACAACAGTCACCCTCCGGAGTGGTCATCCTGTACAGACAGCCCGCAGAAACGAACCCTTCACCAAGCAGATTGCCCAGCGAAAAACCAAACTATTGCGCACCTTGCCGTGCCGGGTGAGGCTGCGCTTATGACGCAGACCACACACCACACTCCCGACACCGCACGGCAGGCCGACCCCTTCCCGGTCAAGGGAATGGACGCGGTCGTCTTCGCCGTGGGCAACGCCAAGCAGGCGGCGCACTACTACTCGACCGCCTTCGGCATGCGCCTCGTGGCCTACTCCGGACCGGAGAACGGCAGCCGCGAGACCGCGAGCTATGTGCTGGAGAACGGCTCCGCCCGTTTCGTCCTCACCTCCGTCATCAAGCCCGCCACCACCTGGGGCCACTTCCTCGCCCAGCACGTGGCCGAGCACGGCGACGGCGTAGTCGACCTCTCCATCGAGGTGCCGGACGCGCGACGGGCGTACGAGTACGCCATCGAGCACGGCGCCACCTCCGTCACCGAGCCCTACGAGGTGAAGGACGAGCACGGCACGGTCGTGCTGGCCGCCATCGCGACCTACGGCGAGACCCGCCACACCCTCGTCGAGCGCACCGGTTACGACGGCCCGTACCTCCCCGGCTATGTGGCGGCGAGCCCCATGGTCGAGCCGCCCGCCCAGCGCACCTTCCAGGCCATCGACCACTGCGTCGGCAACGTCGAGCTCGGCCGGATGAACGAGTGGGTCGGCTTCTACAACAAGGTCATGGGCTTCACGAACATGAAGGAGTTCGTGGGCGACGACATCGCCACCGAGTACAGCGCGCTGATGTCGAAGGTCGTGGCCGACGGCACGCTCAAGGTCAAGTTCCCGATCAACGAGCCCGCCATCGCCAAGAAGAAGTCCCAGATCGACGAGTACCTGGAGTTCTACGGCGGCGCCGGTGTCCAGCACATCGCGCTCAACACCAACGACATCGTGGCGACGGTACGCACGATGCGCGCGGCCGGCGTCCAGTTCCTCGACACCCCGGACTCGTACTACGACACCCTCGGCGAGTGGGTCGGCGACACCCGGGTCCCCGTCGAGACCCTGCGGGAAGTGAAGATCCTCGCCGACCGCGACGAGGACGGCTATCTGCTGCAGATCTTCACCAAGCCGGTCCAGGACCGTCCGACGGTCTTCTTCGAGATCATCGAGCGCCACGGCTCGATGGGCTTCGGCAAGGGCAACTTCAAGGCCCTGTTCGAGGCGATCGAGCGCGAGCAGGCCAAGCGCGGCAACCTCTGACGGCGGCCGACTGAGCCACTCCGGTCGTGCGGGTGCCACGGGGGGCGTCCGCACGACCGGGGGAGACCGGCCGTGCCCCGCTCACTTCCGCCGGGGCTCGGCGTCCATGTCCGGCACGTCCTCCACCGACGGCTCCCCCAACTCCCGCAACGCCTCCTCGGCCAGCGGAACCCGCGTCGGCGAGAAGCGGGGATTGATCCGCAGCGCCTCCCGCAGATGCCGCCGCGCGGCGCCCGGCATCTCCAGTTCCAGCTCGATCATCCCCAGGTGGTACACGTACAGCGCACTGCGCACCGCACCCCCGTGCTGCCGGTCGGTCGCCACCCGCGCGAACTTCAACGCCTCCTTGTCCTTCCCGGCCCGGTGCAGCGCCCACCCCAGCGCGTCGGCCACCTCGATCCCCGGCTGGCTGCGCCACTCGGCCCGCAGCCGGCGTACCGCGGAGTCCGTGTCGCCGTGGTCCGCCTCGAAGCGGCCGAGGACCAGTTCCTCGTCCACCCCGCCGGCCGCGGCCCGCGCCGCCCGCTCCCGCAGCAGGTCGTACTGCACCCGCGCCGCCTGCCCCAGCCCCAGCGACTCGTACAACTCGCCCAGCTCCAGCGCGTACTCGGGGTACGGCTGCTTGGCGAACGCCATCCGGTACGCGTTCAGCGCCTCCGTGGTCCGGCCCAGCGCCGCCAGCGTCCGCCCCTGCCCTGCCAGCGCGGCCCGCTGGTCGGGGTCGAGCCGTACCGCCTCCTGGAAGTGCCGCAGGGCCACGTCCAGATCGCCGCGCTCCCAGGCGAGCTGCCCGCCCCGCTCCAGATACGCCGCCCGCTCGGCCGGGGTCCCGGCGCCCGCCGCCGCGTCCGACAGCACCGCCGCCGCGTCCTCCCGCCAGCCCCGGTCCCGGTACACGCCCGCGGCCCGCGCCAGCACCGCGGGGCCCGAGCGCAGCTTCAGCATCCGGTCCGTCACCCGCTTGGCCGCCTTGTAGTCACCCAGTCCCGTATGGGCCTCGATCAGCTGCGGATACACCGTCCACCGCTTGCGGTCCGCCTTCAGCGCCGCCTCGCTCCACGTACGCGCCGCCCGGAAGTCCCGCCGCGCGTTCGCCAGCGCCGCCATGCCGTCCATCGCCCCGGCGTTGTGCTCCCGCACCTTCAGCGAGGTGCGCAGCGCCTTCTCCGCCTTCGGGTAGTACGTCGCCTCGGCGGTCCGCCGCCCCTGCTCCACATACGCCGCCCCCAGCACCGCCCACGACTCGGCGTCCCTGGGATGTGTCCGCAGACGCCTCTCGCGTTCGTCGATCAGCATCGCCAGATCGGGCAGCGCCGCCGGCACCCCCGTGGTGACCGCGGTCAGCGCCTGTGCCCCCGGTGCCGGCGGAGGCGTCCCCGTCCCGCCCGTCCCCCACGGCAGCAGCGCCAGCGCCCCGCCGAGCACGGCACACCCCGCCACCGAGGCGAGCACCACCCGCCGCCGGACGCGCGGGCGGCGCTGCGGCGTGCCCTGTTCGTTCTCCACGGCGTCGTTCTCCATGGCGCTCACTGTGCGTGAAACGGTGCGCCGATACGACGACCACACCCGCCTTACGTCGGCCGCCGTACACGGGGTTCACACCGATGGCCCCGGGTGTCACGCTGTGATCATGAGCCGTACCGAAGCCGCACCCGACCAGGCCCGAGGTGACCTCACCGAGCGGCTGCTCGCGGGTCTGCCCGCCGAGGCCGTCCTCACCGACCCCGACGTCACGGCCTCCTACGCCAACGACATGGCCAGCTTCTGCCCGGCCGGCGCTCCCGCCGTGGTGGTGCTGCCGCGCACCGTCGAAGAGGTCCAGCACATCATGCGCACCGCCTCCGAGCTGCGCGTCCCCGTCGTCCCCCAGGGCGCCCGCACGGGCCTGTCGGGCGGAGCCAACGCCACCGACGGCTGCGTCGTGCTGTCCCTGACCAAGATGGACCGCATCCTGGAGATCAACCCCGTCGACCGCATCGCCGTCGTCGAGCCCGGCGTCGTCAACGCCGCACTCTCCCGCGCGGTGGGCGAACACGGGCTGTACTACCCGCCGGACCCCTCCAGCTGGGAGATGTGCACGATCGGCGGCAACATCGGCACCGCCTCCGGGGGGCTGTGCTGTGTGAAGTACGGGGTGACCGCCGAGTACGTCCTCGGTCTCGACGTCGTCCTCGC
Organism: Streptomyces sp. NPDC111802; assembly: GCF_055634335.1. Taxonomy (NCBI): domain Bacteria; kingdom Bacillati; phylum Actinomycetota; class Actinomycetes; order Kitasatosporales; family Streptomycetaceae; genus Streptomyces; species Streptomyces sp. NPDC111802. The sequence goes on along the minus strand of NZ_JBVKCZ010000006.1, from coordinate 275,910 downwards.
CGACGGACGCCTGATGACCACGGGCCGCCGTACGGCCAAGGGCGTGGCGGGATACGACATGACCCGCCTGTTCGTGGGCTCGGAGGGCTCGCTCGGCATCGTCGTACGGGCCGTCCTGGCGCTGCGGCCGCAGCCGCCGCAGCAGCTGGTGCTCGCCGCGGAGTTCGCGTCCGCGGCCGCCGCCTGCGACGCGGTGTGCCGGATCATGGCCGGCGGGCATGTGCCGTCACTGCTGGAGATCATGGACCGTACGACGGTCAAGGCGGTCAACGACCTGGCGCACATGGGGCTGCCGGACACCACGGAGGCGCTTCTGCTGGCCGCCTTCGACACCCCGGACCCCGGGCCCGACCTGGCCGCCGTCGGCGCGCTGTGCGAGGCGGCGGGCGCGACCCAGGTGGTCCCGGCGGACGACGCGGCCGAGTCCGAACTGCTGCTCCAGGCACGGCGGTTGTCCCTCACCGCGCTGGAAGCGGTGCGGGGCGTCACGATGATCGACGACGTGTGCGTGCCCCGCTCGCGGCTCGGCGACCTCATCGAGGGCGTCGAGCGGATCGCCGAGAAGCACCAGCTCACCATCGGCGTCGTCGCGCACGCGGGCGACGGCAACACCCACCCGACCGTGTGCTTCGACGCGGGCGACCCCGACGAGTCCCGGCGCGCCCGTGAGTCCTTCGACGAGATCATGGCCCTCGGTCTGGAACTCGGCGGCACGATCACGGGCGAGCACGGGGTGGGCGTACTGAAGAAGGAGTGGCTGGCACGCGAGATCGGCCCGGTGGGGATCGAGATGCAGCGGGCGATCAAGCAGGTCTTCGACCCGCTGGGCATCCTGAATCCCGGCAAGCTCTTCTGACCTCTGCGCGGCACGCCTCACTGGGCGAGCAACTGGTCGAGCGCGTCGTCGATCCCCAGCTGCTCGCCCTCAGTCCCCGGGGGCACCACCCGCAACGTCCGCTCCAGCCAGGCCGACACCTGCGCCGCCGGCGCCTGCAGCAGGGCGTCACCTTCGGGCGAGCTCAGCGCCATCAGCACGACGCTGCGGCCGTCGACCTTCGTCGGCCACACCCGCACATCCCCGTGCCCGCACGGCCGGAACACCCCCTCGACGAGGAGCTCGCGGGAGAAGGTCCAGTACACGGGGTGCTCGGAGTTGATGTGGAAGGTGATGTGGACGGCGTACGGATCGTCGCTGTGATAACTCAGCCGCGCCGGCACGGCGACGCTGCGCTCCGGCGACAGGATCAGCCTGAGCTCCAGTTCGCGCTCTACGACGGTGTGATGCACGTGCGTGTCCTCTCTCGTGACGCGTACGGCCCGTGTGGACGGGCCCGTACGAGTGGAGAGGGAGCGGGGGCACGGATCATTACGCGGGTTCCGGGAACTTTTTTCACCGGCCTGTTCCGACACCCGTTCCGCGTGCGGCGAGCGTCGCTGAGCGCGTGTCGCCGATGTTCTCCGCGGGGGTTCCGGTCGTGTGAGGTACGTGTGCGAGGTTGCCCGGAAAGGGGCGGGTCCGGCGGGAGCGGCGGTGCTTGTTGCGTCGGTCTGATAGATGTGGAGGCCCCTATTTGACCCACGAGCAGATACCGGACGACGGACATGAGCGCCCCAACCCCGGCCCCCGGTGACGACCGGCCCCGCGAAGGGTATTACCCGGACCCGTCCATTCCTGGATATGTCCGGTACTGGAACGGTGCCTCCTGGGTGCCGGGCACCAGCCGTCCGGCACCGACGGACGGCGAAACGCTCGCCCCGCCCCAGGGCGCCCAGCCCGCGCAGGCCCCCTCGGTGGAGGAGACCGGCCCGCACTTCTTCGACGAGGAGCCGGGCGCGCCCGGCGGTGCCCAGCACGGCAGCCGCCCCGAGCCGGCGTCCGCCTGGGGTGCCGACTCCGCCCACCAGTCGGGGTTCGGCGGCGACCAGGACCGCCGAGTCTCGTGGGGGCACCCGGAGTCCGATCCGAGGGACCCGCGAGCCGCCGCCGGCCAGCCGGACGGCACGGCTTCGAGCCCGCCCGCCGAGCCGGACCCGGACGCCGGGGGCGTCGCCTCCGGTGACACGTTCATGATCCGCAGGCCGGTGACGGGGGCCGGCGGAGCGCAGTCATCCGACGCCCCCGGACAGTCGACTCGCGGCATCCCGAACCCCGCGAGCCCCGCCCCTGCCGACGGCACTATGGCGATCCGCGCGGTGTCCCCGCGCACGGCGCAGCAGGGCGGGGCGCCCGGGGCGCAGGCCGGAGGCACGGGCGCGTCCGCCGTCCCGGGCGCCGCACGTCCGGACGCAGAGCGCCCCTCCGCGGCGGGCGCCCCGCAGGGCCCCGGCTTCGGCGCCGGGAAGGCCGCCGCAGAGCGCGCCGCGGTGGCCCAGGCCCAGGCGGGCACCGGACCCGCCGCGCAGGCCCCCACGGGCCTCTCCGGCCCGCAGCAGGGCGCTGTGGGCGTCCCCCGTCAGTCCGGCGGCCAGCAGCCCGCGGCGGCCGCCTCGGCCACCCCCATGGCGCCCGGCGCCGGCGGCGGGCAGTCCTCCTGGGCGCAGCAGGTCCACCGGCTCGCGGGCCCCTCCGACGAGGAACAGCCGGTCGCCCCGTGGAAGCCGCCGGTCCTGGACCCCTTCCAGGCGGCCGCCATGCGCCAGGCCGCCGCCCGCCCCGCGGGCCTCGGCAAGCGGCTGGCCGCGCGGCTGCTGGACACCCTCGTGCTGGCCGCCGTCACCGCGGTCGCCGCCGTACCGCTCGGCTCCAAGGCGATCGACCACGTCAACGAGAAGATCGACGCCGCCAAGCTCTCCGGCGAGACGGTCACCGTCTGGCTGCTGGACGGCACCACTTCGGTGTACCTGGGCATCATCCTGGCCGTACTGCTCGTGTTCGGCCTGGTCTACGAAGCCCTGCCCACCGCCAAGTGGGGCCGCACGCTGGGCAAGAAGCTGCTCGGCCTGGAGGTGCGGGACATCGAGGCCCACGAGCCCCCGGAGTTCGGCGCCGCCCTGCGCCGCTGGCTGGTGTACAGCGTCCCCGGCCTGCTCGTCGTCGGTGTGGTCGGCGTGCTGTGGTGCGTGTTCGACCGGCCGTGGCACCAGTGCTGGCACGACAAGGCAGCGCGTACGTTCGTCGCGGGCTGACCGGGTACGGGAAACGCCGCAGGGGATTTACGTACCTCGGACGGCCCCTCGCCGGATGCGAAACCGCCGGGTTCGCGGTCGACTCGGGGCCATGAGCAGCGAACCGCCTCCCGGCTCCGGTCAGCAGCCCCCGGAAGACGACCCGTTCAGGAAGCAGCCCCCGCCGTCCGGCGGCTCCGGTTCGCCGTACGGTGATCAGCCGCCGTACGGCAGCCAGCCCCCGCCCCCTCCCGGCGCCGGTGGCCCCTACGGCGGTGACCCGTACGGCGGCGGCGGTCAGCCCACCGACCCGCTCGCCGGGATGCCGCCGCTCGCCGACAGCGGCAAGCGCACGCTGGCGCGCATCATCGACATGATCCTGGTGGGTGTCGTCGCCTGGCTGCTCACCTGGGGCTTCGGTGTCACCGAACTCGACGTGGACACCGACAAGGTGGAGTACGGCAAGTCCCTCGGGCAGTCGGCGATCGCCGCCGTGCTCTACATCGCGTACGACACCGTCATGACCGTCAGGCTGGGGCAGACCCTCGGCAAGAAGCTGCTCAACATGCGGGTGGCCAACCTCGACAACGGTGCCACACCGTCCGTGCAGAGCTCACTGATCCGCGCGGCGGTGCTGTGGATCCCGTTCGCGTTCTGCTGCGCCTGCATCTGGACCGCGATCTGTGGCGGCTGGAGCTACTTCGACCGGCCCTACAAGCAGGGTCTGCACGACAAGGCGGCGAAGACGGTGGTGGTCAGCACCGGCGGCTGAGGCGCGTCAGGACTGGGTGAGCGCGGGCTCCTCGGTCTTCTGCCGCTCCGCGCCGACGGGCTTGCGCACCGTCACCACGCGGGCCTTCTTCGGCATCGGCACCGTCATGGCGACCAGGATCCCGAGCAGCAGTGCCGAGACCGCGATGACCGCGATACCCACGCCCGAACTGGTCTGTGACAGCAGCAGCATGGCGAGCGTCGAGAAGATCACGGTGCACGAGCCGTAGGTGAGTTGTGCGGCTGTCGGACGAGGCATGATCATCGTGTCCTCGGAATCAGGGGTGCACGGGGGTCTCGGCCTGGCTTTCCGCCGACGTCCGGGCGTTCCGCCATCCGACTCTAACCGCGTGCATGCCCGAGGGGAACAAACCGTAAGCGTGACCTGACCAACAGTGCCGGTGCACAGGGGGCGCACGGAGTCATGGCGTCCAGCAAGTGGACAGAGTCGCGCGCCTGTTCGGGAAAGGTCGTTGTTCGCTAAACGAACATCAACTCCGCATAGTGCAATTGACCTGTCCAAGTCAAGGTCTGTCTTTTCTGCTTAACCTCTAGTCAAATTACGTCACTTGACTACACGCGTTGAACACGCGCGCGGATCCTCCATGACCAGGACCCTCCTTCCGCGCGCCCGGCGCGGGGGAGGATCTCAAGTGACCAGTAGACCCTGGACGTTCAGAACGGCGGCAACCGCCGTCGCGCTCGCCACGGCGGCGGCTACGTTCTCGACCTTCGCGGTGGCTCAGGCCGACGAAGGCGCACCCGCCTCCGTTGAGCGGCACGACCCGGCGGACAACACGCACGCCGAGCACAACCTCGAAGGCCCGATGAGCAAGACTCAGGAGGCCCAGCGCGAGGAAGCCCTGAAGCAGGTCATATCCGGCAATGCCCAGGTGAAGAAGCGCGAGGGCTCGCAGGTCGTCCAGCTCAAGAGCAAGAAGGGCGACAGCAAGTACGTCGAGCTCGGGCGCGAGAAGACCGACAAGATCTTCACGATCCTGGTCGAGTTCGGCGACAAGCTCAGCGAGGCCGGCGGCACGCCCGGCCCGGCCCACAACCAGATAGCCGAGCCCGACCGCGCCCTGGACAACTCGACGGCCTGGCAGAAGGACTACAACCAGAAGCACTACCAGGACCTCTACTTCGGCAGCGGCAAGAGGACCGAGTCGCTGAAGAAGTACTACGAGAAGCAGTCCTCGGGCCGCTACTCGGTCGACGGTGAGGTCGCCGACTGGGTCAAGGTCCCCTACAACGAGGCCCGTTACGGCAACAACGCCTGCGGCCAGACCAACTGCTCCACCGTCTGGAACGTCGTCAGCGACGGTCTGAGCGCGTGGGTCGCCCAGCAGAAGGCGGCCGGGAAGACCGACGCCGAGATCAAGGCGGACGTCGCGCGGTTCGACCAGTGGGACCGCTACGACTTCGACGGCGACGGCGACTTCAACGAGGCCGACGGCTACATCGACCACTTCCAGATCGTGCACGCCGGTGAGGACGAGTCCGCGGGCGGCGGCGCCCAGGGCACCGACGCGATCTGGGCCCACCGCTGGTACGCGTTCGGCACCGACGCGGGTGCCAGCGGCCCCGCCGGCAACAAGCTGGGCGGCGCGCAGATCGGCTCCACCGGCGTCTGGGTCGGCGACTACACCATCCAGCCGGAGAACGGCGGCCTGGGCGTCTACGCCCACGAGTACGGCCACGACCTCGGCCTGCCGGACCACTACGACACCACCGGCAACGGCGACAACTCCACCGGCTTCTGGACCCTGATGTCCTCCGGTTCCTGGCTGGGCACCGGCAAGGACAACATCGGTGACCTCCCCGGCGACATGACCGCCTGGGACAAGCTGCAGCTGGGCTGGCTGAAGTACGACACGGCCAAGGCCGCGACGAGTTCCTGGCACAAGCTGGGTGTCGCCGAGTACAACACCAAGCACAAGCAGGGCCTCGTGGTCGAGCTGCCCAAGAAGAAGGTCACCACCGAGATCGTGGCGCCCGCGCAGGGCGCGAACCAGTGGTGGAGCGGCAGCGGCGACAACCTCGCCAACACCCTGACCCGTTCCGTGGACCTCACGGGCAAGACCTCCGCCTCGCTGACGCTGGACGGCTGGTACGACATCGAGGCCGAGTACGACTACCTCTACACCGAGGTCTCGACCGACGGCGGCGCCAACTGGACGGCCGTCGACGGCACCGTCGACGGTGCGGCCATCCCGAAGGACGCCAGCGGCAAGCCGGCGATCACCGGCACGGTGGACGCGTACAAGAAGCTGGTCTTCCCGCTGAACGCCTACGCGGGCAAGAAGATCGACCTGCGCTTCCGCTACCAGACGGACGGCGGCGTGGCCCAGAAGGGCTTCGCGGCCGACGAGATCAGCGTGACCGCCGACGGCACGGCGCTGTTCTCCGACAACGCCGAGAGCGCTGACGCCGCTTGGAAGACCAAGGGCTTCTCCCGTATCGGCGCGTCCATCACGGACGACTACGCGCAGTACTACATCGCCGAGAACCGTCAGTACGTGTCGTACGACAAGACCCTGAAGACGGGCCCGTACAACTTCGGCTTCGCGACGACCCGTCCGGACTGGGTGGAGCACTACCCGTACCAGAACGGCCTGTTGATCTGGAAGTGGGACACCTCCCAGGCGGACAACAACACCAGCGTGCACCCCGGTGTCGGCCTGGTGCTGCCGATCGACTCGCACCCGGCGGCGCTGAAGTGGGCCGACGGCACGGTGATGCGCAACCGCATCCAGTCCTTCGACTCGCCGTTCAGCAAGTTCCGCACGGACGAGCTCAGGCTGCACAACGCGGACGCGCTGACCAAGATCCCGTCGCGTCCGGGGGTGTCGGTCTTCAACGACCGCACCAACACGTACTACGACGCGCTGACCCCGACGGCGGGCGTCAAGATCACTGACACCAACACCAAGATCAAGATCGTCAAGGAGGCCAAGGACGGCTCGACGATCGAGCTCGAGGTCGGCCCTGCGGTGAAGTAAATCGCGTTTTAGCAGGTCAGAGCATGATCGGCGGCAACCCCCTGGCGGGGTTGCCGCCGGTCGTGTTTAGGTGCACCCTGTGCTTCCGTTATTGACACCGGTTCCGGCGACGGCACCGGCATCGACCCTGACACCGACTCGCACGGGGGTGTGACCGCATGGCCGCAGGAGGTTTCTGCAAGCTGCCGACCGGCAGCGTGGTGGTGGCTCTGAACCTGCCCAGACCCACCGCCGACGGCACGGGCTGCGTCCGTGTCCTCGTCCACGCCCAGAACCGCGCCCGAGCCCTGACCAGGCTCCGCAACCTGGGCATGCGCGCCGTCTACCTGCGCGGCAACGCCGCCCCACCGACCCCCGACGAGATCACGGCCGTCCTGCACCACCCCGACGGCCTGATATGGCGAACGGCCCCCGACAACGGTGTCGCCACGGCCCCGGAGCTGATGCAGGAGCTGTGGCACCCGATCCGCGCACTCTTGAGGCGCCCAGCCGCAACCCCCTAGGGGCGCGGGGAACCGCGCGACGAGCCACGACGGACCCACAGCCGCCCGACGGCCCATGGCACCACGGCGAACCGCTACGCCACGACAGGCTTCCCGGACAGCTCGACCCCCGCCTCGCGCATCTCGTCCAGTGCCCGCTCGGTGGTCTCCGTGGCCACCCCCGCGGTCAGATCCAGCAGCACCTGTGTGCGGAAGCCCTCCCGCGCCGCGTCCAGCGCGGTGGCGCGCACACAGTGGTCCGTGGCGATGCCCACCACGTCCACCTCCGAGACCTCCCTGGCCCGCAGCCAGTCGGTCAGCTTCACGCCGTTCTCGTCGGCGCCCTCGAACCCGCTGTACGCCGCCGCGTACGCCCCCTTGTCGAACACCGCGTCGATCGCGCCGGAGGCGACCGCGGGGGCGAAGTTCGGGTGGAAGCCGACTCCCTCGGTGCCCGCGACACAGTGCGCCGGCCAGGAGTGCGCGAAGTCGGGGTGGGCGGAGAAGTGGCCGCCGGGGGCGATGTGATGGTCGCGGGTGGCGACGACGTGCTGGTAGCCGGATCCGGCCGCCTGTCCGATCAGCTCGGTGATGGCGGCGGCCACATCGGCTCCGCCGGACACGGCGAGGCTGCCTCCCTCGCAGAAGTCGTTCTGCACGTCTACGACGATCAAGGCGCGGCGCATGGTCGTGTCCTTCGGTTATGGACGCTGAGGTCGGGACGGTGAAGCGGGCCGGCCCGGCCGTGAACTTCCGAGCCTAGAGACTTCGGGTGCGGTGCGGGAGGGGGCACGGGGTGAGCACGCCGGGCGCACTCGCTTCACGCCCCCGCCCGGTTCTCCGAGCGCCCGTTGACATATTCGGTCGGAATGACTGGTTCCCCGCGCGAGAGCTGCGTCGCGGACAACGGCAGGTTCGCGCGGGCGGCCGTATGCCGGTCCCGTACGACGTCCAGGGGCTCGCGCGCCACCACGTCACCGCCCTTGATCAACTCGACCAGCAGCTGCCGGTCGGCGAGCTCGTCCGGAACCGCCGCCGTGCCGATGACCTCGGCCTCCGCGATGCCGTACTCGTCGAGGCGGCGGGCCGCCCACTTGCGCCCGCCGATGGAGGTCTTGCCGCCGCTCGACTTCTTCGCCACCGCCACCAGCGGCGCCGCGGGGTCGGTGGACTCGGCACGGGCGACCAGTTTGTAGACCATCGAGCAGGTCGGATGCCCGGAGCCGGTCACCAGCTGGGTGCCGACGCCGTACGCGTCCACCGGCGCGGCCGCGAGCGAGGCGATGGCGTATTCGTCCAGGTCCGAGGTCACGATGATCTTCGTGCCGGTCGCGCCCAGCTCGTCCAGCTGCTGACGGACCCGGTGCGCGACCAGCAGCAGGTCGCCCGAGTCGATACGGACGGCGCCCAGGCCGGGCCCGGCGACCTCCACGGCCGTACGGACCGCCTCGGCGACGTCGTAGGTGTCCACGAGCAGCGTGGTGCCCCGGCCCATGGAGGCGACCTGGGCCTGGAAGGCGTCGCGCTCGCGGTCGTGCAGCAGGGTGAAGGCGTGGGCGCTGGTGCCGACCGTGGGGATGCCGTAGCGGAAGCCGGCGGCGAGATCGGAGGTGGAGGCGAAGCCGCCGAGGTACGCGGCCCTGGAGGCGGCCACCGCGGCCAGCTCGTGGGTGCGCCGGGCGCCCATCTCGATGAGCGGGCGGTCACCCGCGGCCGACGACATGCGGGAGGCGGCCGCGGCGATGGCGGAGTCGTGGTTGAGGATGGAGAGGATCACCGTCTCCAGCAGCACGCACTCGGCGAAGGTGCCCTCCACCCGCATGATCGGCGAGCCCGGGAAGTAGACCTCGCCCTCGGGGTAGCCCCATACATCGCCCGAGAAGCGGTAGTCCGCGAGCCAGGTCAGGGTCTGCTCGTCGACTATGTTCCGCTCGCGCAGGAAGCCGAGGACGTCGGCGTCGAAACGGAAGTTCTCCACGGCGTCCAGGACCCGGCCGGTGCCGGCCACGACGCCGTAGCGCCGCCCCTCGGGCAGCCGCCGGGTGAAGACCTCGAACACGCTCCGCCGCTCGGCCGTGCCCGCCTTCAGGGCGGCCTGCAGCATCGTGAACTCGTACTGGTCCGTGAAGAGCGCCGTAGAGGGAACGTCCACCGGCAGCCCAAGGTCCGCTGTGTTCATGGCAACAGATGGTACCCCCATCTCGTCACTCTGACGATTTGGTCCCGGAGGTTCGCCGAGGATTTGTGCGACCACCCCCCTCCGGTGGCAGCATGGGCACTGTGACGTCACCCGCTCCCGTAGAGATCGAACGCACCGAAGCGGCGGAAGAGACCTTCGCCGTCCCCGAGCCGGACGTCCCCTGGGTCACGATCGTGCACAACGACCCGGTCAACCTCATGAGCTACGTGACGTATGTCTTCCAGACGTACTTCGGGTACACCAAGGACAAGGCCACCAAGCTCATGCTCGATGTCCACCACAAAGGCCGGGCGGTCGTCTCCAGTGGCAGTCGCGAGGAGATGGAACGCGATGTGCAGGCGATGCACGGCTACGGTCTGTGGGCCACCCTGCAGCAGGACCGGAAGTAGCGAATCGTCTTCATGCCAGGAACCTTCGAACCGCTCCCCGGCGGCGGCGCGGCCGTCGCCCTCGACGACGTCGAGATCTCCATCATCCGGTCGCTGGCCGTGCAGCTCCTGGAGCTCATCGGCCCCGGCCCCGCCGAGGAAGCCCCCGACGACCCGCTCGCCGAGCTGTTCGCCGATGGCCCGAGCGAACCGCCCGCGGACCCGGTCCTCAGACGCCTGTTCCCGGACGCCTACAGCGATCCCGAGGGCACCCCGCAGGCCAAGGAGGCCGAGGAGCAGCGGGCGTACTCCGCGGAGTTCCGCCGGTACACCGAGAACGACCTGCGCGCCGGCAAGCGCGACAACGCGCTCGCGGTGGTCCGCTCCCTGGACTCGCTCAGCACCGACTCCGCCGGTGAGGGCGGCGCGGTGCTGAAGCTCTCCGTGGAGGAGTCCCAGCAGTGGCTCGGCGCCCTCAACGACCTGCGGCTGGCCATCGGCTCCCGGCTGGACATCGCCGACGAGGACGACACCGACCTGCTCTACCGGCTCCCGGACGAGGATCCGCGCAAGCCGATGGTGATGGCGTATCTGTGGCTGGGCGGACTCCAGGAGACGTTGGTCGGGACGCTCATGTCGTAGTTCTCGACCTTCTTGTGTCTGTTTGTGATGCTTTTGTGTTCGCTCAGCGGACGCTCAAATCCGGATAACGATCGTGTCACCGCCGCCACCGGCTATGAGTGGCGGCGGTGCGCTTTGTCCGGTTCTTCCTGTGTGATGCGCCACATGGCCTCTCGCCGATCACTGTGGCGACCGTGATAAATCTTCACGACCGCCCGCCGAGCACCACCCGAATGTTCGGCTGGGTGCGCCACGTGGCCGACGGATCGTCGGCCGGGCACAGCTCCAGTTGTCCGGGGGGATCGAAACCCGATCCGAGGCCGCCGAAGGCCCGGGTCGGCATGGAGAAAGGCGCACTACACATGACCTCTTCGAAGGTCACTGACGAGAAGGCCACGGGTGCCCCGGAGGAGGGGTACGAGCGGGGTCTCGGCAGCCGCCAGGTCCAGATGATCGCGATCGGCGGCGCCATCGGCGTCGGGCTCTTCCTGGGTGCCGGTGCGAACATCGCCAAGGCGGGCCCCAGCCTCATCCTGATGTATGCCCTGGCGGGCGCCATCGTCTTCTTCATCATGCGGGCGCTCGGCGAGCTCCTGCTCTACCGCCCGGTCTCGGGTTCGTTCGCCGAGTACTCCCGTGAGTTCCTCGGCCCGTTCTTCGGCTACTTCACCGGCTGGACGTACTGGCTGATGTGGGTCGTCACCGGCATGGCCGAGCTCACGGCCGCCGCCATCTACGTCCACTACTGGTTCCCGGACGTCCCGCAGTGGGTCACCGCCCTGGTCTTCCTGGTGGTCCTCTTCGGCGTCAACCTGATCTCCGTGAAGCTCTTCGGCGAGCTGGAGTTCTGGTTCTCGATGGTCAAGGTCACGGCCCTGATCGGCATGATCGTCATCGGCCTCGGTGTGCTCACCTTCGGCTTCAGCTCCGCCGGTGACACCGCCGCCGTCTCCAACCTCTGGGCCTTCGACGGCTTCTTCCCCAAGGGCATCGGCTCGTCCCTGATGACCCTGCAGGGCGTCATGTTCGCCTACCTCGCCGTCGAGCTGGTCGGTGTCACGGCCGGTGAGTCGGAGAACCCGGAGAAGACCCTCCCCAAGGCGATCAACACCCTGCCCTGGCGGATCGCGCTGTTCTACGTCGGCGCGCTCACCGTCATCCTGTGCGTGGTGAAGTGGACCGAGTTCGCGGAGGGCGTCAGCCCCTTCGTGAAGGCCTTTGCGATGATCGGGATCCCGGCCGCCGCCGGCATCGTCAACTTCGTCGTGCTGACGGCCGCCCTGTCGTCCTGCAACTCCGGCATGTACTCCACGGGCCGCATGCTGCGCAACCTCGCCGACAGCGGTGAGGCGCCCAAGGTCTTCTCGAAGCTGTCCTCCACCAAGACCCCGGCTCTCGGCATCTTCGTCTCGGTGCTGTTCATGGGCATCGGCGTGGTCCTGAACTACGTCGTCCCCGAGAAGGCGTTCGGCTACGTCACCTCCATCGCCACCGCGGCCGGCATCTGGACCTGGCTGATGATCCTGGTCAGCCACGTCCGCTACCGCCGCGAGGTCGTCGCGGGCCGACTGCCCGCCTCGTCCTTCCCGGCGCCCGGCGGCTCGGTGTGCAGCTGGATCGCCATCGTGTTCCTGCTCTTCGTCACCGGTCTGATCGCGTACGACGCCGACGCCCGCGTCTGCCTGTACGTGATGGCCGGCTGGGCCGCCGCGCTGGGCATCGGCTGGATGGTTCTCAAGAGCCGCAACCCGCAGGTCGCCGAGCGGCACGGCGAGCCCGACCTGGAGAGGGTCGGCTAGGCGCTTCGCTGAAAGGGCCGCGCGGGGCCGTCGGCCGTCCGCGGCTCCGATGTGGCCGGTCGCGCAGTTCCCCGCGCCCCTCGGGGCGTCGGTGAGCCGCTGCGCCAGGACGTTCCGCCGCCGGGAGCACTCGTGGCGCTCCCGGCGGCCGCCGCTCAGAACGTCCGGCATATGGGCCGCCCCGTACCACCCTTCGGTACGGGGCGGCCCTCTGTCTACCCACCCGTCTCCCACCACCGCCCCAAACGAGCGCTTCGCGCGCCTGCATATTCTTGGAACATGCTGACCATCACCCAGGCCCTCGTCGACCAGATCGTCGCCCACGCCCGTAAGGACCACCCCGACGAGGCATGCGGAGTCGTCGCGGGTCCGGCCGGCTCGGACCGCCCCGAGCGCTTCATCCCGATGCTGAACGCGGCGATGTCGCCCACGTTCTACGAGTTCGACTCCGGCGATCTGCTCAAGCTCTACCGCGAGATGGACGACCGCGACGAGGAGCCGGTGGTCATCTACCACTCCCACACGGCCACCGAGGCCTACCCCTCCCGCACCGACATCTCCTACGCCAACGAGCCCGGCGCCCACTACGTCCTCGTCTCCACCGCCGACACCGACGGCCTGGGCGACTTCCAGTTCCGCTCCTACCGGATCGTCGACGGCGAGGTGACGGAGGAGGAGGTCAAGGTCGTCGAGGCGTACTGATCCCCCGCCCCGGCGGCGATGGGGCGTCCGCCTGAACAGCGCGGTCTCACGCCTCGGCCCCCAAACGTCCGCCATGTGGGATCACATTCCAAAAGCCGGACCGGGAATCGATACGATGACCCCATGGTTTTCCACGACGTGAGCGAAAAGACGCCGGGCTCGCTGCTCGTGGCGCGGCTGCACGTCGACCTGTGCAGGCTCGCCAGCGCCATCTGTTGACGCGACACCCTGCCGCCGTACGGCCGTGAGCCGCGGCGCCTCACACGCACCACCCCTGCTGTACTGCGCTGCCGCGCGCGCCCGACTGACTACTCCCGACAGGAGCCCTGAAGCCATGGCCATCGAGGTCCGCATCCCGACCATCCTCCGCCAGTACACCGACGGTCAGAAGGCGGTGGAGGGCAGCGGTGACACCCTCGCCGAGCTGTTCACCGACCTCGAGACCCGGCACACGGGCATCCAGGCCCGCATCGTGGACGGCGACCAGCTGCGCCGCTTCGTCAACGTCTACCTGAACGACGAGGACGTCCGCTTCCTCGACGGCATCAACACCAAGCTCGCCGACGGCGACAACGTCACGATCCTGCCGGCCGTGGCCGGCGGTATGGCCTGATCCGAATGCGCTACGACTCCCCGCTCGCCGCGGTGGGCAACACCCCTCTGGTGTGCCTGCCGCGGTTGTCGCCGTCCGAGGACGTCCGCGTCTGGGCCAAGCTGGAGGACCGTAACCCCACCGGCTCGGTCAAGGACCGCCCCGCTCTGCACATGATCGAGCAGGCGGAGAAGGACGGCCGCCTCACCCCGGGCTGCACGATCCTGGAACCGACCAGCGGCAACACCGGCATCTCCCTCGCCATGGCGGCCAAGCTCAAGGGCTACCGCATCGTGTGCGTGATGCCCGAGAACACCTCACAGGAGCGCCGGGACCTGCTCGCCATGTGGGGCGCGGAGATCATCTCCAGCCCGGCCGCGGGCGGTTCCAACACCGCCGTACGGGTCGCCAAGGAACTCTCGGCCGAGCACCCCGACTGGGTGATGCTCTACCAGTACGGCAACCCGGACAACGCGGGCGCGCACTACGCGACGACGGGGCCCGAGATCCTCACGGACCTCCCCTCCATCACCCACTTCGTCGCCGGCCTCGGCACCACCGGCACCCTGATGGGCGTAGGCCGCTACCTGCGCGAGCACAAGCCGGACGTCAAGATCGTCGCTGCGGAACCGCGCTACGACGACCTGGTGTACGGCCTGCGCAACCTCGACGAGGGCTTCGTCCCCGAGCTGTACGACGCCTCCGTCCTGACCACCCGTTTCTCGGTCGGCTCGGCCGACGCGGTCACCCGCACCCGTGAACTCCTGCAGCAGGAGGGCATCTTCGCGGGCATCTCCACCGGGGCCGCGCTGCACGCCGCGATCGGCGTCGGAAGGAAGGCGCTGAACGCGGGGGAGTCCGCCGACATCGTGTTCGTCGTCGCCGACGGCGGCTGGAAGTACCTCTCGACCGGCGTCTACACCGCCGCGACCACCGAAGAGGCCATCGAGACGCTCCAGGGGCAGCTCTGGGCATGAGCCGGTCCGCCGGCTCGGGGCCCGCGAGGCCCTGACCACAGGGCTCAGGCCCTGACGGGGCGAGTGACGGCGCCCTATCGCGAGAGGTGACGGACCTGGTCCCACACGACCGGGTCCATCACCCCGACCCGCCGCCGGAAGTCCCACACCGGTACATGCCGCAGCTCATCCGTCTCCAGGAAACTCGCCCGGCCGCGGGCGTCCCCGACCGCACCCGGCGGCAGCGGAATGACGCCGTACCGCTCGTCGCGGTACTTGCTGGTGATCTTCGCGACCGTGACCTGCTGCCCGCGCACCGCCAGCACCAGACAGGGCCGGTCCTTTGCCCCCGGCCCGTCCTCGTAGGGCACCCTCGCCCACCAGATCTCGGCGGGCACCGGACGGGCCGACGCACGCCGTCCGGGCCTCCCCGGCGGCCGGGTCCTTCGCCCCTTCGGCCGCCGCCCCCGTCCCCACCCGTCCACGACCGTGGCGACCAGCGCGAGCAGTACCACCGCCGCGAGCGCCAACCACCAGGACGTGTCCATGAGGACGAAGGTACCGGCGCACCCACCCCCGCGCGCGCCTTCTCCCTCTCCCACCCGTCGCCTCCACCACCCCTGTACGAGCGCTTCGCACACGCCTCTCGTTTCTCGTGCCGCGTATCCAGCCGAACGCGTGACACCACAGGTGAGTTCGCCCACAACAGACCTTTGCGGAGGAGCGACCGGAGGTTTTGCGCCTTACGCTCGACAAACCGCACGACCCCCGACGCCCCAATTCCCGATCTTCTGGATTTCCCGCCAGCGGAGGTTTCTGTTTCATGAAGCTCACCGTCGTCGGCTGCTCGGGGTCGTTCCCGTCCGCGGAATCGGCCTGTTCGAGCTACCTCGTCGAGGCCGACGGCTTCCGGCTGCTTCTCGACATGGGCAACGGCGCCCTGGGCGAGCTGCAGCGCCACTGCGGTCTCTACGACCTCGACGCGATCTTCCTCAGTCATCTGCACGCCGACCACTGCATCGACATGTGCGCCTACTTCGTCGCGCGCTACTACCGGCACGACGGCGGCCGCTGCGACCCGATCCCGGTCTACGGACCCGAGGGCACCGAACAGCGCCTGACCACCGCCTACGCCGACACCCCCACCGCCTCGTCCATGAGCGAGGTCTTCGACTTCCACACGGTCAAGCCGTCCACCTTCGAGATCGGCCCGTTCACGGTGCACACGGAACGCGTGGCCCACCCGGTGGAGGCGTACGGCATCCGCATCGAGCACGGTGGAAAGACGCTGACGTACTCGGGCGACACCGGCATCAGCACCGCCCTGGACGAACTCGCCCGCGACGCGGACCTGTTCCTGTGCGAGGCGGCTTTCACGCACGGCAAGGAGAACATCCCGGACCTGCACCTCAACGGCCGCGAGGCGGGTCAGTCGGCGGCGCGCGCGGGTGCCCGCCGCCTGGTTCTCACCCACATCCCGCCGTGGACCGACCCCCAGGTCAACCTGGCCGACGCGCGCGAGGTCTACGACGGTCCGGTGGCGCTCGCGGCGCCGAGGCAGACGTACGAGATCTAGCCTTCGGACACAGCCCGTACGGGGTTCAGGCCCGTATGCGCGAGAAAGGCCCCGGAACCTTTCGGTTCCGGGGCCTTCGTCATGCCGTACTGCAGAGCATGTTCCGGCTGAGGCTCACGCCTTGGTGAGGTCCTCGAGCTCCTCCTCGGGCTCGCGGCCCGGGGTGGGCAGGTTCCACTTGGTGATGGCGAAGCGGAAGACGGTGTAGTAGATCGCGGCGAAGACCAGGCCGATCGGGATGATCAGCCATGGCTTGGTCGCCAGGTTCCAGTTGAGGGCGTAGTCGATGAAGCCCGCGGAGAAGGTGAAGCCCGCGTGGACTCCGAGCGCCCAGGTGATCGCCATCGACAGGGCGGTGAGGACCGCGTGGATCACGTACAGCACCGGGGCGATGAACATGAACGCGAACTCGATCGGCTCGGTCACACCGGTCACGAAGGAGGTCAGCGCGAGCGAGATCATCATGCCCATCACGGCCTTGCGGCGCTCGGGGCGGGCGCAGTGGGCGATGGCGATGGCGGCGGCCGGCAGACCGAACATCATGATCGGGAAGAAGCCCGACATGAACTGCCCGGCGGTCGGGTCACCGGCGAAGAAGCGGTTGAGGTCGCCGTGCACGATCTCACCGGCGGCGTCCTTGAAGTCACCGAGCTGGAACCAGGAGACGGTGTTCACGAACTGGTGCATGCCGACCGGGATCAGGGCGCGGTTGATCAGACCGAACAGACCCGCGCCGAGGGCGCCGAGGCCGGTCATCCACTCGCCGAAGTCGGAGATGACCTCACCGATCGGCTCCCAGACCAGGCCGAAGAAGACGCCCATCACGGTGCCGACGAAGGCCATGATGATCGGGACCAGCCGGCGGCCGTTGAAGAAGCCGAGCCAGTCGACCAGCTTGGTGCGATGGAAGCGCTGCCACAGCACGGCGGCCAGCAGACCCATGATGATGCCGCCGAGGACACCGGGGTTGTTGTAGGTCGCGGCTATGTCCGCGCCGGCCTGGACCTTCGCCTCGGTGACCGGGAACGCCTTCAGTACGTTGCTGTAGACCAGGAAGCCGACCAGCGCCGCGAGAGCGGTCGAGCCGTCCGACTTCTTGGCGAAGCCGATCGCGACACCGATGCAGAACAGCATCGGCAGGTTGTCGAAGATCGCGCCACCGGCGGTGGCGAACACGGCGGCGACCCTGTCCCAGCCGAGCCCGTCCTTGCCGAACACGTCGGCCTGACCGAAGCGGAGCAGGAGACCCGCCGCCGGGAGCACGGCGATCGGGAGCTGAAGACTGCGGCCGACCTTCTGCAGGCCCTGGAAAAGGCCGGATCCCCTCTTCTTCGCGGGGGCCGCCGATGTGGTGGCGGTGCTCATAGACTTCCTCCATCGGGTGGTGGTCTACACCACTCAGTGGTGTAGACCTGTTGTAGCACGATGAAGGGGAGATAAGGAACCCGCGATTCCTGCGGGATTTTTTCCGGGTTTCTCAGACCTTTGTGACGTCCTCGACCTGGTCCTCCGGCTCTCTGCCCGGAGTCCTGAGATCGAACTTCGTGATCGCGAAACGGAAGATCACGTAATAGGCGACGGCAAAGCACAGGCCGATCGGAATCATCGCCCAGGGCTTCGTGGCGAGGTTCCAGTTGATGACGTAGTCGATCAACCCGGCGGAGAAGCTGAAGCCGTCGTGCACGCCCAGTCCCCAGGTCACCGCCATCGACACCCCGGTCAGCAGCGCGTGCACCGCGTACAGCGGCGGGGCGACGAACAGGAACGAGTACTCGATCGGTTCCGTGATGCCGGTGACGAACGACGTCAGTGCCACCGACAGCATCAGACCGCCGACCTCCTTGCGGCGGTGGGGCTTCGCGCAGTGCGTGATGGCGAGGGCGGCCGCCGGCAGCGCGAACATCATGATCGGGAAGAAGCCCGAGGTGAACTGGCCGGCGTCCGGGTCGCCCGCGAGGAACATATTGATGTCGCCGTGCACCACCGTGCCGTCCGGCTTGGTATAGCTGCCGAACTGGAACCAGATGGGCACGTTGAGGAACTGGTGCAGCCCGACCACCAGCAGTGCCCGGTTCGCGATGCCGAAGACGCCCGCGCCCCAGGCGTCCAGGCCGTCCATCCAGTCGCTGAAGCTCTCCAGCGCGTCACCGATCGGCGGCCAGACCCACAGACACAGCGCCGCGAACGCGATCGCCACGAACGCCATGATGATGGGGACGAGCCGCCGGCCGTTGAAGAAGCCGAGCCAGTCCACCAGCTTCGTACGGTGATAGCGGGCCCAGAAGAAGGCGGCGAGCAGACCCATGACGATGCCGCCGAAGACGCCCGGGTTCTGGTACTCGAAGACCGTCACCGTCCCGTCCTGCACCTGGCAGCCGACGTTCGGGACCGCCTTCGACCCCTCGGGGCAGTCCTCCGGGAACTGGCGCAGCACGTTGTAGTAGACGAGGAACCCCGCGACCGCCGCGAGTGCCGTCGAGCCGTCGGACTTCTTCGCCATGCCGATGGCCACGCCCACGCAGAACAGCAGCGGCAGCCCGAGCGAACCGTCCAGCAGCGCGCCGCCCGCGCCGACCATCACCTTGGAGACGTCGGTCCAGCCGAGCCCGTCGTCGCCGAACACGTCAGGCTGGCCAAGGCGGTTGAGGATGCCGGCGGCCGGCAGCACGGCGATGGGCAACTGGAGGCTGCGGCCCATCTTCTGCAGGCCCTGGAAGGACTTGTTCCAGCGAACCCGCGCGGGACCGGCGGCAGCGCTGTCGGCACTCATGGACGCCCCTCGGTAGGGTGGTGTAGACCAGTTGGCGGACGGTTCCGCTGTCGTGAACGCCATCCTTCGGCAGCTACGACATGACCGCTCGCGAAGATGGGCCAACTGTGGGTTACTGCGACAAAGCGGTTCGGATCAGGGAGAAGGCACATGGCCAGCAAGGCTGAGAAGATCGTCGCCGGGCTCGGCGGCATCGACAACATCGAGGAGATCGAGGGCTGCATCACCCGGCTCCGCACCGAGGTCAGCGACGCCTCGCTGGTCGACGAGGCCGCCCTGAAGGCCGCCGGCGCCCATGGCGTCGTGAAGATGGGCACCGCCGTCCAGGTCGTCATCGGCACCGACGCCGACCCGATCGCGGCGGAGATCGAAGACATGATGTGAAGCGCGGGCATCGTCCCGGGCTTCAGGGCATGAGGGGCCCCTCCCACCGCGGGAGGGGCCCTTCCCTTTGTGGGGCTAGGCTCACGCCCATGGCAGCTACCTCCTCAATTCCTCGAATCGACGGTCGCACCTCCGAACAGCTCCGCCCGGTCAGCATCGAACGCGCCTGGAGCAAGCACGCGGAGGGCTCCGTCCTCGTCTCCTTCGGCGACACCAAGGTCCTGTGCACCGCATCCTTCACCGAAGGCGTCCCGCGCTGGCGCAAGGGCAGTGGAGAGGGCTGGGTCACCGCGGAGTACGCCATGCTGCCCCGGGCCACCAACACCCGCGGCGACCGCGAGTCCGTCCGCGGCAAGATCGGCGGCCGTACCCACGAGATCAGCCGCCTCATCGGCCGCTCCCTGCGCGCGGTCATCGACTACAAGGCCCTCGGCGAGAACACCATCGTCCTCGACTGCGACGTCCTCCAGGCCGACGGCGGCACCCGCACCGCGGCCATCACCGGTGCCTACGTCGCCCTCGCCGACGCCGTCTCCTGGGCCCAGGGCCGGAAGCTGATCAAGCCCGGCCGCAAGCCGCTCACCGGCACGGTCAGCGCCGTCTCGGTCGGCATCGTGGGCGGCGTTCCGCTCCTGGACCTGTGCTACGAGGAGGACGTGAAGGCCGACACCGACATGAACGTCGTCTGCACCGCCGACGGCCGCTTCGTCGAGGTCCAGGGCACCGCCGAGGCCGAGCCCTTCGCCCGCGAGGAGCTCAACGCCCTGCTGGACCTCGCGGTTTCGGGCTGTGGGGAGCTGGCGGATCTCCAGCGCAAGGCGCTTGGTACCGTCCTGGAAAAGTAAAGGACGCACCAAGAAGAGCCGCATTCCCGGGGCAACCCCGCGGGCTTCACCGGCGTCACTAGTGGTACGGGCGCACGGCACACCGCTGTGCGCTCGGCCAGTGAAACGGGGGCCTGCGAGGCCTGGGCAGGGAGGGAACGTCAACCATGGCCACGAGCCGACGACGCCGGAGCCGTATCGCCATAGCCGCCGCAGCCATCGCGGCAGTCGGGCTGACGGCCGGGCTGACCACCGGCTGCGACGCCGTCAACAAGGCGCTGGACTGCGTCCAGACCGCCGACGCCATCGCCGACAGTGTCACGGAACTCCAGCAGGCCGTGGAGAGCGCCGCGAACGATCCGACGCAGCTCGAGGAGTCGCTGACCTCCATCGACAAGAACCTCGACAAGATCGGCGACAAGACGGACAACACCGACGTCAACAAGGCCGTGGACGACCTCCAGCAGGCCGTCACCAACGTCCGCGACGCCGTCAAGAACGGTGACGAGACCCCCGACATCAGCCCGGTCACGGACGCGGCCGGCGAACTGACCAAGGTCTGCACCCCGTAACACCCGGCACGGACAAGCGCGGTTGGCGAGGCCGGGATACTGGACCCCATGACCCGCCTCATCCTCGCCACCCGTAACGCCGGAAAGATCACCGAGCTCAGGTCGATCCTCGCCGACGCAGGTCTCGATCACGACCTCGTCGGCGCGGATGCCTACCCGGACATCCCCGACGTCAAGGAAACCGGCGTCACCTTCGCCGAGAACGCGCTGCTGAAGGCCCACGCCCTGGCCCGGGCCACCGGCCTGCCCGCGGTCGCCGACGACTCGGGGTTGTGCGTCGACGTGCTGAACGGCGCCCCCGGCATCTTCTCCGCCCGCTGGGCCGGCCGGCACGGCGACGACCAGGCCAACCTGGACCTGCTCCTCGCCCAGCTGGGCGACATCGACGACGCACACCGCGGCGCCCACTTCGCCTGTGCGGCCGCGCTCGCCCTGCCGGACGGCACGGAACGGGTGGTCGAGGGGCAGTTGCGGGGCACCCTGCGGCACGCCCCCGTCGGCACCAACGGCTTCGGCTACGACCCGATCCTCCAGCCGGAGGGGGAGACGCGGACTTGTGCCGAGCTGAGCCCGGCGGAGAAGAACGCGATCAGCCATCGAGGGAAGGCGTTCCGAGCGCTGGTGCCGGTGGTGCGGGAGTTGTTGGGCTGAGGGACGGAAAAAGGGGCCGCCCTACAGGACGGCCCCTGTTTGTGGGCCCGGTGGGACTCGAACCCACGACACACCGGATCTAAACCGGCGTCCTCTTGCCAGCTGGGATACGGGCCCGCAGCGCTGCCTACTCTACTGGGCGCTGCGGACAGCTCGCTGACCACCTCGGCACCAGGTGCTGGTGACCGCGTGGCAGTTGGGGCAAAGCAACCGCAGATTCTCCTGCCGGTCGTCGCTCCAGTCCCCGTTGATGTGATCGACCTCCAGGGTCATGGGTTTGCCAAGCCACTCTGGGGCGACTCCGCACCGGGCGCACCTTTCGGGTACGCCGACTTCGCGGAGCACGCGACGTAGGAGCGAGGTCTTCGTCCGGAACTTGCCGTCGTGCTGTACCAGAACGTCCTCCGGGCGTTTGGCGGTCGAGCTCGGTTTGCCCCGTTGGTGGGCTTGCCCCAGGAAGTGTGAGGTGTCGAGGCCGTCCTCGATCACCCACTGGTGGAACAGGGTGCGGAACTGGCCGGTGCGAGGTCGTCCCAGGGCGCGGAGCGCCCCTGCGATGGATGTCGCCTCGCGGACAGCGCGCCGCAGCTCCTCCGGGGCTGGTTTCGGGTGTGGCTCCCCGGCCCGCCTCCGGCGGGGGAAGTGTGAGATGTCGATGCCGAAGTGCTCGAAGCGCTTATACAGGTGCCGACGAAGATTGCGGTACGGCCTGGTGCCGATGAAGGCGATGACCTCGTCGATGTTGGAACACTGCGCGGCGGCTTCAGCCAGTCGCTCGCGGGTGTACTCCATGCCGGTGGTCATGAGGTGCAGCCCCCGGAACGTCCCTTGCTCCGGCCCCGGTAACTGTCCGTCGTCGAGTGGCAGTTGGGGCAGAGCAGCCGCAGGTTCTTGATTCGGTTGTTCCGCCAGTTGCCGTCGATGTGGTCGACTTCGAGAGGAAGCCGTTCGCCGAGCCACACCGGTTCGATCCCGCACATAGCGCAGTTCTCCGCTACGCCCAGCTCTCGCATCGCCCGCTTGAGCCGGCTGCCCGGCATACGCTTGGCTCCGGCCGAGGTGTCCTCGATGAGGATCTCTTCGGCCGTGCGGCGGCGCTGATTGTTCCGCTGTCGCTCAGTGCGGACCACCGGCGTGAAGTGCGATGTATCGAGGCCGTAGGCGTTGATACGTCGGGAGATGTTCGTATGGTGACCCCCGACCACTTCGAGCCCGAGCCGCCGCAGAACCTCGTTGACACTCGTCGACGCCGCGACCACCGGCTCCAGGACCTGCCTCGTCCACTTGGCCCCCTCCCGCTCGAAGTGCGAGACGTCCACCCCGAGTTTCTTCATCCGCTCGTGGATGTACCGCCGTCTCCAGCTCTTCGGATCCACCGCTAGCCGCTCGAGCGCCTCCGACAACGTCCGCGCCCCCCGAGCCGCCTCCTCCAGCCGCTCCTTGGTGTACGCACTGGCCCCCATCGTGCCCTCTCCGTATCCGGCCACGCGTTCGCAGCCCGTACGGAGTAACGAACCGTTTGTCGGCCGGTCACGGCAGGCTTATGTGGTGTGGACAACTGCCCATCCGGATGGGGTGGTCCGCATCGAGTGCCTCGAGGGGGCGTTCGCCGGTGACGTCGACGGGGCGCCGTGTCCGAACGTGAGCGGGGAGCGGTCCGTCGTCGCCCTGCATCCGGGGGCTTGGGGGGTGGCCTTTCAGCAGGCCAACGCCGGTGCGATGGCGCTTCGGACCACAACCGAGATCGCCGGAGACGCCTGGAGCGAGGAGCGCAGGCCGGTGCCGGGGCGGGCCGACCTGGCTCCTGACGTGTGGATCTCGTTCAGATACCCAAGTCCTTGATGATCTTCGCCACGTGGCCGGTCGCCCGCACGTTGTACAGGGCACGCTCGACCTTGCCCTCCTCGTCCACGATCACCGTGGACCGGATGACGCCCATGTAGGTCTTGCCGTAGTTCTTCTTCTCGCCGTAGGCCCCGTACGCCTCGGTGACGGACTTCTCCGGGTCGGCCACCAGCGTGACCTTCAGGGACTCCTGCTCGCGGAACTTGGCGAGCTTCTCCGGCTTGTCGGGGGAGACACCGATGACCTCGTAGCCGGCGCCGGCCAGCAGCTCCAGGTTGTCCGTGAAGTCGCAGGCCTGCTTGGTGCAGCCGGGCGTCAGGGCGGCAGGGTAGAAGTAGACGATGACCTTGCGGCCCTTGTGGTCCGACAGGGACACCTCGTTGCCGTCGGCGTCGGGCAGGGTGAAGGCGGGGGCCACGTCCCCCGGCTGGAGTCGCTCGCTCATCGAACCAGCGTAACCGGGGAGCCTGACAGTGCGGTCCGGCGTGGAGCTGACAGACTGTCCGGAAACAGCATCAGCTTCACTTCGGAGGCCGTACGGTGGCGGACACGTCGGACACCAGAACACCGGCGCAGATCGAGGCGGACATCAAAGCCCGCCGCGCAGCGCTGGCCGAGACGCTCGACGAGATCGGGGTGCGGGTGCACCCGAAGACGATCGTCGGCGACGCCAAGGCCAAGGTCGTCTCGAACATCGACCACACCCTGGGACGGGCTTATGTCGAGGTCAATCGGGCCGTGAGCGGGATGACGGCCAAGTTCACCGACGAGGAGGGCGCGCCCCGGCTGGAGCGCATCGTGCCCGTGGCACTGGTCGCGGTCGGCCTCGTCGGGCTGCTCGCTCTGGGCACGCGGCGCCGCAAGGGCTGAGCGGCGGACCCGAGGGCGTACGCGGGCGGTAAAGGCAGGTAGGTTCAAGGTGTGAGCGCCAACAGAATCGAGCACAGCACGCAGGGCGACAAGCTGCCCATCCGGATGCTGCACGACCGAGTACTCGTGCGGCAGGACACCACCGAGGGTGAGCGGCGTTCCGGTGGCGGCATCCTGATCCCCGCCACGGCCGCCGTCGGCCGTCGGCTGGCCTGGGCCGAGGTCGTCGCGGTGGGGCAGAACGTACGGACCGTGGAGCCCGGCGACCGGGTTCTGTACGACCCGGAGGACCGTGCCGAGGTCGAGGTGCGTGGGGTCGCGTATGTGCTCATGCGCGAGCGCGATCTGCACGCCGTGGCCGCCGACCGGTTCGAGGGGTCGGAGGACTCGACGGGGCTCTATCTGTAGTTCGACGTCTGTAGTTCGACGTCTGTAGTTCGACGGTCAAAGGGGCTGGTGACCATGGTCACCAGCCCCTTTTGTCGTTTCCTTGCTAGCTTTGAAGGAACCCGACGAGACGCGCCGTACCGGGATCCACGCAAAGACGACGCACCCCCGCTCAACGTCGTCACGTCTCGGAGGTGCCTGTCATGGCCTGGGTCCTGCTCGTCGTCGCCGGTCTGCTCGAGGTCGGCTGGTCGGTCGGCCTGAAGTACACCGACGGATTCACCCGGCTCGTCCCCAGCCTGTTCACCGGCGCCGGCATCGTCGCCAGCATGCTGTTGCTGTCCTATGCCGCGAGGTCCCTGCCCATCGGTACCGCCTACGGCGTGTGGGTGGGCGTCGGCGCGGCCGGCGCCGCGGTGGTCGGCATGGCGGTGCTGGGGGAGCCCGTCACCGCCGCGCGGATCCTCTTCGTGTCCCTGCTGCTGGTCGCCGTGGTGGGGCTCAAGGCGACCAGCGGTCACTGATCTCCGGTGCTCACTGCCGGCGGGTCGTGCTCAGCGTTCCGGCTGTGTTTCCGGATGTCACTCCGCCTCCGCCGGTGTCGGTCCCTCCGTCGGTGGTGTCGCCCGTCGTTCCTCCGTCGGTGGTGTCGCCGGTGGTGCCGCCGTCGGTGGTCGTGCCGCCGTCCGAGGTGCCGCTGGTCGTGTCGCCGGTGGTGCCGCCGTCGGTGGTCGTGCCGCCGTCCGAGGTGCCGCCGGTCGTGTCGCCCGTCGTGCCGCCGTCGGTCTGGCCCGGGGTCTCGCCCCCGGTCTGGCCCTCGGTGTCCTGGCCGCCGGTCGTCGTGTCGCCGGTGGTGCCGCCGTTGTCCTGGCCGCCCGTGCCGTCGTCGCCGTCGGTCGGGTCGGTCGTCGGGTACTGGGGAACGTCGGCGCCCTCCGCGAGCTCCAGGTCGAAGTCCTTGACCGGCTTCCCCGTCAGCGCCTTCTGGGTGTACTGGGCCCAGATCTCGGTGGGCGCGCCGCCGCCGTTGATGCGGTTGAGGCCCATCACGCCGTACAGCGACTTGTGCTTGGCCGTGACCGGGTCCTGCCCCATGACGGCGACGACGGTGGCGAGGTCGGGGGTGTAGCCGGCGAACCAGGCGGCGGTGTCCTCCTCCGCCGTACCGGTCTTGCCCGCCGCGGGCCGGCCGGCGGCCTGGGCGGCGGTGGCGGTGCCGTTGTCGACGACGCTCTGCAGCACGGACGTCGTGGTGTCGGCGGCCTCACGGCTGATGACCTGGGAGGTCTTGCGCTCGGGCAGCTCGATGACGTCGGCGCCGTCCTTGGTGATCTTGTCGATCATGGTGTACGTGCCGTGCTTGCCGTGGTTGGCGAGCGTCGCGTAGGCCTCCGCCATGTCCAGGACGCTGGCGGTGGCGGTGCCGAGTGCGATGGACGGGGACGGGTGCAGGTCGGGGGTGCCGGCGGGCAGGCCGAGCTCGACCGCGGTGTCCTTCACCTTCTCCGGGCCCACGTCGACGGCCATCTGCGCGTACACCGAGTTGACCGACTTGTCGGTGGCCTCGCGCACCGTGATGTCGCCGTAGGAGACGTCGTCCTCGTTCGCCGGGTCGTAGGTGCCCGTCCAGCCCTGCACCGGGCGCTTGTTGGTGCCGTCGTAGAACGTGTACGGGGTGATCCGGCGGCCGTCCTGGGTCCTCGAGCCGTTCTCCACGGCCGAGGTGAACACGAACGGCTTGAAGGTGGAGCCGACCTGGAAGTCCCGGCGGGTGGCGTTGGGGGTGTACTGCTTGACGTAGTCGATGCCGTTGTACATCGCGACGACCTTGCCGGTCTTCGGGTCGACGGAGGCGCCGCCCGCGCGGACGTATTTGTCGACCTTGTTGTTCTTCTTGTCCAGCTTGGACATCAGCTTGTCGTTGACGGCGTCGACGAAGGCGTCCTGCCTGTCCTTCTGCAGGGTGGTGGTGACCCGGTAGCCGCCGGCCTCCAGCTCCTCCGCGCTGACGATCTTGTTCTGGGTCAGATAGTCCTTCACGATCTGCACGATGTAACCGCGCTGACCGGAGAGGTTGGTGGAGGTCGAGGCCTCCTTCGGCATCGGGAACTTCATGCCCGCCCGCTCGGACTCGCTGAGCCAGCCCTTGGTGACCATGCCGTCCAGGACGTAGTTCCAGCGGGCGACGGCCGCGGACCTGTTCTCCGGGTGGGCGATGACGTCGTACTCGCTGGGCGCGTTGACCAGCGCGGCCAGGTAGGCGGCGCGGGCCGGGTCGAGGTCCTGCGCGTCCATGCGGTAGTAGGCCTGGGCGGCGGCCTGGATGCCGTAGGCGTTACGGCCGAAGAAGCTGGTGTTGAGGTAGCCCTCGAGGATCTCGTTCTTGCTCTTCTCGCGATCCAGCTTGATCGCGATGATGAACTCCTTCGCCTTGCGGGTGACGGACTGCTCCTGGCGCAGGTAGTAGTTCTTCACGTACTGCTGGGTGATCGTGGAGCCGGACTGCTTGCCCTTGCCGGTGGCCGTGTTCCAGGCGGCGCGCACCATCGCCTTGGGGTCGACGGCGGACTCGGTGTAGAAGTCCCGGTCCTCGGCGGCCAGGATCGCGTGCTGGGCGTCCTTGGAGATCTGCGCGAGGGTGACGTTCTCCCGGTTGACCTGGCCGTCGCGGGCGATCACCGAACCGTCCGCGTACATGTAGACGTTGGCCTGCTTGGTGGCGAGCGCGTTGGCCGGCGGGATCTTGACCAGGGAGTAGCCGATGACGAACAGGCCGACGAGCAGCATGACGCCGATGACGAAGGTGCTGAGCACCATGCGCCAGGTCGGGATGATGCGCCGCCAGCCCGTCCGTTTCGGCCGCTTCGGCTTCTCGGTCGGCTGCGGCTGCGGTTGCGGCTCGTCGCTCATGTCGTACACGGACTCCTGTTTCGCGTCGTACGTTCCCGTACGCCCTCGTACGCCTACTGCGCCCCCATTGAAGACTCTCGTATCGGGCGCTCCGTTCCCGGAAAACGCGCGTGTCCTCGGAAAGTGACCTGACTCTCGCGCCGGGGTCGCCGGAAATCGGCTGGCAGCCCCCGTCGGCCGCGCACTAGGCTCCTGCGCTTCGGTGCCGGGCGCGGGCGGGGAGGGCTGTGGACATGGGCTCGTGGCGGTTGTACTCAGCCGTCGCCGTAGGCGGATTCCGACGGTACGCGACCTACCGGGTGGCCACGGCGGCCGGGGTGTTCACCAACACCGTGTTCGGCGTGATCCTCGTCTACACCTATCTGGCCCTGTGGGACGAGAGACCGCATCTCGGCGGGTACGACCAGGCGCAGGCCGTCACCTATGTGTGGCTGGGCCAGTGCCTCTACGCCACGCTCGCCATCCAGGGCGGCGGCGCCGAGAAGGACCTCATGGACCGCATCCGCACCGGTGAGATCGCCGTTGACCTGTACCGGCCGGCCGATCTCCAACTCTGGTGGCTGGCGGGGGACATGGGGCGGGCGATGTTCCAGATGCTGGGGCGGGGCGTGATCCCGTTCGTGTTCGGCGCGCTGTTCTTCCCGATGGCGCTGCCGACGGACGTCGCCCCCTGGGCGGCCTTCGTGGTCACGCTGCTGCCGGCGGCGGTCGTCAGCTTCGCGATCCGGTATCTGGCCGCCCTGAGCGTGTTCTGGCTCATGGACGGCATGGGCGTCAGCCAGGCCCTGGTGATCACCGGGATCTTCTTCTCGGGCATGGTGCTGCCCCTGAACGCCTTCCCGGGCGTGTTCGGCGAGATCGTACGGACGCTGCCGTGGGCGGCGCAGATCCAGATGCCGGCGGACGTGCTGATGGGGGAGACCGACCCGCTCGGGGCGTTCGCCTTCCAGGCGGTGTGGGCGGTGGCGCTGTTGGCGGCGGGGCGGCTGCTGCAGTCGGCGGCGACGCGGCGGGTGGTGGTGCAGGGTGGGTGAGCGCGGCGCTCTGCTCGAAGGGCTGCGGGCCTACCGGCTGATCGCCGGGATGTGGGTGCGCTCCAGCATGACCTACCGCACCTCCTTCGCCGTCACGGTGCTCGGCAACCTGATGGTGACCGGCCTGGACTTCGTGGCGATCCTGCTGATGTTCTCGCAGGTCGACACCCTGGGCGGCTGGTCGCTGCCGGAGATCGCCCTGCTGTACGGCCTGTCGGCGACGTCGTTCGGGATCGCCGACCTGGTGCTCGGCTCGATGGACGTCCTCGGCGCCCGGATGCGCGACGGCTCCTTCGACACGCTGCTGGTGCGTCCCGCGCCGGTGCTCGCGCAGGTCGGCGCGGACCGCTTCGCGCTGCGCCGGCTGGGCCGGATCACGCAGGGCGCGCTGGTGCTGGGCTGGGCGCTGGTGTCGGTCGACGTCGACTGGAGCGCCGCGAAGGTGCTGCTGGTGCCGGTGATGGTGGTGAGCGGCGCGGCGATCTTCTCGGCGGTGTTCGTGGCGGGCGCGGCCTTCCAGTTCCTCGCGCAGGACGCCGCCGAGGTGCAGAACGCGTTCACGTACGGCGGGACGACGCTGCTTCAGTACCCGCCCAGTGTGTTCGGCAAGGACCTGGTGCGCGGCGCGACCTTCATGCTGCCGCTCGCCTTCGTCAACTGGGTGCCCGCCGCCCATGTACTGGGGCGGCCGTACCCGATCGGCCTGCCCGGGTGGACGGCCTTCGCCTCGCCGCTGGTGGCGGCGGCGTGCTGTGCGCTTGCCGGTCTGGCGTGGCGGGCCGGGCTGCGGTCGTATCGGAGTACGGGGAGTTAGGGGCAGGGCATGCGGGACGAGGCGTTCATCGAACTCGACGGTGTCGAGAAGGTCTTCGACGTGCGCAGGAAGACCGGCTTCATGAGGCGGGAGCGGCGGCAGGTGCGGGCCGTCGACTCGATCTCCTTCCGTGTGGCGCGCGGCGAGATGGTGGGCTACATCGGGCCGAACGGTGCCGGCAAGTCGACGACGATCAAGATGCTGACCGGGATCCTGACCCCCAGCGGGGGCCGCCTGCGCGTGGCAGGCATCGACCCGTCCCGCGAGCGCACCCGGCTCGCGCACCGCATCGGGGTGGTGTTCGGGCAGCGTACGACGCTGTGGTGGGACCTGCCGCTGATCGACTCGTACAAGCTGATGCACCGCATGTACCGCATCCCTGACGGCCGTTACCGCGAGAACCTCGACCGGCTCGTCGAACTCCTCGACCTGGGAGCGCTGTTGGACGTTCCCGTACGGCAGCTCTCGCTCGGCCAGCGGATGCGCGGGGACATCGCGGCGGCGCTGCTGCACGATCCCGAGGTGCTGTACCTGGACGAGCCGACGATCGGTCTGGATGTGATCTCGAAGTCCAGGGTCCGTGAGTTCCTGCGGGAGTTGAACACCGAGCGCGGCACCACGGTTCTGCTGACGACCCACGATCTGCAGGACATCGAGCAGTTGTGCTCACGGGTGATGGTCATCGACCACGGTCGTTTGATGTACGACGGCCCGCTGGCCGGGCTGCACGAGGTGGGCGAGAGCGAGCGGACCCTGGTGGTCGACCTGGAGCGGGAGCTGCCGCCGATCGAGGCGCCGCCCGCGCGCGTGGTGAAGGTGGAGGGGCCGCGGCAGTGGCTGGCGTTCCCGGCGGCCGAGTCGGCGGCGGTGCTGGTGGCGCGGATCGCGGCGGAGTATCCGTTGGCGGACCTGTCGGTGCGGGAGCCGGACATCGAGGCCGTGATCGCCAAAATGCTGCATTCATTGGGGGACGCCCCCAAACCCCCGCCCGAACAGGCCGAGCGGGCGATCTCGTAGCCCCGGGCGGGGGTTGCTCGTAGGCTGCTGTACATGAGCGACGCTGTGCCTTCCGGGGGGACACCCCCCAGGCCCCCCGCAACGGAGCTGCGTGCCTCCGACGCCGATCGTGAACAAGTCGCCGAGGTCCTGCGGGACGCCCTCGCGGAGGGGCGGCTCGACATGGCGGAGTTCGAGGAACGCCTGGAAGCGACGTACAAGGCTCGTACGTACGGGGATCTGGCGCCGATCACCCGGGATCTGCCCGTCGGCGAGGTGGCCGTGCCGAAGGTCGACATGGTCAAGAAGCCCGAGGCGTCGGACGGGAGTTGGGCCGGCCGGATCGTCGGTGGCGAGGGATCCTCGACGTGGGGTGTCGCCGTGCTGTCGGGGTTCCAGCGCAAGGGGCGCTGGACGGCGCCGAAGCGGTTCAACTGCTTCGCCTTCTGGGGCGGCGGGGAGATCGATCTGCGCGAGGCGAACTTCGCGGACCGAGAGATCGAGATCAACTGCGTCGCGATCATGGGCGGGATCGAGGTGGTCGTGCCGCCCGGCGTCCAGGTCGAGGTGCGGGGAATCGGGATCATGGGGGGCTTCGATCACCGTGAGGAGGGGGCGCCGGGGGACCCCGGGGCGCCTCGGGTGATCGTGACCGGGTTCGCCTTCTGGGGCGGCGTCGGGGTCGAGCGGAAGCTGACGCGGACGCAGCGGCAGGAGCTCCGGGAGGAGCGGCGGCGGGAGAAGCTGGAGCGCAAGGCGGAGCGCCGGGAGCTGCGGGGGGCCGTTCGCGACGAGCGGTACGAGGCGCATCGGGGGATGCTCGAGGAGCATCGGGACATGTGGCGCCATGTGCACGATGACCGCGGGAACCGGTGGGAGAAGGAGCGCGAGCGGGGGCGCGAGCGGGACGAGGACTGAGCGCCGCCGTCCCGCCGCCGCTTCGCTACAGCTCCGCCGGAGCCGCTCCCTTCAGATCCTTCAGGTCGAAGGCCTCCGCCATCTGTTCGTAGCCCTTGTCGCTCGGGTGGAGGTGGTCGCCCGAGTCGTAGTCGGGGCGGAACTTGCGGGGGTTGTACGGGTCGCGCAGAGCCTCGTCGAAGTCGGCGACCGCGTCGAAGACCTTGCCGGCGCGGATCTCCGCGTTGATCTGCTGACGCACGTTCTCGCGGGCGTCGGTGTAGCCGCGGTGGCCCTGGAAGGGCATCAGGGTCGCGCCGACGACCTTCAGGCCGCGGGCGTGGGCCTGGCGGACCAGGGCGCGCAGGCCGTCGAGGATACGGTCGGGGTCGGCGAGGCCGGGGTTGCGCAGGATGTCGTTGACGCCGAGGTCGATGACGACGACCTTGACGTTGGTACGGGACAGGACGTCGCGGTGGAAGCGGCCGATGCCCGCCTGGTTGTCCGCGGGGCGGCCGGCGCCGCTGGCGAGGATCTGGTTGCCGCTGATGCCCTGGTTGACGACGCTGTAGCGCGGCACGTCCGCGCCGGCCGCCACCGCCGCGCGCAACCGGCGTGAGAGGACGTCCGTCCAGCGGCGGTTGGTGTTCTCGGTGGACGTGATGCCGTCGGTCAGCGAGTCACCGAAGACCACGACGGTGCCGTCGGACTCGTGGCTGAGGACGTCCACCGCGGTCAGATAGCGCCAGACCCCGCTCCGCCCGGTGTACGCGACCCCGGTCGCGTCCTCGGTGACGTCGCCCTGGGCGATGAAGCTGATCTGGCGGGCGTGCGGATGGAAGGTGACCGGGCCGGACGGGGTGGGGGAGTAGGTGGTGACCAGGACGTCGGCGTCCGCCGGGATCACCAGGCGCACGGCGTCGCTGAGCACCTGCTGTCCGGGCGGGATGACGACCATGGCGTTGCCGCCGAAGGTCAGCCGCCGCATGGTGTCCGCGACGGCGGCCGCGGTCCCGGCGGAGGCCGCCACCGCGATCGACGCGTGGCTGATCGTCAGCGCCGACTGGCCGTACAGATTGGAAAGCGTGATGCGGGAACTCGTACCGCCGACGCTGGTGTGCACGACGTTGCGCACCGAGCTGCCCGCCATGCCGCGCACCTCGGTCCCGGCCTCGGCTCCGACCGGGGAGGCGGACCAGGCGCCGACCCAGATGCCGGTGGAGGCGGGGGCGGCGGGGCCGCGCTGGGTACCTTGCCTGGTGGGGGTGCTCTTGCTGGTGGCGCTGCCCTCGTCGGAGGCGACCCCGACGTATATGGCGGCGGACACAGCGACGATCAGGGCGATGATCGCGGACAGCAGGGCATAACCGTTTCGCCTGGTCATGCGGTGCGTTCTCCTCGGACGGATGGGAGCCCGAGGCTCCGATGTGATCACCTAATGATGCGTCATAAGGCAGAGGGGAGTTGCACGGACCCCCCATTGGGCCGCCGGAGTTCATCCGGAGTTCGCCACTGACCTCCCCCCAACAGACAGACGCCGGGAACTCTTGATTCGTTCCAGGAGTCGGTCAGGTAGGGACAATGTGTACGGGGGATCCTGGACTGGTGGAGCGGGGAATGGAACGTACGAATCTGGATGAAACGGGAACACGCGACGTAGAGCAGCATGCCCGGCCGGGCATCGCCGGTAACCGGCGGGTGCCCGCTTCGGCCGTACGTGCGATGAACACCTTCACCGCCGCCGACCTGGAGAAGCAGCGCGGCGTACGGCGGATGAAGCTCACCGCGACCGGGTTGCTGCTGTTCGTGGCGCTGGTCTACGTCCTCGCCAAGGTGACCTCCCACCACGGCGCCGGAGAGTGGGCGGACTATGTCGCCGCGGCCGCCGAGGCCGGCATGGTCGGCGCGCTCGCCGACTGGTTCGCGGTCACGGCCCTGTTCCGATACCCGCTGGGCATCCCCATCCCGCACACCGCGATCATCCCCAACAAGAAGGACCAGCTGGGGGTCTCGCTGGGCGAGTTCGTCGGGGAGAACTTCCTCTCCGAGGACGTCGTACGGCAGCGTCTGCGCGCCGTCGGCATCGGCAGCCGACTGGGCGCGTGGCTGGCGGACCCGGAGCACGCCGACCGTGTGACGGCCGAGCTGTCGGCGGCGCTCAGGGGCGCCCTGGCGGTGATGCGCGACTCGGACGTGCAGGCGGTGGTGGGGGAGGCGATCACCCGTCGGGCCGACGCCCAGGAGATCGCGCCCGGCATCGGGAAGATGCTGGAGAAGGTCGTCGCCGACGGCGGCCACAAGCGGGCCGTCGACCTGATCGTCGCCCGCGCGCAGCACTGGCTGATCCTGCACGACGACGAGATCATGGACGCCGTCACGGGCGGCGCCCCCGGCTGGACCCCGAGGTTCGTGGACCGCAGGGTCGGCGAGCGTGTCTACAAGGAGCTGCTGCGCTTCGTCACCGAGATGCGGGACATGCCCTCCCACCCGGCCCGCGGCGCCCTCGACCGCTTCCTCACCGACTTCGCCTCCGACCTCCAGTCCGACACCGACACCCGTGCGCGGGTCGAGCGGCTCAAGGGCGAGGTGCTGGGGCGCGGCGAGGTGCAGGACCTGATCGCGTCCGCGT
Organism: Streptomyces sp. NPDC111802; assembly: GCF_055634335.1. Taxonomy (NCBI): domain Bacteria; kingdom Bacillati; phylum Actinomycetota; class Actinomycetes; order Kitasatosporales; family Streptomycetaceae; genus Streptomyces; species Streptomyces sp. NPDC111802. The sequence goes on along the minus strand of NZ_JBVKCZ010000006.1, from coordinate 242,153 downwards.
GGACCGCCGTACGGTCGATGATCGTCTCGGCGGCCGAGGACGAGCGCAGCGAGCTGCGTCTGCGCGTGCGGGCCTCGCTGCTGTCGCTGGGCGCCCGCATGGCGGTCGAGCCGCGGCTGCAGGCCAAGGTCGACAGCTGGGTGGAGGGCGCGGCGGTGTACGTCGTGACCACCTACCGCAAGGAGATCACCTCCCTGATCACGGACACCGTGGCCGGCTGGGACGCCGAGCACACGACGCGGAAGATCGAGGCGCACATCGGACGCGATCTGCAGTTCATCCGGATCAACGGCACCGTCGTGGGCTCGCTCGCCGGACTGCTGATCTACACCGTGTCGCGAGCGCTGGGGGCGTAGGGCCGGCCCATCAGGGCACCCGGCCGGGGTTCGCTCGACGAGGAGGGAGCCCATGACCACCGCGCAGGCCGAGACCGGCCGTACCGTCACGACCGACATCCCCGCCCGCCTCGACCGCCTCCCGTGGTCGCGCTGGCACTGGACCATCGTGATCGGTCTCGGCACCGTGTGGATCCTCGACGGCCTGGAGGTCACGGTCGTCGGCAGCATCGCCCCCCGACTGTCCGAGCCCGGCAGCGGACTGCCGATCACCTCCGGCCAGGTCACCGGCCTGGCAGCCGCGCTGTACGTGGCCGGTGCCTGCCTGGGCGCGCTGTTCTGGGGGCGCCTGACCGACTTATGGGGCCGCAAGAGGCTCTTCATGATCACGCTGGCGGTCTATCTCGCGGCGACGGCCCTCACCGCGGTCTCGTTCGACACCTGGTGGTTCTTCCTGTTCCGCTTCCTGACCGGCTTCGGCATCGGCGGCGAGTACGCGGCGATCAACTCCGCGATCGACGAACTGATCCCGGCGCGGTACCGCGGCCGCGTCGACCTGATGATCAACGGCAGCTTCTGGCTGGGCGCGGTCGCCGGCTCGCTGCTGGCGATCGTCGCGCTGGACACGGCGATCCTGCCCGCGGACATCGGCTGGCGGCTGACGTTCGCGCTGGGCGCCGTCCTCGCGCTGGTGATCCTGCTGGTCCGGCGGCATGTCCCGGAGAGCCCGCGCTGGCTGCTGATCCACGGCCGCGACGACGAGGCGGAACGGATCGTGTCCGCCATCGAGCGGAAGGTGGCGGCCGGGCGGGAGGAGCCGCTGCCGCGCCCCGAGGGCGAGATCACCATCAGCCAGCGCCGGAGCGTGACGTTCCTGGAGATCGGGCGCACCGTCTTCGCCAAGTACCGCAGGCGGGCCTTCCTCGGCTTCTCCCTGTTCATCGGCCAGGCGTTCCTCTACAACGCCATCACCTTCGGCTTCGGCGCGATCCTGGCCACGTTCTTCGACGTGCCGACCGGCGACACCGGCTACTACTTCGCGGTCATCGCGGTCGGCAACTTCATGGGCCCGCTGCTGCTCGGCAAGCTCTTCGACACGGTCGGCCGACGCGTCATGATCTCGTCGACCTACCTGCTCTCGGGCCTGCTGCTGTTCGGCACGGCCTGGCTGTTCGACCAGGGCGCGCTCAACGCGACCACGATGACGGCCTGCTGGTGCGCGGTCCTGTTCTTCGCCTCGGCCGGCGCTTCGAGCGCCTACCTCACGGTCTCCGAGATCTTCCCGATGGAGACCCGCGCGATGTCCATCGCCTTCTTCTACGCCCTGGGCACCGCCGCGGGCGGCATCAGCGGCCCGCTGCTGTTCGCCGACCTCACCGGGACGGGCAAGGTCGGCGACACCGTCATAGCCTTCCAGATCGGTGCGGCCCTGATGTGCCTGGCGGGCCTGGTCGCGGCGTTCCTCGCGGTGCGCGCGGAACGCCGGTCGCTGGAGGACATCGCCCGACCGCTCACGGCGGTCACCAAGCCGGCTCGCGCGGGCGTGCGGGCGGCTCGGGCCGCCGGGGGCCCTGGGGCGAAGGGGGTCTCCGGAGCGACGGGCGCCACCGGATCCACGGGACCCACCGGGGCGGCGGGGACGACCGGGGCGACGGGGGCGTAGCCGGAAGGGGCCGGACCGGACCCGGCTACCCTCGTGCCGGGAGCCGGGAGCCGGGAGCCGGGAGCCGGGAGCCGGGAGCCGGGAGCCGGGAGCCGGGAGCCGGGAGCCGGGAGCCGGGAGCCGGGAGCCGGGAGCCGGGA
>NZ_JBVKCZ010000006.1:183802-239919 GCF_055634335.1 Streptomyces sp. NPDC111802 | reverse complement strand
CCGGAAGCCGGAAGCCGGAAGCCGGAAGCCGGAAGCCGGAAGCCGGAAGCCGGAAGCCGGAAGCCGGAAGCCGGAAGCCGGAAGCCGGAAGCCGGAAGCCGGACCGGAGCCGTGGCCTTGGGACCGAGGATCCCTTCGCCCGGCCCGCCGGGACTCGCCCTCGTGCCCCTCTACCGCCCTTCGCGCCGGACCCGGTCGCGGCGGCGCAGCAGGAGCAGGCCACCGGCGAGGGCGGTGACGCCGGTTGCGGCGGTCCAGCCGAGCACGTCGTTCGAACCGGTGGCGGCGAGGTCACCGCCCGCCGCCGAGGAGGCGGAGGCCGAGGGCGCTGCCGCGGCCCCGGTCTGCGGCCGGGGATCCGACCCCGCGTCGGCGGAACCGGCGGCCGACGCGGCCGGACTCGGCGAACCGCCCGTGCTCCCCGCACCCCGCGCCTTGTCCCGCGTGAACGCCAGCGTCCCGAAGCCGAGTTGGTCGTACCCGCCGCTGTTGGGCCCGTAGTCCCCACCGCCGCCCTCCGGCCCGGACTTCGCGGCGATCCGCGTGAGGTACGACGCCGGCAGGCCCCGGCGCCTGGTGTAGTGATTGGCGATCATCGCCCAGATGGGGCGGGTCATCGCCGGGTCCACGGGCGCCGCCTCGGTCACGGTCTCCGACCCCGACCAGCCGTTGATCGCGCCCTTCCTGCGGGTGTTCGCGGTGAACGGCACCTCCCCGCCCATGGCCCACTTGGCCACGTACTGGGCGCCCTTGAGGAAGCGGCTGTCGTCGTAGCCGTACAGGTCGATGCCCTGGTTCCAGGCCATCTCGCAGAAGGTGCCCATCAGTCCGACGCCGAGCAGCGCGTGGCCCTGGTCGCGGCCGGCCTCCAGCCACTCGGCGAGTTGGTCGTCGTGCACGACGGGGATGGCGTTCCTGAGGGAACCGAGCCCTTCGCCGTGCTTGAAGTACTCGACGGCGCGGGCGACCTGGGCCCTGTCGTCGCAGAAGATGCCGGTCGCCAGGACGCAGCACATGGCGGTCAGGTCCCAGTTGGTCCAGTAGTTGGAGACGACGGCGCCGTTGTGTCTGACCAGGAAGTCTTCGCTGAGCGGCGCGAAGACGCCGGTCAGCATCTCCCGGAACCGGTCGAGCGCGAAGTCGGGGTGGTCGCGGACGAGTTCGGCGGCGTTGGCGATCTGGTAGCCGTACAGACCGGAAGCCAGGAAACGGTCCGCGCTGCCCGCCAGGCTCGTCAGCTTGGCCGACCACGCGTTGAGGATGGCCACGGCGGTGTCGAGATGGGCGCTGTCGCCGCTGACGTGGCCGCGCAGGGCGTTCTGGTACGCGGCGTGGATGTCGTTGTAGAGGGTCGCGTAGTTCTGGGGCGAGCCCGCGCCCCGGTACACGGTCGCCTGCGGGTTGGCCGTCCAGCCGCTCTGCGCATGCCGGTTGGCGGTCAGCCTGGCGAACCCGGCCGTGTAGGGGGCGGCGCCGGCCTTCACCTTGGCGGCCATACGGTCGAGGTCGGCGCGGGTGTGCAGGAGGCCGGGGTGCGCGTAGGTGCCGGCCGCCACGGCGGGCGTGGGGATCACGGCCGTACCGATACCGACGGCTCCGGCGGTCGCGCCCGCGGCCTTGAGCATGCTCCGGCGGCTGATCTGTCGTGTCACGTGGCTCATTCCTCGCGTGCCTACGGCTGGGGACGAGGAGGAGACGGGGGGACACTGCCGGGGATAACAAAAACTCCGGACGCCGATCAGGAGCCGCACCGATGACCATCCGCAGGATCGTCCCCAACATCCAGGTCGAGTCCGAGGGGCAGATGGCGACGAGCCGGGACTTCTACGGCCTGCTCGGCTTCGAGGAGGTGATGGACATGGGCTGGGTGTCGACGATGGCGTCCCCCGCCAACCCCACCGCCCAGATCAGCTTCCTCACCGAGGAACGCACCGCCCCCGTCGTCTCCGACCTGAGCGTGGAGGTCGAGGACGTCGACGCCGTGTACACGCAGGTGGTGGCGTCGGGGGCGGAGATCGTGCGGGAGATCCGGGACGAGGAGTGGGGGGTACGGCGGTTCTTCGTACGGGATCCGGCCGGGCGGGTGGTGAATGTGCTGAGCCACCAGGCCTAGGCCTGTCGTTTGGATCATGCCGGCGTCGCGGGGCCCAGGTCGTGTCCGCAAAGTCCCGTCGTCCGCCCGGAGGGCGGGCCCCGCGGCGTCTGGTGCGTGCTCTCGGCGTGCCGGGCGGAGCCCCTTGTACTGGATGTACTCGGGGCTTTGCCCGGTGCGGCGAGTGGGGGCACCTCCCACGCCCCTAAGGCAGTGGGGGAGCGTGCCAGGCGTCGTGGGGCAGGCGGGACTTTGCGGACACGGCCCAGCGGCGTCCCGCGGCCGCAGCGGGGGTCAGCCGCGTCGGTCCGCGACCGCCCAGGACGCCAGGGCCATCGCGCCCGCCACCCCGAACACGGCGGGCCACGCGCCCACCTTCTTGGCCAGCGGATGCGATCCGGCGAAGGCGGCGACATACGCGGCGGTCAGCGCCCCCGCGGCCCTGCCACCCGCCTGCTGCTTCCACCGCTGTGCGGCGGCGGCCCCCGCGACGGCCAGTACGGCCCCGCCGAGTGGCCGCTGCCTCGTCCAGCGGGCCACGCCGTACCCACCGACCAGCCCACCCGCGGCGACCACCCCGCTGGGAACCTTCGCCATGCTGCCTCCAACCACTACTGCCGCGCTTTGCGGAACCGAGGCTAACCGCCCGCGGCCCGACGCGACTCCGCCCGGGCCCGCAGCTCCGACGCGTACCCCGCGCCGATGGCACACCCGGCGGCGCTCAGGGCGAGCACCAGTACGGCCGGATTGACGTACCCGGGCACGTCACCGGTGTCGTAACTCCCGCCGTCGCTCGTCTCGCACACGAACCCGAGCGGGAGGTACGTCACCGTGTGGTCGGCGATCTCGATGCCCCGCTGATGCCGCTCCCACCAGCCCGCAGTCCGGCAGGACTGGGGCGGAGCCGAGTCGGTGCCGCCGTCCTCCGCCGTCAGGACCGCGCCGCAGACGGCGAGCAGCCCCCACGCGTACAGGGCGCACGCCCCGGCGCCCGCGAGGGCCGCGAGCCCGCGCAGGACGCCGGGGGCGCCGGTACGACGTACCCGTCGGTCGGCCAGGGTGCGGCTGCCGTGTCCGGCCAGAGCCACCGCGGTGATCACCGCGACGAGGACCAACAGCAGGAGCAGCAGCAACACTTGGCCTCCCAGGGGCAGGAACTCGTCAGACCACGCCGGCCAGGCGGTCCACCTGGTCCGGGTCGAGGCCGTAGCAGTAGAGCATGACCTCGTCGGCGCCCAGGTCGGCGTAGGCGGTGAGCGCGTCGCGGATCTCGGCGGGGGTGGTGAGCAGTCCGGCGACCATACGGTCGGGCGTGCCCGTGAAGGCGTAGTACGCGTGCATACGGTCACGGGCGTCGTCGAGCACCTGCTGCGGGCCGAGCGCGACGTTCACCTGGGCCACCAGGCGGGGTGCGCCGTCGCGGCCGTACTCCTTCCAGAACCCGCGCACGGTGTCGAACAGGCCGCCCGCCCAGGAGGGTGCCGCCGCCGCGAGGAAGCCGTCGCCCCAGCGGGCGACGCGTTCGAGGGCGGCGGGCTTGAAGCCGCCGAAGAGAATCTCCGGGCCGCCGATGCGGGCGGGCACCGGGCCGACGGGGCCGATGCCGTCGCCGTAGGGCTCGCCGTGCCACAGGCGGCACATCAACGCCATCTGCTCGTCCAGGCGACGGCCCCGGGTGCGCGGATCGGTGCCCGCGACGCGGTGGTCGTCGTCCCGGCCGCCGATGCCCAGCCCGAGCACGAGGCGGCCACCGGTCATCAGGTCCAGCGTGGCGGCCTGCTTGGCCAGCAGGGCGGTGTCCCGCAGCGGGGCGAGCAGCACCTCGGTCTGGACGCGGACGCGGGTGGTGGCGCCCGCGAGGACGGCGAGGGCCACCAGCGGCTCGGGGTTGTCGTAGACCAGGCGGTCGAGCAGACCGAGGGTATGGAAGGGACCGGCGTCGGCGCGCCGGGCCCAGGTGAGCAGGGCGGCCGGGTCGCCGATGGGCAGGCCGATACCGACGTTCATCATGAACGGGACCTCCGAAACGAGGGGTCGACAAAGTGAGCTGCCGCCCCTCCGGCACCTCAGCGAGGTGGGACGCTCCCGCGCTGCGGCCTGTTTCAGGGGAACGTCTCGTCGAAGTCAACTCACCGTAGGGCGGGCCGACTTCGCGGGACAAACCATTTTCCGGGGGGAATCCGGGGGGAAGGGGAGGCGCTACGGACCCGTCCGCGAACCACCGCGCTCCAGCACGACCGTCCGCATGCCCCCCGCCCCGCGCTCCTCGTGCCGCACCCGCAGCCCGGCCGCGCGCAGCTGCTCCAGCACCCAGTCGTGGGGGAGCCGCAGTTTGCGGTAACTGCGGGCGGTGAGCGTCCAGTCGGCGTCGGGGTCGTCCCGGGTGTGCACCAGGTCGTGCACGACGACCGTGTAGTCGTCGAAGTCGGCCGGGTACTCCAGGAAGCAGGTCATGATCCGGTTCTCGGTGGCCCGCACCGGCAGGAAGCGGTCGGTCCCGGTGAGCGGGACCGTCAGATCGCGGTAGGCGAACACGGCCGTCCCCTCGGGCGCGAGCGCGGCGGCGACATCGGCGAAGAGGGCGGCCACATCCCCACGGGTCGGCAGCTGCGTCAACGTGTCACCCAGGCATACGACGGCCCCCGCCGACCCCGGTCGCACCAGCTCCCGCAACGCGGTCCGCACATCCGCCCGCACCACCCGCACCGTCGGCAAGTGCGCGGCGTGCGCGGCGAGTTCGTCCAGCAGCGGCCGGCTCAGATCGACCGCGAGGACGGAGTCGAAGCCCAGACCGGCGAGCGCGAGGCTCGCCTGCCCCGGACCGCACCCCAGATCCACGGCCAGCGCCCCGGCCACCGAACCGATCGCCGAACCGGGCGTCACACCCCACGCCGAGAGAGCCGCCCGCTGCCCCGCCGCGAGCGCGTCGAGATCGCCGCCGAGCATCCAGGTGTAGTGCTCGGCGAGGAAGCGGTCGTAGTGGTCGACGGCCTGGCCGAGCGGGCGTACCCCGCCGGGGCGTTCCCCGTCGAGGGGGCGTTCCTCGTCGAGGCGGCGTTCCTCGGACCAATCGACGGGTCGGGCGGCGGCGGTCGTCATGGGCGAGGGCTCCCTCCGGTCCGGACAGGCAGGTGAAATGTACGGCGCGGTGCGGGAGTTGAGCGGCTCGGCCGAACCAAATTCGGTGTCCCGGGAAGAATGACGGCCATGGACGACACTGATTCGGCGATCCTCACCCATCTCCAGCGCGATGCACGGCTCACCAACCGCGAACTCGCCCGCAGAGTCGGCATCGCACCCTCCACCTGCCTGGAACGGGTCCGCGCCCTGCGCGCCCGCGGGGTGATCACCGGCTACCACGCGGCCGTACAGCCACGCCTGCTGGGCCGCTCGCTCCAGGCGCTGGTCTTCGCCCGGCTTCGTCCCCTGAGCCGCGAGGTGATCCAGGACTTCGAGAGCTACCTCGGCCAACTCTCGGAGGTCGTCTCGGTCTTCGTCGTCTCCGGCGACGACGACTTCCTCGTCCATGTGGCCGTCCCGGACATCGAGCACCTGCACGCCTTCCTCATGGACCGCTTCAGCGCCCGCCGTGAGGTGGTGAGCTTTCGCAGCTCGGTGATCTACCGGCAGACGAGCACGCGCGTCCTGACGCCCATCGAGACCGACTGACCGACCGACCCTCATACCCCGTCGAGCAGGGACAGCAGCCCATGGTCGAGTTCCGGCCCGAGCTCCTCTCTCCCCGGCTCGACGACGGCGTACGAGCGGTGCAGGAACCGCCGCAGGGGTGCCGTACCGAATCGGACGGCGGCCATGCCGTGCGGGGCGTGGAACTCGATGACCGTACGGGACCTGCCGCACGGCACGATGCGGACGTCCCCGAGCCCGGCCGCCGAGTCGAGCCCCTCCTCCAGCAGCGAGCGGGCGAACGCCCAGGTGACCCCGCGCTCGTCGTCCGAGACATGGGCGGGGAAGTCGATGCGCACGGCGAAGGGTTCGGCGGCGGAGTAGCGCAGGGTCGGGCGTATCGGCAGATCCGGGAAGTCGGGGGTGACGAGGCGGGCGCGGACGGGCTGCTCAAGGGTGTGGCGCATGGTCGGTCTTCTCCGTTGTCGGTTCCTGTTGTCGGTGCCTCTTGTCAGTGCACGTGCGCCTTCTCGACCGCCCGGCGGGCCCGTTGATTACGCCGAACCGGAACCCCTCGCCTGTGATCTAAGTCACGCGAACCATTTACTTGAGATTTTAGTCATCTACGCTGACAAACCCGTTCGCGCCCTTCAGCTCAGCAGGCAACCGGAGCGTTCCCGCCATGTCCGACGGCTTCCCCAAGGTGCCCGCCCAGGCGTCACCTCCCCCGTCCGCCACCGCCTCCTACGCCCGTATCTACGAGGAACAGCAGCCGCGTCTGGTCGCCTTCGCGCGCTCACTGACCCGCAACAACCCCTGGGTGGCCGAGGACCTGGTCGCCGAGGCGCACTTCCGCGTCTGGCGCCGGCTGTCGCAGGGCCACGAGATCGAGAACGTGCCGGCGTACCTGATGACGACGGTGCGGCACCTGGCGGCGACGGCCGTGGGCGATGCCCGCGAGACCCCGCACGACCCGCGCGCCACCGAGCGCGCGGAGATCGCCGTGCACGCGGAGGACATGGCCGACCCCGCCGAACAGGTCTCGTCCGTCGACCTGTTGGTGCGCGTGCTGGGCCAGCTGCCCGAACGCTGGGTGCGGGCGCTGTGGCTGGCGGAGGCCGAGGGCCAGCCGCTGGAGACGGTCGGGCAGCGCATCGGCGCCAAGCAGGGAGCGACGGCCGTACTGCTGCACCGCGCCCGCGAGGGCATGCGCCAGGCGTTCCTGCGCTCCCAGACCGGCGCCCCCGACGACCCCGCCTGCGAGGTCCACTGGGTGCGCATGCCGGCGTACGTACGCGGCAACGCGACCCCCCGCCAGTCGCAGCGCCTGCTCGCCCATGTGGACGCCTGCGACGACTGCCGCGGCCGGCTCGCGGTGCTCATGCGCGCCAACGACCGCCTGCCCGCGCTGGTCGGCCCGGCCCTGCTGGTCTTCGCGGTGGGCAGCGCGGGGAAGTTCCTGTTGCCGCTGGCGGCGGGGTCGGCCGGTGCGACGGCCGCGCTCGGCGGCCAGATCGGCGGTGTGCTGCACGCGACCCGGCAAGCGGTGGTCGGCGGCGGCGGTGCGAAGGTGCCGGCGGCTGTCGCGGCCGGGGCGACGGTGGCCGGCGCGGCCCTCGCGATGATGCTCGCCCTGGGCACGGGCGGGCCCGCTTCGACGCCGTCCGCACCGCGAGTGCCGTTGGCGGAGGCGCCGGTGGGGGCTCGGCCGTCGGAGGGGGCGGGGGTGGATGTGCCGGGGACGCCGGGGGACCCCGTCGGGCCGGTGCGGGTGCCTGAGGTGAAGCCGGTGGAGGAGCGGGAGCCGGCCGACGGTGAGGCCGAGGCGGTGGCCGTGGATGTCGTCGGTGCGGTCGGCGCCGGAGGTGCTTCTGATTCCGTCGATGGTTCGGGGGCGGCGGCTGAGCCGGTGACCGTGGCCGAGCCGGCGCCGGCGGATGAGCCGGACGTCGATGTGCCCGTACCGCCGCCTGCCCCTCCGGCGCCGCCTGCCCCTCCTGCGCCGCCTGCCCCTCCGGCGCCGGTCGACCCCGAGCCAGCCGACCCCGCGCCGGCCGACCCCGCGCCGCCTGCCCCTCCGGCGCCGGCCGACCCCGAGCCGGTCGACCCCGAGCCGGCCGATCCGGTGGAGGAGCAGCCGGAGGTGCCGGAGCCGCCGAGCCCCCCGCAGTACCCGGAAACTCCCAGCACGCCCGAGAATCCGGAGCCGCAGGAGCCACCGGAGCCTGCGGAGCCTCCGGAGACCGACACCCCGCCGGGGGCGACCGCCCCCACCCCCGACCCGCAGCCGACCCCGGAAAACCCCGAGAACCCAGCGAACCCGGAGAACCCCGGAAGCGGCTGCGGGAACTGACCGCAGATCACCTTGACCAGGTGTGACCCACGTCACCGGTCCCCCCTGAAAAGAAAGCGGATGCCACGCCCGCCGTACTGGCATGCTCATGCATGACTACTGGGGGGTAACCAACGTCGGCGCACAGCGCCGGACCGGCCTCTTCGGCGTGCCTCGATGACCGGCCCGCCACCGACCCCCCATGCGTCACCTCCTGCAGCGCACCCCCATACACCGCTCCCGAGGAACACGCATGCACAGACCCAGGCTCAAGAGCCATGCCTTACTGTCGGCGATCGCCCTGGCGGCCGTACTGACCACCGGCTGCTCCACGAACTCCCCGACCACCACGGACGCGGCGGCCGCGACGGCGTCCGAGCGCCCCGAGGCCGCCGCGGCCCAGGAACAACTCGCCGTCGTATCGGCCCCGTCCGGTACGGCCACTCCCACCGCCGTGGCCGACGGCGGTGACGGAGGCAGGGCGAAGAAGTCCTCCCTCAAGGTCGCCTCGTACGACCGGAAGACCGGACGGGCCGTCATCTCGGCGCCGTCCGCCACGAAACCGACGGCCACCCCGTCGGCCGATCCCTCGGCCGCCCCGACCTCCAGTCCCGCGGCCCAACCCCCGGTCGGCGTCGGCGACATCATCGCCAGCGCCCCGGCCCCCGGCGCCCCCGACGGCGTACTGGCCGAGGTCACGAAGGTCGTGGGCGCCGCTCAGAGCGGCGGTACGACGGTCGAGACGGAACCGGCGAAGCTCAACTCCGTGCTCGGCGAGAGCAAGGCCGACGGTGAAGTCCCGGTGGACCCGTCGGCCGTCGAGGTCGAGCCGCTGGTCCAGGGCGTGAAGGTCTCCTGGGCGAAGACCGGTGACCTCCACTTCGGCCCCGAGGGCGCGAAGCTCCCGCTGGGCAGCCTGCGGATCGACGTGGGCGCGGCGGTCGCCACGGCGGAGGGCGCCCCGGCGTCGGCGGCAGCGTCGGTGGAGGGCTTCGTCCAACTCGCCCCGGAGGTCGCGTTCTCGTACGACGGCTCCGGTGGCACGGGCGATGCGGGTACAGCCAATTCCGGTAGGACCGATTCCGCTACGGCCGATTCCGGCACGGCCGATTCCGGCACCGGCTCCTCGCCGGGCGCCGCCTTCCTGGGCCTGTCCGGCGACTGGGCCTCCCAGTGGTCCCTGAAGGGCCGCGCGGTCGGCTCGACCAACGGAAAGCCGATCCGCATCCCGTTCGCGGAACTCCACTCCGACCCGGTGATCCAGGTAGGCCCGATCCCCGTGGTCGTGAACCTCGACCTGACCTGCTACATCCAGGTGAACGCGGACGGCAGGGTCACCGTCGACGTCGAACAGGACCTCAAGGGCGACTTCCGCGTCGGCGGCTCCTTCTCCTGGGCCAAGGGCTGGACCCCGGTCAGCGAGTCCGAGATGACAGGCGAGCCCCTGAAGGCCACCGTGACGGCGGCGGGCGACGTCAAGGCAGCTCTCGGCGCCGAGGCCACGGTCGGCCTCTACGGCACCGTGGGCGTCACCGCCGACCTGGCCCCGTACGTCCGCGCCCACGCCGACGCCTCGGCCGAGGGCTCCGCGGACGGCACGGGCTCGGCAACCGGCGCCTATGCCCTCTACGGCGGCGTGGACCTGACCGGTTCGCTCCAGTTCCAACTGACCATCTTCGGCACGCCGGTCTTCCAGACGAAGATCCCGCTGGGCGCCCTGCACCGCGAATGGCTCCTGACGGAGGGCAAGGTTGCGGCGACAGCCGCCCCGCCGGCGGAGGCCACCGGCTGACCTCACGCGGGCCGCGCCGACCGCTACCCCCTCGGCGCGGCCCGCGTCAGCCTCACGGCCGGGCGAAACAGCCGTGCGCCACCGACCGCGAGCCCTACGACTTCAGTCGTCGGTCGAGCCGTCAGTCGCCCCCGTCCGAGCTCGACCCCGACCTCGATTTCCCACTCGAACGCGCCAAGGCGCGCACCAACCGGCTCAACCCCAGGGTCACAAAGGCCACTCCACGCACCCAGCGCGGGCCGCCCCGCTCCGCCCACACGACGCAGACGCACCCGCCGATGACGAGTGCGAGGACGCCGGACAAGACGACGATTTCGTACAAGCTCATCCCCCTCCTTGCTTTACGGTCCGCGTAATCCTCTCAGCCCGCACAACAGGCCCTCGAACCGCAGTACGCACTCGACGCCGAACCTGCACGCGCCCCTCACCGCGCCCCGACGCCGTACCGGACACGGCGAGAACGGAAAGCAACGCCAGCGCGCCCGCGGGCCCGAGCACGGTCCACGGCGCCAACTCCACATACGGCTGGTTCTCCGACAGCAGCCGCCCCCACTCAGGCGTCGGCGGCTGCTCGCCCAGGCCGAGGAAGCCGAGGGAGGCCAGCACCAGGACGCAGGTGGGCAGCCGCAGCAGGGCGTTGCGCAGTACGGCGGGCAGGACCGCGGGCAGGTAGTGGTGGCGCAGCAGGTACAGCGGGCCGGCCCCGAACGAGATCGACGCGAGCATATGACCACTCGCCCGTTCCTCTTCGAGCAGCGCCGCGGCCTGGGCGGCGTACGGAGTCCAGCCGGCCAGGCACACCGCGAGCGCCGCACCCCACACCGACGGCCCGGTCACCGCCGTGGTCAGCAGCCCGGCGAGAACGGCCGGAAGCGTCGAGGCCACCTCCGTCAGGCCCGCGCTCACCCGGGCCGCGCGGCCGGCTGCTTCGTGTCGTCGAGCGAGGGCGGCTCGGACGCGAACGGCGCGGCTCAACTACCGAGACTCGCTTGCAGGCGATGTCAGGTCGTCAGGGTGCCTCCGCCTCCGTCGTACGGCCCGCAGAGCCGACCCACCCCACATGACTCCCTCACCCCGGCAGACGCCAGTACTGCCGCTTCTCCTCATCCCGCACGACGACGCCGAGCCGCAACAACTCCCGGCGCAGCTCCCGCGCGTCCTCCGCGCCCCCGTCCTTCTCCCGAGCCGCCGCACGGGCCCGCAGCAACGCGTCCGCCCCATCCGGCAGCCCGGGCATCCCGGGCACCCACCGCCTGAACTCCCCCCGATACGGATCCACGTCCGCCCACCGGTAACCGTGCGCGCCGAACGCCTCGGCCACCCGAGCCCAGGGCAACCCGCAGTCCTCCCGAGCGATCTCCATACCGTCCGCCCCGAGCAGCACGAGCTGCTTGCCGTCCCGCACCACCAGGTCAATCTCCTCCCGCCCGAACTCCTGCGAGGAGTCCCGAACACCGAGGACCACACGGCCGGCCGAGACACGCACCGAAAGCGACTCATGCACCGCGATGAACCCGACCCCCAGCCCCAGCACCGCACCCACCGCGACACCACCGATGGTCAGCCACGGCTCCGGCACGGGCGTCACCAACTCGGCCGGCCCCTGCAACGGCGCCCACGACAACGTCACGAGCCAGTCGGCAAGAAGGGTGACGAGCCAGCCGGCACCGGCCCCGCACGCCGTACAAAAGAGCGTCAGAACCCAAGCCGACTCGGCGAGGACGGTGTCCTTGCCGAGAACAGGACCGCCGCCGCCCCCGCGCCCCTTCACGCGACCCACACTCCAGACGTCCCCCGTACGCGCCATGTCCCCCGCCTCGTCTGCTTCTGTCGGCTTCGACTGCTGTTGGTGTCGCCGAGTCTGACGAGACCTCGTACCGCCTGCCATCGGCCGATGGTCTACAGCCCTGCGACTTTGGTCGACCGGATGTCAGACCCGCCTGCGATGGTGTGCGTGGAGGGGGAGCGTGAACCGCGGCTGGAGGAGGCATGGTGACGGCTCGTGAGGACGGGCACGGCTGGACAGGAATGACCTGGGAGGGCTGGCAGGACTACGACGACGTGAGGCACCGCCTGGATCAGGGCGCCGACCCGGAACGATGGGGCCGCGGAGAGAGCCGCCCCCTGCACAGAGCTGCGGCCTGGGGCTCACCGGAGGTGGTGGCTGAACTGGCCCGGCGCGTGACCGACGTGGATGCGCTGGAGTACGGCACGACGGCCCTGTGGGAAGCGGTCATGTACGACCGCCCCGACAACGCCCGAGCCCTGGCCGCCGCCGGAGCCGACCCTTGGCGTCCCCTGATGGGCGGCTGGTCCCCAGGACGCCTGAGCCTGGCCGGCCCCGTCCCGGACCTCTTCCCTCTCCCGCACGGCGAACCAGGCCTGACCGAGCAGGAGCGCAAGGCGGCACAGGAGGGCAGACGCCTGGTCGAGACACTGACCGACATCGAATACGACGGCCTGGGCCTGGCCTGCGTGGCCGATATCGACGCCGACGAGGCGATACGCCGCCTGGAGGCGACACCGGCGGACGCCTCGGAGGCGGCCGAGATCCTGGACGACCCGTACGCCTACGACCTGGACGAGACCCTGCGCATCGTCGGCGTGACGACGGTCCCGGGCGGCTGCGTCGTCACCCAGCCCTGGGGATACGCACCGTCCATGCCCGGCGTACTGACCCGCCTGTCCACCGGCACCATCAGCTACGGCCTCTACGCCAACCCCAAGAGCGGCAACCAGGGCAGCATCACCCGGAACGGGGTGCTGGAGGCCTCGGACCTCCACCCGGCCGGCGCCCCCGACCCGGACGCCACACCCGAGGAGGTCCTGGCGTCCTACCTCTACCGCCACAACGCGGTGGCGTATTCGTGCGCCTGGGCGGGCCTGCGCCTGACGGACGCACGAGCTGTGACGGGCCCGCCGGACAGGTGGGTGGAGCTGCCGGAGCGGGATCACTGGACGGTGTGAGCGACCGTCGCACGAGCAGGACGTGACGCAGGGGCCCGGCGCCGGGCTTGTGCCCGGGCGCCAGGGCCCCTTTCAGCGAACCAGGTGAGGGAGTCGCTCCCACTCAGCAGTCGGAGCCGACGTCGGTGTACATCGCGCCCGGGTTGCCCTCACCGTTGCCCAAGTTGCCCGCAAGACCGGGGAGCACCCCGACCTGACCAAGAATGTCGATGTTCAGGTCGTGCGACTTGCAACTCTTGTGGCCATGCCCGTCGTACGCGGGCTGAGCGGTGGCAGTGCCGGTGGCTATGAGGCAGAGGGTCCCGACCATCGCGGCCGCAACAGCGGCCTTCTGAAGCTTGCGCATGTCTCCTCCTTGGTTCGAGTGGAGCGCGTCATTAAAGATCCACTTAGCGCTCATTTGGGAGGCTAATCCGATATGCCTGGAGACGCTCATCGGGACTGCCATACGGGCCACGGCCATGAGGGGCAGTCAGCTTGGCGGAGCACTGAGGTCCCATCAGGTGGAGAGGGAGCCCATGAGGCCCCATCAGCTACGCGGCACCGGGGCGCCGAACTACGAACTGCAACGTATCCCGCCCCCCCACGCCCGCCCGGCGGCCCACGTGTCGGCCACCCCCCACCCCACCCCACAGATCCACAACCGCCCGTCCATCCCGATACACGCAGACGACCGCGCCGATGTCCCCACGCTGCTCGAAGTTCGCCGCGAAGGCCTCTCGCACGGCTTCGAACCCGACCGCGACTTCACCGTTGATCGTCCTCATGCCGCTCTCCTGCTCCAGAAGTGCAGGGCCTTGCCGATCAGTTCCTTGGCGGGATCCCCATAACCAGCGGCAGCGCTGAGGGCGTTGAACGCCTTGTCGTGAAGGGCGAGTTCGTCCGGGTCGGTGATGTCCACCCCCGTGGAGACGAGCTCGTAGTGCGCCCGGTCATCGCCGTGCATGTTGAAGCCGGGCAAGGGGACCACGCTCACCTCGGCGGTGGTGGGAAGCACTCCGAGAGTGAGAGAGGGCAAGTCGATGTCGCGCAGGAGGCGTTCCATCTGCTGGCGCATGACATGGGGCCCGCCGACGTTCGTGTACAGGGCCTGTTCGCCGAGGATCACGTCGTAGTGATGCTCACCGTCGTACAGCACCTGCTGACGTTCCATCCGCTTGGCCACGCCCGCGGGAACGTCATCAGGAACACCGAGAAACTCGACGACCCGACGAAGGATCACTGTCGCGTACGCCTCGGTCTGGAGCGTGCCCCAGATCATGGTGGGGACGTATGCCTTGCCGTGCGGGGTCCGGCGATACCAGTCGATGACTTCACTCTGGATGTCTTCGGTACCGGTGGACAGTCGCTGTTGCCATGGAATCAGACTGGTCACGCTCTCCCCCTCCAAGCCGGCTTCTTCTCGGCCGTCACTGCCCGCGGGCCGTACAGGGCAATCCGGCCCGTCATCAGTACGTCGTGATTGGCGAAAAGTGCGTCGAGCTCAAGACGACGACGGATGTACGCCGTCCATCTCGCATCGGGCAGGTTGCCGTACGTGCCGATCATGCGCGCCCGACTGGCCTGGGTGAGGATCCAGCGGGCTTGGTCCCCCTCAGTGGTACGCCCACCCACGTCACGGGCCAGCCGCCACAGTTCCTCCCCGTCGCTGCCTTCATCCACGATGGCGACAAGGCCGATGTCGCCCAGGCTGCGCTGATCGCTGGACTGGGTGGTGTAGGCGACGGAGAGGTCTTCGAGAGGGAAGACGGTCACGCGGCTGGCCGCGGTCAGAGTGGTGAGGGACACGGACGGATCCTTCTGGGATGACGAGATGGGCGGACCTTGGGGCCGGTGCCGGACAGGTCCGCCCTCTCGCGGAAGGGCGGGTCGCAGGGCTGGCTCAGCAGCAAGGGCCGTCGCCACAACAGGCAGGCGGGTTGCAGTCGGCAGCCGTGCCCCACAGCCGCTCGTCGACCTCGAAGCCGGCAGCCCGGATCCTGGTGACGACGTCCGCCATCAGCCCGCGCGTGCGGACCTTGGAGTTGGGCTGGTGATGCAGGAAGTAGCCGAACTGCCGCTGACACCAGTCGGCGTACCACCCGGTGTGCAGGATGAGCGTGTGCCAGCCGGGGTCGACCAGCTGGGAGGGAGCCATGGTGGCGCCTGCGCCGGTGGAGCCCATGACGAAGACGAGGGCGAGGGCTTGGTCGATGACGCGGTCGGCGCCGCTGCGTTCCAGGCCGTATTCGTCGGCGCAGAAGGCGGCGAGCATGTCGAAGTCGCCATTGGTGACGAGGGATCGGCCGGTGCGCGGTTTGGCGGCGACTGGGGTAGTCATCGCTCGCCCTCCTTCACGCTCGCGTTGCCGCTGGGAGGGACTGGCACGGACGGCCTGTCGGTGGTGCTGAGCACAGATTCACCTCACAGTGAGAGGACTTTCGGGTAGCTCTCTCCCGGAGTGCCGAATGCCGGCCGTGGGTGGCCGGGAGAGGGACTCTCCATCCCGCTGCATGGACCTGCGGGCCGACAGCGCGGGTTTCATCAGGGCGTACGCCGTGGCTGCCTGTAGAGAGAGACGGCAGTAGCAGGCGGAGAGCGGATGGCCAGGCGGTCGCAGCAGCGAGAGACCCGCAAGGTCGTCATCGCTTGTCGTGACTGGTCAGGTTTTCGTAGTGATCGCACAGGGCGTTCAGGACACGGGCGATGCGGCGTGCGTAGGCGACGTCAGAGCTGAGCCTGGCACGTGGGCTGATGCGCAGAATCCCCCGCGCCTCGCCGATGCAGGCAAGGGCGCAGTAGCGCAGCACCTCGTGCTTGGGGAGTCTCCGGGCGGCCTCCTCGACGTCGAGGGCGAGGAGCTCCACGTGCCCGCGGACCTTGAGGATGAACGTGTCCAATTCGGGAGGGCTCTGGGGGAGGACGTCCGGCGCGGAATCCAGGTCGAGTAACTGACGGGCGCTATCCCGCATCACTTCAAGATCAGGCGGCAACTGATCCTGGCCCTCGCTGCTTGGGGGACGTGCTGCAGTTTGTCTCATGTTGGCGCTCCTTGACGTCGGCCATGCCTCGGGAGGTCGCACGGCCTCACCGGGCCCTTGTGCAAGCGCGACGCTATGAGCGTGAGATGCAGCGCGGCCAGCGATGTGCACCAATGTGCGCACAACTCACTGAAGAGCTGATTGGCTACTTCATGCTCTTGACCACAAGTGGATTTGGCCTGAGTTTGTTGCACATCGGCGCACCGAACGGAAGGCAGCCATGGACCTGCAGTTCATCGGGATCGACCCGGATACAGGCAAGAACGGGTCACCAACCGCGTGGGTGGACCTGGAGAACGCGGACATCGTGATCCAGAGCTACACGGCCGACAAAGAGACACAGACCCAGTGCGTGGAGAACACGGCACCAGGGCACACCAAGGACATCCCCGCCCACGAAACGGTGATCCGCATCCCCGCCCGCCTGGTGCCTGTACTCAGGGAGGCCTGCGATGTCGCAGAACGTACCCAGCTTTGACGAGCTCATGGAGGCCGCGCAGTGCTCGGCCGTGCACCTCGAAATGCGTGACCAGTACGCAGTCGGCGACGAGGCGGACGACTTCAACACCTGGCTCCGCAACGGGCAGCGCGACGCCGACCCGAACTCCGAGTACTGGGCGCCCTGGGTTGACATGATCTCCCGCGCGGTTGCCCGTGGCGTCGCCGTACGGCGTGCTCGCATCGTGTCCGAACCCGTCACCGACTACATCCGATACGAGCACGCCGGAACAGCCGTCAACGTGCACGCAGGCGAACGGGTGCGGTGGCTGCCCCGTCATCGGGCAGCCGACCTAATGCTGCCGGGCGCCGACCTGTGGATCTTCGATGGCACTCAGGTCCTCTTCAACCACTTCACAGGGGACGGCAACTGGGGCGATCCGCCCATGGAACTACGAACGGAGCCCAGCATCGTCAAGCAGTGCTCGGATGCGTTCGAGGCAGTATGGGAACGCGCTGTCCCGCATGACAGCTACGAGATCCACTGACAGAAAGCACTATTGGCCAGCTCATGCCCATCTCCCCGTCTTCTTCAGCCCAGACCGCGCGCGAGAAGGTGGCGCGGCAGCTACGTGATCTGAGGAAAGACGCCGGCCTGACGGTCACTGAGCTGGCCTCTCAATGCGGCTGGCATCATGCCAAGACTTCCCGCATCGAGAACGCAAGGACACCGCCATCGCCCACGGATATCCGCCTATGGTGCCGAGCCACTGGCACCCCTGACCAGGCCCCCGACCTGATCGCAGCGTCCCAGCATGCGGAATCCCTCTACAGGGAGTGGCGCCAGCGTGTTCGTACAGGCCTGCGGAAGCTGCAGGACAGCTACGTGGAGCTGTACAAGTCGACGAGCCTGCTACGGGTGTACTCCCCGGTCCTGGTCCCCGGGCTGCTGCAGACCGAGGGATATGCACAGGCCTTGCTCAGCACCAACGCCCGCTTCCTCGGTGTCCCCGATGATGCAGCCGATGCCGCCGCAGCACGCCTGCAGCGCTCACAGGTCATCCACGAACCAGGGCACCGATTCGTGATGGTCGTCGAGGAGGCAGTGCTCTACTACCAACTCGGCGACTCGGAGGCGATGGCCGCACAGCTGGGCTACCTGCTCACCGCGGGAGCACTGCCAGCCGTGTCGTTCGGCATCATCCCGATGGCGACGCGTGAGCGTGCACTGTGGCCACAGGAGACGTTCGACGTGCACGACGACACGCTCGTGTCCGTAGAGCTGATCTCCGCCGAGGTGAACATCACCCAGCCGACCGAGATCGCCTTGTACATCAAGGCCTTTGAGCGACTTCGCAGTATGGCTGTGTACGGGGCGGAGGCACGGGCCCTCATCCTCCAGGCTATCGAGGCCCTGCGGTGACGCAGCCAGCGCGACCAGTGGAGAAATCCCCAATTGTCACGACCGCGTCCGGGCCGGGCCGCTTACACAGACCCGCGGGAGCCTTACTGTGCCCTGCGCGGGGCATGAGTGGCGCGGTCCGTGGCACGCGGTTCCGTATGAACCACAGAGCACTCCGTACGGACCACAGCACCCAGTGCACCGAACCGGTTACAGCCGTCTTCACCTGGAAGGTCCGCCCCGGTAAGGAAGCCGAGTTCGAGCGGTGGACGCATGGCATCACCCGTAGCGCGTCGCGGTTCCCCGGCAACCAGGGGGTCGCCTGGCTGCGCCCCGAGGACGGGCATCGCTTCCACGCGGTGGTGCACTTCTCCGACCCGGAGCGGCTGTCGCAGTGGCTGACGTCCCGGGAGCGGGCGGACTGGCACGCACGGATCGAGGACATCGCCACCGAGGTCAGCGGCGAGCGGCAGTCGACCACCGGGATGGAGACCTGGTTCAGCCTGCCCGGTACGACGGTGCAGTCCCCGCCCCGCTGGAAGATGGTGCTGACCACGTTCCTCGCGGCGTATCCGCTCGTTCTGCTGGTCCAGTGGCTGCTCGTGCCCCACACGACCGGCTGGCCGCTACCGCTGCGCGCGGTCGTCTTCCCGGCGGTACTGCTGCCCACGCTGACCTATGTGCTGATGCCGCGCCTCAGCCGACTGCTGCGACTGTGGCTCTATCCCACGCCCTCACGTTAAGTGGTCATCCCGTAACTACTGGTCACGGTCTGCGCGTGCTGATCCTCGATCCGGACAGCGACGCGCCAGCCCAACGCACGGCTGAGATCGGGGAGTCCACTGAGTCTCTAGCCGCCACGTTGATGCCGGAGTGAGTGAGGTGTTCGGCGTCGGGGTTGCCGCGGCTCTGAGCGATGCGGCTCAGACGAAGGTGGAGAGGCTGTGGTGGTGGATGTCGAGTCATCCGCCAACGAGTGACACTAGTTGTCGTCCCGCGTGACGGTCCCGCGACGTCGAGTACGAGGCTCTTGGGAGACACGGCGAAGAACTACTCGGCGAGAACGCCATCGTCCGGGGTCACCGCGACGATGGCCACAGTGGGAGGTTGCGGTGCCGGCGTGTACACGTACGCCACTGCAACCCCTGGCACTTCGGCCCGGGGTTCGATCTTCGTCTTGCGGACTTCGGTGGCGTCCTGACGGGCCCCCGAGCAGGACCCTGAGCCTGGGGACCTGGTCCAGTTCCTGTCGAAGTGTCTCCAGCGCCTGCCCGGCTCCGAGAGCCTTCGCCCGATCGGCCGCACGCGCGGTCACGGCCGCGATCACGCCTCTCACCGGCTCTCGCCCTCATGCTTCAGCCGCGCCGCGAGGTCAATGCCCTCCTGCACGGCGATGTCAAAGTCGGGGTCCTGGTAGAGCCGGACCCTGCCCCGGTAGTCGACGATCACCGCGGCGACAGCGTTGAGGTCCGTCTCCGACGACGCCTCCAACGCACGCTGAAGATCTGCTTCCAAGAACTCCCGGTCGCCCGGAAAGCCGTGTCCAGACCGAAGAGCGGCTCGAATTTCGCCGATGTTCTTCAACGGCAGCGCCGCGGGCACAGTGTCGCTCACGAACGTCTGCCCCAGCGTTGCTGGCTCAAGGCATCTATGAATACTCGCCAAGCTCGCCCTTGGACCGCCACCATCAGCCCATCGGCATGTTTCGAATCGCGTACGACTATGCCGTCGTCGGCACGCGCGCACTCCACGCACTCGGTTCCGCTCCCACCGCTGTAGGACGACTTGAACCATTGGTGCATCGAGGGTGCCGTCATCAGAGCTCCTGATGTATGCGGTGGATGGTGTCTGCCGAAGACTCAAGATCGAGTGCCTGTGCGCTGAGGTATTCGAACGCCAACCTATAACGCTCCAGTTCTCGCGGCTTCTCCATGAAGAGTCCACCGCCGAGCAAGTCCACGTACACCACATCTAGTTCGGGCGTAGGGCCGCGCAGAACCGCGAAGCTGCCAACGGCGGCTGCATGGGCGCCTGTTGAGAACGGCAGCACCTGGACGGTGATGTGGGGCAGTTGAGCGATGGTGTGTAGATGCCGGAGCTGGTCCTGCATGACGTCGCGGCCGCCTACCTGGCGGCGGAGCGCCGCTTCATCGATCACACACCAGATGTGAGGTGGTTCGTCGCGATCGAGGAGCTCTTGCCGCTTCATGCGGATGTCCACCATGTGTTGGACTTCGCGCTCCGGGCACTGCACCTCGGAGGCTCGGTGCACCGCCTCGGCGTAAGCGCGGGTCTGAAGCAGCCCAGGTACATACATGCTCGCGTAGTGGTCTTCGCGTACGACCTCGTCCTCAAGGGTGAGCATGAGGTTCATGGACTCAGGGATGGGGTCGGCGAGTGATCGCCACCAGCCTTGGATCTTGGCGCCCTTCGCGAGTTCTACCAGGGCGAGACGCTCTTCATCGGAAGCGCTGTACTCCCGGCAGAGGGCATCGACAGCCGGCCACTTGACCGTACCTTCCTTCGTCTCATAGCGACTGAGTGTCGCCTTCGAGATACCAACTCGTGCACCTGCTTCCTCAAGGGTCAAGCCTTTGCGTTCCCGGAGACGGCGCAGGTCGGCGCCTAGCTGGCGCCTACGAGTAGTGGGTCCGACTGCCATGTTTCTAGGCCCTCCATGTCGATCTGTCAGATCGTGGTGCTTTCGCCAGATAGCTGCAAGGTGGTGTGCGCTGGGGGCGTGCATGAGGCGGCTGTGCACCTGTTACTCAGGCGTGAGAGTTCCATTTTGAGACTCTCACTGCAACCCTGGGTGTGTGATCAACTGCGCAGGGCGACTTGCCCTGGCATGAGAGGAGTTGGGCGATGGGCTGCATCGCAGGTCTGTCGAGGAAGCCGTGGACCCTTCGCTTCGCAGCAGAGCCTGCGGGAGTGGCGGGTCTCCGCCGCAGCATGCGGAGGCACTTGGAGCTGTGGGGTCTCCATGAGGTCGTCGCCGACGCACAGCTCTGCGTCAGCGAACTCGTGGCGAACGTCATCACCCACGTTGGAGTCGGCACTCCGGCGACTCTCGCAGTGTCCATGAGGGGGACCCGCCTGCGTATCGAGGTCCATGACCCCGATACGCGGGCTCTACCCAGTCTGGTTAACGCAGAGGACGACGCCGAAGCAGGGCGCGGCATGGCCCTCGTTGATGCCGTGGCTGACAGATGGGGCGTTCAACTCCACGCAGAGAAGAAGGCCACTTGGTGTGAGCTGGTGACGGGGCTGCCCTCAACTGATGAGCACTTGGGAGGTGGGAGAGTGAATCGAGCCGAGGCTCTGATGAGCCTGTACAGGCAAGACTGGGCTCAGCTACCACGTCAAGCACGAGCCGGCGCGCTAGGCGTGGCACTCGCAGAGGAGGTGGCGATCGACATCATCACCGACTTGCTCCACTGGCTGAGTGCGCATGGCTGCGACGCCGATACTGCACTCGACCTCGCGCAGACTCACTTTGAGGCGGAGATCTCCGAGGCTGAAGGTAGCTCGAAGTAAGGATCAGGCCACTCTACAGAACCATCAGCATCGGCTTGTGTCACGTGCTGCAACAGGAGCGCTGTGGGGTTTTGTATATCTATCTCAGCATCCTCAATCGTCAGGCGAGTTGAGATAGGTATCGAGGGATAGTCGATTCCTAGCAGCCTGGTTATGTGCTCGAACTCCTTATTTGTGTTTCCCTCGCCCAGGTTTCCACAGAGGTAATCTCGGAGACGTGAGCAGATGTCGAGCATGGCGTTTCCGCTGTCTGTCAGTTGATACAAGCCGCCTTGCAGGCTTTCGCTCTCCAGAAACCCGATGATGAAGAGTCGCTCGCTCTCGAACCGGATGGCGTCTAGCGGGACGTTCAACTCCTTAGCTGTATGTCTATGGTTCCTGTACCCGTACTTTTTGACGTGCGAAAGGATGGAGATCGGGAGGCCTGGGCGCTTTGAGGACGAGAAGCGGAGTACATCCTGAGGAGTGAGTCCTCCGAGAACGACGTGCAGAAGGAGATCCTTAGTTAGCTCGTCCCGAAGCGTGTTGTAGACCGCTTCCTTTTCCTTCTTGTTCTTCGCGTCGAAGTCTGCGGGAACCCAGAAGACGCGCAGGCGAGAAAGCCGATCCCGGTACGGACCATCCAGATAGGATTGGGTCACTTCTGCGAATCGAGATCGGAGCCGGCTTTCGTGGCGCGCGATGTATACGGCGGCATGGACGTCGTGCTCGTTGAGCAGCGTCCGGAGGTCCTTGTCGATGCCGTCCCCGCCATGTTTCCACAGGGTCTGCCCGACAACTGCCTTCGACCAGCCCCTCTTTAGATCGCAGGAGAAGTCAAAGAGTTTGCGCTGACCTTCTGTGTAGCCGAAGAGCCTTGATCGCGAAGCGCTCTCCATGATGCGAAGAGCTGCATCTGAGAGGAAGTCGTGCTCTTGCGATGATGCCATGGTGACTCCAAGAGGGTATGAGAAGCGCTACTTGGCCACTTTTCTCGTGTATCCGACGCCGTCCTGATATACGAGGTCAATACCCTCTGTGTGAAGGAGGTCTATCAAGTCATCTTGCGGCCTCTCGGGCAGGAGCACCGACAACTTTGGATTACGCGGCCTGACATGCCGTACGTAGTCCTTGAGTTGCCCTATCGCCGTGCGTATTTCATCGCGCGTGCTCTCGCCTCGCACCGAATACAATTCGTGCTCGGTGGTGTCGTATAGGTCGGTAGTCAGGATCGTTGTCGTTCCTGCGATCTTGATTTGGTACGCAGAGACTCTGTGTCCTTTTCCTCCGAGCTCCTTGAGGTACTGAGCCCGCAGGTTGGACTGACGGAGGTCGGCTATGAGGCTCGGTTGAGCGGCACGCCTGCTCTCTGAGGTTCGTTTCCTCTTTGGTTCAACTACCTTGGGCTCTTCGGGCGCGATTGCGACTACGCTCACTGAGATTTGCTGCGCATCGGTGGTCTCCGCGCGGGTGATAGCGTCCTTGTCGAGGCGCTCGAACTTGCCTTTGGGGCGCATTCGGAAGACAATGATGCGGCGTCGCTCATTCTTCTCGTCGTTTGCCTCGCGAACAGTGTAGGGCTGTTCTGAGTCTAATTCGAATTCGCCGACGTAACGTTGCTGCTTGGCGGCAGACTTGCTATTAGGGACCTTGCCCGCTGCCATGAAGACGCGAAGCGTCCTTCCCATCTGAGCGTGGCGCAGGACTGCCGCATTGCGGGAACCGTTCTGCCCGAGAAACGTTTGATCACCTTGGGTGCCTTGGCCTGTGTACTCGAACACAGGCCCCTGGTCGTCCTCTTCGACTAGCCAACCGTCTTCGTAGCCGAACTTCTTGCCGCTGTCGTGATCGACGTAGATCAGGATGTTTGGAGTGGTATCCGAAGGGATGATCCCCCCTTGCGTCCCTCCGCCGAATAACTCCTTCATCTCGGCGCGTGTGGTCAGCTGACCGGGCTTGATCGAAGCTATGTCCATACTCTGACGTTAGTCGATCACTCTGACAGTGAAGGTGACCGGTCAGCCCGCTGTGATGGCCGAGTACGACCACACGTCCGCAGGCAGTTCATGATGCAGTCGCCAGGTGATGGCCATCGGCCTGCTGCCCTCGTGCCCGACGTAGGTCGCTGGGCCGAGCAGCATCCAGGGTTGGGCCTTGCCGATGTCGGTGTCCTTGTAGCGCCGCATGAACAGCAACACGTGGCTCCCGCGTTGGACGTGCTGCTGGTAGCGCAGGCCTGTGGGCGAGGTGTCTGCGGTTGTGCTCTGTGACTCCCAGTGGAAGAGGGCAGGGCTCAATGCGTAGTCCTTGTACCGGACGGTCGGGGAGAAGTCCTTCTCGTTCTTCTCGAGGGTGATCAGCAGCGCATCCGTCTGGTTCGGCTCGTCCCACAGGACGCCCTGCGCAAAGGATCCGGGCATCTGGCCGCCGAAGCGAGCCACGCCAAGTGCGGCCAGGATCTCCGAGCGGTTGTATGCGCTGTGGATTTTCAAGGGGATGTGTGCGTGCGGGCCCTCCAAGGGGATGGGGAAGTGGTCGGCTTGGCCCATCGCATGGTGGAGTACCTGCCGCAGTTCGCCGCGGAAGGCTCGCTGCTCACGGAGTGATTCAAGCCCCTGTGTGTAGGAGCTGAACCCACCGGCCTTGTCCCAAAGGTTAAAGAAGAGCATGCGCGCATACGCTTTGCCCCTTGGGCTCAGCGACTCGTACGTCGGTGCGTCATCGCTGACCAGGCGGGTGTACGCCTCGGCACGTTCAAGGTCGTCGACGTGCAGAAATGCGTGCACGCGCTTCAACAGGTCTTCCTCGCCTGACCGTTCAGGTAGGTCGGCTAGGCCGGCTCGACGCAGGACCGACGTCCACGAGTTGCTTGACTTGTACAACTCCCTGATCTCGCGGCGACTCTCCCTGAGATAGTCGGCGAGGAGCGGCGTATCGAAGGCTCTGACTTCCTTGGCGAGGGTCTGGACGGTCGCCTTGATCTGGGTGCGGATGTTGTCCAGCACGAGTTCCTTGGACTTGCCTTCAAGGATGATCTGACAGCCGGACGGAAGCAGAGGGAAGTCGTGCTCAGCGTGCTCAAGAAGCCGGTTACGCGACAGGTTGGTCATCGCGCGGAACTGCTCCTCGAAGCGGAACTCGGCACGATGCTGTCCAATGAAGTCGAGCACAGTGAGCACGGGCTTGTCCGGTGTGCGGCGCAGACCTCGACCGAGCTGCTGAAGGAAGACGGTGGCGCTGCTCGTGGGGCGCAGGAGGAGCAGCGTATCGACGTCCGGGATGTCCAAGCCCTCATTGAAGAGGTCTACGGAGAAGATGACTTGGATGCCGCCGGCCTTGAGCTGAGAAAGAACCTGGTCACGGACTTCGGACCTCGACACGCTGTCCAGGGCCTCAGCCTTGAAGCCCGCCTCTCGGAAGCACTTCGCCATGAAGTGAGCGTGCTTCCTACTGACACAGAAGCCGAGCGCCCGCATGCTCATCGGGTCGGACACTTTGTCCCGCACTTGCTTGATGACGATGCGGGCCCGGGCGTGGTCGGCGGAGAATAGATCGCCGAGTTGGCTCTGGTCGTATGTCCCGGAACGCCAGTTGAGGCGAGTGAGGTCGGTGCCGTCGGGCACACCGAAGTAGTGGAATGGGCAGAGTAGGTCGTTGTCGAGGGCCTCCCACAGCCGCATCTCGGCGGCGATCCGTCCTTCGAAGAATTCGTCCTGGACGTTCAGGCCGTCGGCACGTTCGGGAGTGGCAGTCAGGCCGAGTAGTTGCTTCGGCTTGAAGTGGTTGAGAACGCGGCGATATGTCGTAGCCGTGGCGTGATGGAACTCGTCGATGACGATGATGTCGAAGTGTTCCGGGTCGAACTGGTCGAGTCGTTGGTCGGTGAGTGACTGGACGCTCGCGAAGACCTGTCGCCAGTCGCGGGGTAGCTCGCTGGTGAAGAGCGCTTCGCCGAAGGATGCGTCATCGAGTACCTCGCGGTACTTGCGCAGCGACTGCTTCAGGATCTCTTTTCGATGCGCCACGAAAAGCAGCCGCGGGTACTGCTTGCCGCCCCACTGCTTGTGCAGGTTGCGGTAGTCAAGGGCGGCCATGACCGTCTTGCCCGTACCGGTGGCGGCAACCAGCAGGTTGTGCTGGTGACCGTGGACCTCACGCGCGACGCGGAGCCGCTCCAGCATGTCGGCCTGGTGGGGGTGCGGCCGAACTTCGAGGCCGGAGAGGCTGATCTTGGAGTCTTGGCTGGATGGTGGTCCGCCCGCCATAAGCAGGGCCTCGTCCAGCTTGCGAGCGTCGCGATCTGGGTCGTAGGACTCAAAAGCGATGTCGTTCCAGTACGCGTCGAAGGTGGCCTCGAACTTGTTGAGCACTGCCGGGGTGGCCACTGAGGAAAGACGCACGTTCCACTCGAGCCCGTCGAGGAGCGCGGCCTTAGAGAGGTTGGAGCTGCCGACGTACGCCGTGTCGAAGCCGCTCCTGCGGCGAAAGAGCCAGGCCTTTGCGTGGAGGCGTGTTGAGCGTATCTCGTAGTTGACCTTCACCTGAGCGCCGAAGTCGCGGACGAGCCGGTCGAGTGCGTGGCGGTCGGTAGCGCCGATGTACGTGGTTGTGATGACTCGGATAGGGACGCCGCGTTCCGCTGCGGCACGGAGAGAGTCTTCGAGTACGCGCAGTCCGTACCACTTCACGAAGGCGCAGAGGAGATCAATGCGATCAGCTGTTGCTAGCTCAGCGCGCAACTCGCTCCCGAGGCTCGGATCCTCGGGAGAGTTGGTGATGAGCGCGCTCTCCGATAGGGGCGTGAGCGGGCGTACTGCGTAGACGCCCGGGGCCTCCTTCTCGGCCAGGGCAAGGAGTTGGCGAGGCCCATCGGCGATGCGCTCGACAACATCTGGGTTTCCGAAGTCCGCAGGGTCGGATGCAAGTGACTCGATGATCTGGTTGGCTACCGCGACGCGCTTGTCATGCGGCAGCTGACTGAGGCGTCGGCTTACGGCCTGACTGATGTGTCGGGCGAGTACATGGGGTGACGATTCTTCGCTGACCTCGTCATCGATGGCTTTCCAGCCCGCTGCCTTCAACTGCTCCATCTGCTCCTGCATGCGTTGGGTGACGAGTTCCTCGTATACACCCGCGACAGGCTGTGACAGATCCTTCGGCTGAGCCACGCTGATTCCCCAATCCCCACGCACAGCAAGGGCACTGTTGTAGCAGGTGCCACTGTCAGTCCCAGGGATGACTTGGGTTTCTCTATAGGTGCCGTGGGGCCGCCCGCTTCATTGGCAGTGTCGTGCTTCCGCGGGCCGCGTCAAGGGCGCTTCACTCCGCTGCGCTGCGTTCCGCGTCGGCTGCGCCGATGGCCCTGCGGGCCACCCTTGACCCGGCCCGCTCCAGCACGGGGGAGAAGCGAGCGGGCGGCCCGGAGAGGCGGGTGGCCCAGGTTGGTGGGCCGTGGGGTCGGCTGGGTGGTTGGGCGGGGTTGAGGGCGCATCGGCGGCTCGGGGCACGCCGGGTCAGCTGAGCGGCGTGCGGTCGGTGGGGCGTGGAGTGGCCCGAGAGTGGCTAGTCGAGGGGGCGGTCGTCAGGCCGGTGCCTGCGCCCCGTGGCACTCCCCATAGACCCGCCCCGACCCGCACCAGCAAACCGCCCCCCGCTGTGGCGGCCAAGCCACCGCCCGCCCCCGGGCCGCCAGCGTTGTCGCGTACTGGGGTAGCAGGGTCGTGTCGTCCGGGGACGAGAGTTCTGAGGCGGCGAAGGCCTCGTAGGACGGGACTGTGCCTGTCACGATGCCCAGGTTCGGGGTGCCGGAGGTCGACAGTTCTCTCAGGGAGGCCTCTATTGTCGCCAGGTGTTCCTCGTGGGAGGGGTACTCCACGGCGAGGGACGGATACGCCGATACCAGTTCCGCCAGCTCGTCCGCCGTCCAGTGGAGGACCGCCACCGGGAACGGGCGGGACAGGGCCTCCCTGTACGCGCCCAGTTCCGCGCGCAGGCGTGAGATCTCCGCCTCCAGTTCCGCCGGGTTTTCCGAGCCCAGGGACCACACGCGCTTCGGGTCGTGGAGTTCGTCCAGGGAGATCGGCATCGAGTGGAGGGTGTCCGCGAAGGTGTCCCACTCGTCGTGGGGGGCGCCCAGCATCCTGCGGACCCTGTGGCGGCCGAAGAGGAGCGGGTGGGTGGAGTACGGGGGCTCCGGTACGTCTGTCAGGAGGAGGCGTACTCCCTCCGTGAACGTCTCCTGCGCCTGCTCCAGCTCGTCGTGGGACTCCAGCGCCTCCGCGATGATCACCCAGGGGGCCGGGTCCCGGGGGGAGGCTGCCCTGACGCCGTCGATGATCGCTCGGGCCTCTGCCTCGTGGCCGTACTCCCAGAGGTTCGAAGCCTTCAGGGCCCGTACCAGGTGGGGGTGGTCCAGGGGCGCCGACGACGCCAGCAGGCGGTCGTAGAGCGCGGTCGCGGCGGGGCGGTCGCCGGACAGTTCCAGGTGGGCCGCGGCCCGCAGCAGCAGGGCCTCGGTGTCCTCGGGGTAGAGGCCGGCGGTTCGCTCCAGGCGTGCCGCTTCGGCGGTGTGGTCGACGTTTTCGGCAGGCGTGTCGGGGCGCATGGGGGACACCGTACTGCCCACGGATGGCGGAGCGGAGAAGAGAGGGGGGAAGAGGGTGGGAAGGGGGTGGGAAGGGGGATGATCGCGGGCACCCCGAGGGCGGGCGGTGCCCGGGCGGTCGGCGCCCGCGTTCATCTGGTTCCGTCACGTGCCGTACGGCGCTCCGGAAGCCCTACGTCAGATCACCACTCCGTCGATCTGCAACGTCTGCACCGCCTTCGCCGCGAACGGCACCGCCACCGACTTTCCGCTCAGCGTCGTGTTCGAGTACGCCCGGTACTGGTCGCCGCCCGTCGTCACGGTGTTCCAGCGCGGGACCACGCCGCCCGAGCCGCCCGTGACCGTCGTGAAGCGGGAAAGGTCGAAGGTGAGGGTCTGGGGCGATGTCGATGTGTTCACCGCGACGATCACCAGGCGGCGGGCCGAGGCGTCGTAGGCCGCTGCGGCGTAGCTCACGCCCGTGTCGAGGATTCTCATCCCCGGGCGGATGTGGCGGCTGAACTGTGCCATTACGTAGTACTTCGTCTGGACTGTGGTGGGCTGGAGCGTGTTCGCGTCGTACGCGATCATCGCCCAGCCCGTCGTCGGGTCCATCACCTGCCAGTAGCACCAAGCCGTCGGGTGCAGCCAGCGGAAGTCGTAGCAGAGGTTGGAGGCCAGGGTGAGGCCGGTGCCGTCGCCGTCGCCGGTCTCCGAGTTCCACAGCTTCTTGCCGGACGTCGTCACCACGTCCGTGTAGAGGAGGTCCCTGCGGCCGCCCGAGCCCTGGTAGCCGTGCACGTTGACCTGTGACACCAGGGCCTTCGTCGCCGCACCGAAGGATCCCCAGGTCGAGCGGGCCGTGTCGTAGTTCGTCTCGTCCGACGCCGCGATGCGTACGGACGTCAGGCCTCGCTTGTCCAACTCGCTGCGCATGTACGGGAGTACGGCCGCCTGGACCGCCGGATCCAGGTGGCAGCCCTCCTGGGTCCCGGTGGCGGTCCACCAGTTCGACGCCGGCTCGTTGAAGGGGTCGACCGTCGCGAAGTTCACGCCCCAGTTGTTCCTGGCGTACAACGCCGTCGCCGCCAAGTGCGATGCGTGCTGGCGGTAGTTCCAGGTCTGGAGGTTGTTGCCGCCGTCCGCCGCGCCGGACGGGTTGTGGTTGGAACACATCCACCACATGGGGGAGTTGGCGAAGAGCTCGGTGGTGGCGCCGCGTGCCGTCGCTTTCAGCAGCATCGCGCGCTGGGTCGCGTCCGCCGTCCAGCGCCAGGCCGAGGAGGTGGGGTCCTCGTTGTTCCAGTCCTGCCAGAAGCCCTCGATCTGCTTGAAGGCGGGGATGTTCGGCGACTCGGCCATCGTCTCGCCGTTCACGGTGTTCCAGCTGCACGCGCCGAGGTTGTAGCGGGCGATGTTCAGGCCGAGGCCCGGCAGCGTCGTGCCGTTGTAGGTCACCGAGTTGGTGGTGAAGAAGAGGTCGGCGAAGTCGTTCCGGTTGCCGAAGACGTTCGCCCACCAGGCCAGCGAGGTGCCCCAGCCCTCCCAGGTGCCGTACGACGTGCCGGGGTTGACGGCGATGGTGGCGTCCGCGTGTGCGGTGCCCGTCGCCACGGCGCTGCCGAGGAGGGCGCCGCCTGTCGCCGCCAGCAGAGTTCTGCGTCGGATCATGACTTCTCCGCTTCGTTCAACGGCCGGTCGTCGTCGAACCGGCGTCGTGGCCTGTCCCGTTGATGCCGACAGGAAGCATCGGGTGTGGCGTGTGGGGTTGTCGAGGGTTCTGACGGCCCTTTCTCAAACCGGTGGAGGAAGGGGGGGAGGGGGTGTTCGGGCGGTCGGACACGCACGGGTCTGGAGACCTCGCGCCCCGGCCCCTATCGTGCGGGCGGCCACGGTGAAGGAGGCCCACGGATGGTGCGGGTTCGCGTCGTGCAGCACAGCGGGCTTCGGCGGCGTGCCCTGCGGCGGCGGGTGCTGTGGGGCGGCGGGGAGGCGCTCGTCACCGTCGGGGTGGTGCTTCTGCTGCTGGTCGTCCATCAGATGTGGTGGACCAACCGGGAGGCGAGGGAGGGGGCCGAGCGGGAGGTCCTGGCGCTGGAGCGGGCCTGGGACGACGGAAGCGGCGACTCCCGTACGGCCGTACCGGCGCCGACGGCCGAGCCGGTGCCCTCGCCCGGGGCCCCCGGCGGCTCGACCGAGCGGTCCGCCGGCACCCGGCGCCGGACGGCCGCCGCGCCCGTGCCGGACTGGTCCCAGGCCTACGCCATCCTCACCATCCCCCGCCTCCACCTGCGCGTCCCGGTTGCCGAGGGCGTCAGCAAGGGCGACGTCCTCAACAAGGGCTACGTCGGCCACTACCCCGGCACCCAACAGCCGGGCCAGGCGGGCAACTTCGCTCTCGCCGGGCACCGCAACACCCACGGCGAGCCCTTCCGGTACATCAACCGGCTGGTGCCCGAGGACACCGTTCGGGTCGAGACGCGGAGCGCGACCTACACGTACGCGGTCGACCGGATCCTGTCGCGGACCGCCGCCCACGACGGCAGCGTCATCCGGCCGATCCCGCGCTCCACCGTCAAGCCGGGCCACGGGTACACGGAACCCGGCTACTACCTCACCCTCACCACCTGCACACCCGAGTACACGTCGAAGTACCGGCTGGTGGTGTGGGGCAAGCTCGTCTCGATGCGTCCGCGCTGAGGCGAGCCTCAGGCCGCCCGTTCCCGCAGCGCGACCACGCTCACCGCCGCCAGCAGCGCCAGCCCGGCCGAGACCGTCATCGCGAGGTCCGCGCCCCGTGCGAGACCGTCCCCGAAGGACGTGGCGAGGGCGATGGTCAGGGCCACCCCGGCGCAGGAGCCGATGTAACGGAGGGTCTGCTGGGCGCCGGAGCCCATCGCGGCTCGCTGGGCCGGTACCGACTCCACCGCGAGCAGGGGCAGCGCGGCGTTGAGCAGGCCGCTGCCGATGCCGGCCAGCAGCAGGCCGGGCAGCAGCCGGGGCCAGGAGCCCGCGTCGAGCGCGCCCAGCATCGCCAGGGCGCCGCCCGCGTGGAGGACGAAGCCGAGGGCGAGCTGGATGCGCGGCGACACCCGGCCCGACAGTCTGCGGGCCTGGAGGGCCACCGCGAAGGACAGGCCGGACCACAGCAGGAACAGCCACGCGGTTTCCATCGCGGACAGGCCGAGCGTCCGCTGGAGCAGTGCGGGCAGGAAGCTGAACAGGCCGATCACCGCGAGGCCCGTGAACAGGCCGCCCGCGGAGGACGCGAGGAAGCGGCGGTGGCGGAGCAGGGACAGGTCGATCATCGGTGTCGGCGTGCGGCGCTCCACCGCGGCGAAGAGCCCCAGCAGGGCCACGGCGGCCAGGAGCAGCAGGCCCACGGGCGCTCTCAGCCAGCCGTCCCGGCCCAGGGTCAGCGCCGCCACCAGGGAGACCAGGGCCAGTCCGAAGGTCAGCGCGCCGGCCAGGTCGGGGCGGCCACCGCGTGGGGCGCGGGACTCCGACAGCGCGCGCGTGGAGAGGGTCGCCACGATCAGCGCGGCGGCGCCGAGGACGGCGTAGGAGATCCGCCAGCTCGGTATCGCGCCGGCGAGGACCGGGCCCAGTGCGATGCCGCCGCTGACGAAGGCACCCCATACGCCGGTCGCGTGCAGCCGGCCGCGTGGGTCGGGAAAGGCGTGGACGATCAGGCCGAGGCTGCTGGCGAGGATCGCCGCGCTCGCCGCGCCCTGGGCGATGCGGGCGAGCGTGAAGAGCCAGGTGGTGGTCGTCAGCGCGCCCAGCGCCGTGGTGAGGCCCAGGGCGAAGGTGCCGGCGACGAAGATCCGGCGGCGGCCGTAGTCGTCGGCGAGGCTGCCGGCCACCAGGAGGAGGGCGGCGAGGCCGAGCGGGGTGCCGTTGAGGAGCCAGGCCTGGGTGGAGAGCGGGGTGTGCAGGGCGGCGGCGGTCTGGGGGAGCGTGGCGATCGGTGCCGTGTACGTCATCAGCGCCACGACGGTGGCGGCGCTGGTCAGGGCGAGGGTGGCGCGCCGGTTCGGGGGGTGCTCCGCGACGGGCGGGGCGGGCTGGGGAGCGGTCGGCGCGGCGGCGGCCTCGGCGAGAGTTCGGTCATTGAACCTTGACATGCGCCCCACCGTAGCATCCAAGGTTCATTCACTGAACCATGAAGGTGAAAAACGGTTACAGTGGACGGCATGGCACTGGGCAAGGACTACGCGACACAGCAGTGCTCGATCGCCCGGGCGCTCGAGATCGTCGGCGAGCGGTGGACGCTGCTCGTCATCCGCGACGCCCTCTACGGCGTCCGGCGCTACAACGACTTCCTCGTCCACCTCGGCATCCCGCGCGCCGTCCTGGCCTCCCGCCTCCAGACGCTCACCGCGCAGGGGATCCTCGAAAAGCGCCGGTACCAGCAGTCGCCGCCGAGGGACGAGTACGTCCTCACCGAGCGCGGCATCGCCCTGTGGCCCACCCTGCGCTCGCTCGGCCTGTGGGGGCGCGAGCACTTCGACGAGGTCCGGCTGCGCTACTTCCGGCACGCGCAGTGCGGCACGGAACTCGGGCCGTACGGCGAATGCCCGGCCTGCGCAACCGTCGTACCGGTCGAGGACGTCCTTATGGAGCCGGGACCCGGACTCGATCCGGACCCGGCGGATCCGGTCAGCCGGGCGCTGCTTGAGCCCCGGCGGCTGTTGCGGCCCATCGAGGCCGAGTCGACGTGACGGATCCTGTATAACGAACGTCAGGACAAACGGCGTACGCCACACACGCGCGAGGGGAGGGGCCGGTGATGATCCGCAGCTGGGTCAATCCGCGTCCCGCCGCCGCGCTGGTGCTGCTCTTCCTGGAGATCGCGCTGCTCGACACCGGCAGCCTCTCCGCGACCGTCGCGCTCGCGGCCACCGCCGCCGCGAGCTCCGCGTTCGCCGTCTGCTCCCTGCTCGCCTCGCGCGCCGCGCCCACCGTGGCGCCCACCCGGGTGCGTACGGCCATCCGTGACCGGGCCCGCCGTACGGCCTTTCTGCCCCAACGCGACCCCGACGCCTCGGGCCGGCCACGGCCCAGGGCGCCCGGACACGCCCTCCCGGCGACCGTCGCGTAGGGCACGCACCGACCTCTGATCCCAGAAGTGTGACCCGACGCGGGTCGTCATGCCGCCATGCCGAATTCCGGCATCCCCGATCACCCCGGCACGACGAGACCCACGGAGGGCTCACCCATGTCCGTTTTCGCCGACCTTGTTCAGCAGCTGGCCGATCTGCTCGCGCCGCTGTTCGGCGCCTCCGCGGCCGCCGCCGCGATCGTCCTGTTCACCGCGTTCGTACGGCTGCTGGTGCATCCGCTGTCCCGGGCCGCCGCGCGCGGGCAGAAGGCGCGGGCCGAGCTTCAGCCGAAGATCGCCGAGTTGCGGAAGAAGCACGGCAAGAACCCCGAGAAGCTCCAGCGGGCCGTACTGGAACTGCACGCCGAGGAGAAGGTGTCGCCGCTGTCCGGGATCCTGCCCAGCCTGTGCCAGCTGCCCGCGTTCTTCCTGCTGTACCACCTGTTCTCGAACACCACGATCGGCGGCGGGGCGAACGAACTGCTCACCCACCAGCTGTTCGCCGCGCCCCTCGGCGACCGATGGGCGGACGCGCTCGACGGCGGTGGACCGTTCGGCGGCGCGGGGCTCGTGTACGTCGGGCTGTTCGTGGTCGTCGCCTGCGTCGCCGCGTTCAACTACCGCCGTACGAAGCGGATGATGGCCGCCAATCCGGCGGTGCCGGTGGCCGATGGTGCGCCGGTGCCGGGGATGGGGGCGGTGACCAAGGTCATGCCGTTCATGTCCTTCTTCACCCTGGTCACCGTGGCGGTCGTACCGCTGGCCGCCGCTCTGTACGTGGTGACCAGTACGGCGTGGAGCGCGGTGGAGCGGGCCGTGCTCTATCGCTGAGCTCCGGTGAACCGCGGAGGCCTACGGTCCAGTACGTGAACCGGGTATTGCGGACTGGCCGTGGACCTTGGAGGATCGACCAGTCCTCCGATGGCTGCACCCATCGGCGGGCGCCCGCGATCGAGGGAGATTGTGATCATGAAGCTGCTGCGAGTCGGTACGGCGGGTGCGGAGACGCCTGCGCTGCTCGACGCCGAGGGGGTTCTGCGGGACCTCTCCGGGGTCGTCCCGGACATCGACGGAGCGTTGCTCGGCGATGACGCGGCTCTGGGACGGATCCGCACGGCCGCGGACGCCGGGGAGCTGCCCGCGCTGGACGCCACCGGCCTGCGCGTGGGACCGCCGCTCGCGCGCATCGGCAAGATCGTGTGCATCGGGCTGAACTACCACGACCACGCCCGGGAGACCGGCGCGGAGCCGCCCGCCGAGCCGGTCATCTTCTTCAAGGCCGCGGACACGGTCGTGGGTCCGAACGACACGGTGCTGGTCCCGAGGGGGTCGACCAAGACCGACTGGGAGGTCGAGCTCGCGGTCGTCATCGGCCGTACGGCTCGCTATGTGGAGTCCGCCGAGCAGGCGCTCTCGCATGTCGCCGGGTATGCGGTCGCGCATGACGTGTCCGAGCGGGAGTTCCAGATCGAGCGCGGCGGTACATGGGACAAGGGGAAGAACTGCGAGACGTTCAATCCGCTGGGGCCGTGGCTGGTGACGACGGACGACGTGCCGGATCCGCAGAAGCTGTCGCTCAGGCTGTGGGTCAACGGTGAGCTGAAGCAGGACGGGACGACGGCCGAGCAGATCTTCCCGGTGGGGGAGGTCGTGCGGTACGTCAGCCAGTTCATGACGCTGTATCCCGGTGACGTCATCAACACGGGGACGCCGGCGGGGGTGGCCATGGGGGCGCCCGAGCCCAAGCCTTTCCTCAGGGCTGGGGATGTCGTAGAACTGGAGATCGAAGGCTTGGGTAGGCAGCGTCAGGAGCTGAAAGGTGCGTAGCCTGATGTGAGAAAGGAGGACCCTATGACCATCGCGCAGACCGAGGTGACGCTCGAGGAGTTCGAGGCGTTCGATGCCGCGGCACCGGAAGGCCTCCACGTCGAGCTGATCAACGGGAGGGTCCTCGTGACTCCGGCTCCGGACGGTGACCACGACGAGAACGTGGTGTTCCTCAGGAAGCAGTTCGAGTCTCATGATCCGGAACTCGTCCTGTACCACGAGCGCGGGCTGGCCGTTCCCGCGTACCGGGCAGGGCGTGCCCGGGTCGACGGTGCGGTCGCCCCGCTCGGCTACTTCCGTGGACAGCCGTCCTGGGCAGACCCTGTCGGAGTCCTCCTTGTCGTCGAGGTGACGTCAGGCAGCGAGAGGGACGCAGACGTCGACCGTGTCGACAAGCGTGACGCCTACGCCCAGGCCGTGCTGCCGGTCTACCTGCTGGTCGACCGGCACCGCGGCGAGGTGGTCGTGCACTGGGGTCCTGAGGGCGGCCGCTACCAGCACTCGGAGAAGGCGGTCTTCGGAGCGAAGCTCCGGCTGCCCGAGCCCTTCGGGTTCGACTTGGACACGTCCGACCTGGTGTGACGGCTACAGGTCCAGGAACCGCTCCAGCGCCTCCATCACCATCCGGTGGTCCTCCAGCTGCGGCAGCCCGCTCACCGTCACCGAGCCGATCACGCCCACGCCCTCGACGTTGATCGGGACCGAGCCGCCGTGGGCCGCGTAGGTGTCGGGGTCCAGGCGGGAGGAGTCCTCGAACGTCGTGCCCTTGGCGCGGAAGCGGGCGCCGACGATGTAGGAGGAGGTGCCGTAGCGTTCCACCACCCGGCGCTTGCGGGCGATCCAGGCGTCGTTGTCCGGGGTGGAGCCGGGCAGGGCGGCGTGGAAGAGCTGCTGGCCGGCCCGGTGGATGTCGATGGCGACCGGGGCCTGGCGCTCCCGGGCCAGCTCGACCAGCAGGGAGCCCA
Source organism: Streptomyces sp. NPDC111802 (assembly GCF_055634335.1). Lineage (NCBI taxonomy): Bacteria > Bacillati > Actinomycetota > Actinomycetes > Kitasatosporales > Streptomycetaceae > Streptomyces > Streptomyces sp. NPDC111802. Next base: position 204,254 of record NZ_JBVKCZ010000006.1, on the reverse strand, counting down.
GCGCCCAGGCGTCGTCGTGGGTGAACTGCCGGAAGACCAGGCGCCGTTCCTGGGCCTCCAGCTCCTCCAGGGGCGGGGTGATCTCCGGGTGGAACTTCGGGGTGATCTCCGGGTTGTGCGTCTTGTGTGTCACAGCGTCACCGTCACTCCGTCGCGGGCCGAGCGGCTCGCCGCCTCCAGTACGTCCAGGGTGGCGGCCGCCTCCAGGGCGGTCACCGGGTTGGGGCCGCCGTCGCGCAGGGCGTGGGCCACGGCCGCATAGTAGGCGGGGTAGTCGCCGGGGAGGGTGGGTTCGGCGCGGCCGCCGCCGGTCAGGGGGGAGTCGCCGGCGCCCACGCGGCCCCACAGCGACTCGGGTTCGACGCCCCAGTCCGTACCGGCGCCGGGGCGCAGGCCCTCGCGCAGCGCCGCCTCCTGGGGGTCCAGGCCGTACTTGACGTAGCCCGCCTTGGAGCCCAGCACCCGGAAACGCGGGCCGAGTTGGGCCGTGGTGGCGGAGGCGTACAGATGGGAGCGGACGCCGTTGGCGTGCGTGAGCGCGATGAAGGTGTCGTCGTCCGTCTCGGCGCCGGGGCGGCGGACGGCGGCCTCGGCGTACACGTGCGTGACGGGGCCGAAGAGGACCAGCGCCTGGTCGACGACATGGCTGCCGAGGTCGTACAGCAGACCTCCGATCTCTGCTGGGTCGCCGGACTCCCGCCAGCCGCCCTTCAGTTGTGGACGCCAGCGTTCGAAGCGGGACTCGAAGCGCCATACGTCGCCCAGCTCGCCCTCGGCCAGGAGACGGCGGAGGGTGAGGAAGTCGTTGTCCCAGCGGCGGTTCTGGAAGACGGAGAGCAGCAGGCCGCGTTCCCCGGCGAGCGCCGCGAGCTCGCGTGCCTCGGCCGCGGTGCCGGCGATCGGCTTGTCGACGACGACCGGGAGGCCCGCCTTGAGGGCGGCGGTCGCGAGCGGGACGTGCGTCTTGTTGGGAGACGCGACGACGAGCAGGTCGAGGTCGGTGGCGTGGGCGAGCAGCTCGTCGGGCGTGGCGGCGACGCGTACGTCCGGGTGCTCGGTGCGGGCCTGCTTCTGCCGCTCGGGGTTCGAGGTGACCACCGTGTCCAGGGCGAGCCCCTCGGTGGTGGCGATCAGCGGAGCGTGGAAGACGGAGCCGGCCAGGCCGTAGCCGACGAGGCCCACGCGCAGGGGAGTAGCGGTCGTGCCGGGAGTGCCAGTCATGCCGTCTACTTTCGCAACGCTGTTGCCAAAGTGCAAGCGCGGGGGAGAATGGTCGGGTGACGGGTGGCTTGGAGAGGGCGAAGGACGGGGGCGGCGGTGCTGATGCCGGTGCCGCGGGCGGCGGCGGGCCGGCGGGCGCTGTGACCGGGGGCGGGGTGAGCGGCCCGGGCGGCGCTGTCGTGGGGGCGCCGGCCGGTGGCGTCGTGGGCGTGAATCTGGGCGCCCTGCGCAGTCACAACGCCGCGCTCGTGCTCGATCTGCTGCGCACGGCCGGCCCCGAGGGCATCAGCCGGCTCGAACTCGCCGAGCGGACCGGGCTCACCCCGCAGGCGGTCAGCAAGATCACCGCCCGGCTGCGCGAGGAGGGGCTCGCGGCGGAGGCGGGGCGGCGGGCGTCGACCGGGGGCAAGCCGCGCACGGTGCTGCGGCTGGTGCCGGAGGCCGGGCATGCGGTGGGGGTGCATCTGGACCGGGACGAGCTGACGGCCGTGCTCTGTGATCTGACGGGCACCGTGGTGGCCCGGCGCAGCGCCGCACTGGATCTGGGGGCCGGTGCGGAGACGGTCGTCGAGCGGACGGTGCGCGAAGTGGCGGCACTGGCGGGCGACGGCGGCCGACCGGGTGCCGGGGGTGGGGGGCCGGCCGCGCACCCAGCAGGTTTGAGCGACCGTCGCTCTGACGGCGCGCAGGGAATCGCGCGACCGGCGCCGGTGCTCGGGGTCGGTGTGGCGCTGCCCGGACCGCTGGACCATCGGCGCGGGGTGCTGCACCGGGTCACCGGGTTCCCGGAGTGGAACGGCTTCCCGCTGCGGGACGTCCTCGCGCGGCGGCTGTCGCTGCCAGTCGTCGTCGACAAGGACACCAACGCCGCCGCCCTCGGGCTCGCGGTCGGGGGAGCGGCCGGGGCCTTCGCGTCGTTCGCGTATCTGCACTTCGGGGCGGGGCTCGGCGGGGGGCTCGTGATCGGCGGAGCGGTGCACCGGGGCGCCCGTACCGGGGCCGGGGAGTTCGGGCACCAGGTCGTCCAGCTGGACGGGCCGCCCTGCGGGTGCGGCAACCGCGGCTGTGTGGAGGCGCTGTGCCTGGCCGCGGTGGCGCGGGGCGACCTGGCGGAGGCGGCGCGGGTGCTCGGCACCGCGGCCGGCAACCTGGTCGCCCTGCTCGACGTCGACCTCGTCCTGCTGGGCGGCCGCACGATCGCCGCGGCGCCCGAGACCTTCCGGCGCGGGGTCACCGCCGTCCTGGAGGAACGCGCCGGGCGCGCGGGTGAGGACGCGGTACCGGTACGGGTCGCCTCCGACGGGGGGCGGGGGGTCGCCGAGGGCGCGGCGCAGCTGCTGCTGGCGCCGTTGTTCGGGCGGGCGGAGGGGTGAGGGCGGGCGTGTGAGCTGATCGGGGTGCGCTGAACGAGGGGACTTGCGGCGTCGTACGGAATGGCTCCACCCGTAGCCGCTCCCGCCCGGCATGATCATGTGACCATGCGACTGCACACATCTGTCCCCTTCTGCCTCGCAGCAGCCGCCCTCCTGGCCGCAGCGCCGCCGGTGCGCGCGGAGTCTCCCGAACTGCCCGGTTGTGCCACCGACGACGGCGCCTTCCCCCTCACCACCCGCCTCCACGGCGGCCCCGCCTCCTACCCGGCCGGCGGCGGATTCGGTACCTGGTACCTGGACCTCACCAACACCACCGGCCGGACCTGCACCGGCATCCACCCCGTAGTCGTCCTGGTCGACGCCAAACGCGCCCTCAAGCCGTCCCAGCCCCGCCTGGAGTTCTACGGCACCCCGGACGGAGCCCGGGATGGTGCCCCGGACGGAACCCCGGACGGCACCCGCCCCCACCCCGTCCGCTTCGAGACCACCGACGAGGACGAACTCGTCGGCGCCTTCGACGGCTTCCCCGGTTTCACCGTCGGCCCCCGCAAGACCCTCACCGTGAAGGTCCGGATGGCGGTCACCGCGGACGCCGTGGCGAACGTCGTCACCGCCAACGCGGCCGTCGTACAGCGCCACGAGGGCGACGGCGACTGGGTGGGGCAGTCCAACGAGTACCGCTTCAGGATCAAGGCCAACCCTGCCGGCGCGGCGGACGACCCGTCCGGTACGGCCGCCCCGACCGACCCCGCCGACCGTGACGCCTCGGCGAACCCGGCCCACCCGTCCGACCCGGACGCCTCACCGCCCCCCGGCACCGACTCGACCCGCCGCGAGCTCACCCTCGCCGACGAACTGGCCCGCACCGGCCTCACCTCGAACCCGCGGGCCACCGTCGCCGCCGCGGCCGCCCTCCTCCTGATCGGCGTCGGGTTCCTCCTGGCCCGAAAGCGCCGCTGAGGCCGCCGCCGAAGCGGCCCGCCCCGTCTGCGACGATCCCTGCGTGGACTACCCGAACGACCAGGCCCCCGGCGCCCCCGTGCGCCACGGCATCCCGGAGCACGGCCGCATCCCGAAGTACTACGCGGTGAAGGCCCGGCTCGACCGGCTCATCGGCGAACTCGGCGAGGGCGACCCGCTGCCCACCGAACGCGACCTCTCCGAGAGTTACGAGGTCGCCCGCGAGACCGTCCGGCAGGCGATCCGCGAGCTGGTGCTGGAAGGGAAGCTGCGGCGGCAGGGGCGGGGCACCGTCGTCGCCGGCCCCAAGCTGGAACAGCCCCTCTCCCTCGCCAGCTACACCGAGGGCGTACGGCGCCAGGGCCGCACCCCCGGCCGTACCCTCGTCACCCTCGACCGCTTCCCCTGCCCCGCCGCCCTCGCCGCCGAGACCGGCCTCGAACGCGGCGAGCCCGTCTGGCACCTGGAGCGTGTCCTGCTCGCCGACGACGAGCGGGTCGGCCTGGAGAGCACCTACGTCGCCGTGGCCCGGGTGCCGCGCCTCGACGCCGACTTCGACCCCGACTCCTCCTTCTACGCCTTCCTCGACCGGCAGGGCATCGGCTTCGGCGACGCCGACGAGCGCATCGAGACCGTGCTGGCCACCCCGCGCGAGGCGCTGCTCATCGGCACGCCGCCGGCCCTCCCGATGCTGCTGATCCACCGCGTCTCACGGGACACCGATGGCCTGCCGCTGGAGCGGGTGCGGACGCTGTACCGGGGGGACCGCTTCTCCTTCTCGGCACATCTGCGCGGCTGAAACGTCCGGAAATGACCCTGTTCCGCGACCTCTCGAATATCACGAACAGATAACGGGTCTAGTCCAAACGTGATAGCCAGTTCACGCTCTCGTTGGCAGCCGGACCTTTCCGGTTCCCCGATCCCGAGGAGCGTGGCCGTCGTGAGAGTGATAGTCGTCGGAGCCGGCGTGGTGGGCACCATGCACGCCTGGCAAGCAGTGGAACGCGGCCATGAGGTCGTACAGATCGAGCGCGAGGCGGAGGCTCGCGGCGCGTCGTTGCGCAACTTCGGCCAGATCTGGGTGAGCGGACGCGCGGGCGGTGAGGAGCTCGAAACCGCCCTGCGGGCCCGGGAGTTGTGGGAGGAGATCGGGGGCCGTGTGCCGGGCCTCGGCTTCCGGCCCAACGGCTCCCTGACCCCCGTCCGCGGCGACCTCGAACTCGCCGTCGCCGAGGCCGCCGTGGCCCGCGAGGACGCCGCCGCCCGCGGTCACAAGCTGCTGACCCCCGACGAGGCGCGCGCCCTGAACCCCGCCCTGCGCGGTGAGTTCACCGCCGCCCTGTACTGCGAGCGGGACGCGGCCGTCGAGCCGCGCACCGCACAGCTCGCCCTGCGCGCGGAGCTGCTGAAGTCCCCGAACTACACCTTCAAGCCCGGCCGGGAGGTCCGCGAGGGCATCGGCGGCAGCGCTGTCCGCGACGACCACGGGGACGTGCACAGCGGCGATGTCGTCGTCCTGTGCACGGGCGCCTGGCTCGGCGGCCTGGTCCGCGAGCTGGCCGGACCCGACCTGCCCGTGCGCCGCGTACGTCTGCAGATGATGCAGACCGACCCGCTCGGCGAACCGCTGACCACCTCGGTCGCCGACGCCGCCAGCTTCCGCTACTACCCGGCGTACGCCTCCGCCGCCCTGGACGCGCTGAGCGCCGGTCGGCCGCAGACGGAGACCGCCGCGGCCCACCGTATGCAACTGCTGATGGTGCAGCGCGCCGACGGCGGCCTGACCATCGGCGACACCCACGAGTACGAGCACCCCTTCGCCTTCGACACCGTCGAGGACCCCTACGACCACCTCACCGAAGTCGTCGAGTCCTTCCTCGGCCGCCCGCTGCCGAAGGTCCGGCGCCGCTGGGCGGGGGTGTACGCCCAGTGCACCGACCCGGGGCGGGTGGTGCACCGGCAGCAGGTGCGCGACGGGGTGTGGCTGGTGACCGGGCCCGGCGGGCGCGGGATGACCTGCTCGCCCGCGATAGCCGAGACGACCGCGAACGAACTGGGTTGGTGACAGACATGACGCTCCATCAGGACATCCGGCTGGTCGTGCTCGACATGGCCGGTACGACCGTCGCCGACGGCGGCCTCGTCGAGCGGGCCTTCGCGGCGGCCGCCGCCGAACTGGGCGTCGAGTCCGGCTCCCAGGACCACGCCGACAAGCTGGCCTACGTCCGCGCCACCATGGGCGAGTCCAAGATCTCCGTCTTCCGGCACCTGTTCGGCGACGAGGAGCGGGCGCAGCGCGCCAACGCGGCCTTCGAGAAGGCGTACGGCGCACTCGTCGACGGCGGGCTCGTCGCGCCGATCCCCGGCGCCCGCGAGACCATCGAGGAACTCCAGGCCGGCGGCCGCAGCGTCGTCCTGACGACCGGTTTCGCCCGGGTCACCCAGGACGCGATCCTCGACGCGCTCGGCTGGCAGGACCTCGTCCCCCTCACCCTGTGCCCGGCCGACGCCGGGGGCCGGGGGCGGCCGTACCCGGACATGGTCCTCACCGCGCTGCTGCGGACGGCGGCCGCCGACGACGTCCGGGAGATCGCCGTCGTCGGCGACACCTCCTACGACATGCTCAGCGGGGTCCGCGCGGGCGCGGGCCTGGTCGCCGGCGTCCTGACCGGCGCGCACGACGCCGACGCACTGCGGAAGGCCGGGGCCACCCATGTCCTCGGCTCGGTCGCGGAGTTGCCAGGGGTGCTGACATGAGCGGCATCCGCTTCGAGTCCGTCAGCGTCGCCTACGACGGCAACGTCGTCCTCGACTCCCTCGACCTCACCGTCGAGCCCGGCGAGGTCATGGCGCTGCTCGGACCGTCCGGATCCGGCAAGACCACCGCGCTGCGGGCGGTCGCCGGGTTCGTACGGCCCGCCTCCGGGCGGGTGTTCCTCGGCGGCCAGGACGTGACGGACCTGCCGCCGTACCGGCGCGGCATCGGGATGGTCGTCCAGCAGTACGCCCTGTTCCCGCACATGCGGGTCGAGGAGAACGTCGCCTTCGGACTGAAGGCCCAGAAGAACCCGAAGGTCTCCAAGGCCGAGATCCGCACCCGGGTCGCCGAGGCCCTGGAGATGACAGGCATGGCCGCCTACGCCCGCCGCTACCCGCGTGAGCTGTCCGGCGGCCAGCAGCAGCGCGTCGCCATCGCCCGCGCGCTCGCCATCCGCCCCGGCGTCCTCCTCCTCGACGAGCCGCTGTCCGCCCTCGACGCCCGCCTGCGCTCCGGCATGCTGGCCGAACTGGCCCGGCTGCACCGCAAGTTGCCGGAAGTGACGATCCTGTACGTAACCCACGACCAGGTCGAGGCGCTCACCCTCGCCGACCGAATCGCGGTGATGGACAGCGCCCGCCTCCAGTCCTGCGGCACCCCGCGGGAGCTGTACCGGGCGCCGGCCAACGCGTTCACGGCCTCCTTCGTCGGCAACGCCAACCTGCTGCCGGTGACGGTCGGTTCGGGCGGCGTCGTCTTCGGCGGCGGCGAGCTGAAGGTGGACACGGAGGGCGCGGCGCGGGGCGCGAAGGCGACGCTGTGCGTACGGCCCCACCTCGTCGGCCTCGGCGACGGACCCAACCGGCTCGCCGGGACCGTGACGGAGATCCAGTGGCGCGGGTCCACCCATCGGCTGTACGTCGAGGTCGACGGCCACCGGGTCATCGCCGACCTGCGGGAACTCAAGGACCCGCCGGAGCACGGCGACGAGGTGACCTTGCACTTCGCGCCGGAGGACGCGGTGCTGCTGACGGCCGGAGTCACCCATGACTAGAAGGCTGCTGTGGGCCTGCCCGCCCGTCGCCCTCCTCGCGCTGGTCTTCCTCTACCCCCTCGCCCTCGTCGTCCAGCAGTCCCTCCAGCCCGACACCGGCGGCACGTCCTTCCAGCCGTACGCCGACGTCTTCGCCTCCGACTCCTTCCGCGAGGCCCTGTGGACCACCGTCTGGCTGGCGGCCGGCTCGACCGTCGGATGCCTGGTCCTCGGCTTCGTGATCGCGCTCGTCATCGCCTTCGTGCCCTTCCCCGGGGCACGGGCGGTGGCCCGCTTCATCGACGTCTTCCTGTCCTTCCCGTCCTTCCTGATCACGCTGGCCCTGCTCTTCGTCTACGGCACCGTCGGCATGGCCAACGGCCTGTGGACCGATGTCACCGGCGCCCAGGACGGCCCCTTCCAGTTCCTCACCACTCCCTGGGGCGTGCTGCTGGCCGAGATCACCTACTTCACGCCCTTCGTCGTACGACCGCTGCTCGCGGCCTTCTCCCAACTGGACACCGCCCAGCTGGAGGCGGCCGGTTCGCTCGGCGCGCGCCCGCTGCGCATCGTCCGCCGGGTGATCCTCCCCGAGGCGGTGCCCGCTCTCGCCGCGGGCGGCAGCCTGGTGCTGGTGCTGTGCCTCAACGAGTTCGGGATCGTCCTGTTCACCGGCGTGAAAGGCGTCACGACCCTGCCGATGCTCGTCTACAGCAAGGCGATCCTGGAGTCCGACTACCCGGGCGCCTGTGTGGTCGCCGTCGTCAACGTCCTGATCTCCGTGGGCCTGTACGGCCTCTACCGGGTGGTGAGCCGCCGTGCTGGTGCATAGCCGCGGGGCGAAGTGGGCCGTATGGCTCCTGTTCCTCGTCCTGTTCCTGCCGCTGTTCGCCCTGCCGCTCCTCGTCGTGCTCGGCGCGTCCTTCGCCACCAACTGGTCGAGCGTGCTGCCCTCCGGCTTCACCACCGGGCACTACTCGGCCGCCACCCGCGGCGAGGCCCTCCAGGCCCTCACCACCAGCCTCCTCACGGCCGCCGCCGCGAGCCTGCTCGCCCTCATCGCCGGAACGTGGGCCGCGCTCGCCGCGGCCGGACTCAGGAGGCGGCACCGCAGAATCATGGACGCGCTCTTCGTCCTCCCGGTCGCCGTGCCGTCCGTGGTCGTGGGCCTCGCGATCCTGGTCGCCTTCTCCAAGCCGCCGTTCCTGCTCAACGGCACCCGCGAGATCGTGATCCTCGCCCACACCGTCCTGGTCACCGCCTTCGCCCACCAGTCCGTGTCCGCCGCCCTCGCCCGCCTCGACCCGGCGTACGAACAGGCCGCCGCCTCCCTCGGCGCCCGGCCCGGCTATGTCCTGTGGCGGGTCAGGCTCCCCCTGCTGCTGCCCTCCCTCACCGCCGCCGCCGGCCTCTGCTTCGCCCTGTCCATGGGCGAGTTGAGCGCCACGATGATGCTCTACCCGCCCGACTGGACCCCGCTTCCGGTCCTGATCTACGCGGCCACCGACCGCGGTGCCCTCTTCGCCGGCTCCGCCCTCGCGGTGGTCCTGATGACGGCGACCCTGCTCGCGCTGTTCGCCGTCTCCCGCGTCCGCACCAAAGCCTCGTACCGCTGACCGACACCCGCTGATCAATCCCCCCTCCCGTGCAAGGAGTTCACCTCGTCATGCCCAGAAACACCCTCAAGATCGCCCTCGCGGTGTCACTCGCCGCCACCCCGCTGCTGACCGCCTGCGGCGGCAAGTCGGCCGCCTCCGACGAGAAGGTCGTCACCGTCTACAGCGCCGACGGCCTCAAGGGCGAGAACGGCGACGGCTGGTACGACCGGATCTTCAAGGACTTCGAGAAGCAGACCGGCATCAAGGTCGAGTACGTCGAGGGCGGCTCGGGCGAGATGGTGCAGCGCGCCGCCCGCGAGAAGAGCAACCCGCAGGCCGACGTGCTCGTCACCCTCCCGCCCTTCATCCAGCAGGCCGACGGCAAGGGCCTGCTCCAGAAGTACGCCCCCAAGGGCTCCGACCAGGTCAACGGCGCCGACAAGGGAGCCGACGCCACCTGGACCTCGGTCGTCAACAACTACTTCGGGTTCGTCTACAACAAGAAGGAGCTGAAGCAGCCCCCCACCACGTGGGAGGAGCTGCTGGACGGCAAGTACAAGAACAAGCTCCAGTACTCCACCCCGGGTGTCGCCGGCGACGGAACCGCCGTCCTCATCAAGGCGATGCACGACTTCGGCGGCCGGCAGCCCGCCCTGGACTACCTCGGCAAGCTCCAGTCCAACAACGTCGGCCCGTCCGCCTCCACCGGCAAGCTCGCCCCCAAGGTCGACAAGGGCGAACTGGTCGTCGCCAACGGTGATGTCCAGATGAACTTCGCCCAGTCCAAGACCATGCCGAACCTCGGCATCTGGTTCCCGGCGAAGGAAGGCGGCAAGCCCACCACCTTCGCCCTGCCCTACGCCGCGGGCCTCGTCACCGACGCCCCGCACACCGAGAACGGCAAGAGGCTCCTCGACTTCATGCTGAGCCAGGACGCCCAGCAGCAGGTCAGCGAGATCGGCGGCGGCTTCAGCGCCCGCCAGGACGTCAAGGCCACCGACGCCAACGCGATCGCGCTGGCCAAGATCGTGGAGGGCGTCGAGGTCTTCGAGCCCGACTGGGACGACATCGACAAGAACCTGACGTCGTACGTCGACGCCTGGAAGTCGGCCACCGGCAGCTGAGCCGCCTCCTCAAGGCCACACAGCAGGGCCATATCACCAAGGCCACACCTGCAAAGCCGCATCACCGCAACGCCCCTGGCACCACCACCGGGGGCGTCGCCATGCCCGCACCCACCCGCCCCAGGAGGATCACGTGACGTCACATCTGTCCCGCCGCACCGTCCTCACCACCACCGCGGCGACGGCCGCCACCCTGGCACTCGGCACCGCCAGCGCTTCCCAGGCCCACGCCGTCCCCACGCTCCCGAACGGCACCAGCACGGACAAGGTGCTCGTCATCGGCATGGACGGGCTGCGCCACGACCGCATCGACGCGGCCGACGCCCCGCACCTGAAAGCCATGATGAGCGAGGGCACCTACGGCACCTCGCTGCTCTACGCCGGCCCGATGGCCGCCACCTCCTCCGGCCCCGGCTGGTCCACCATCTCCACCGGAGTGTGGCCCGACAAACACGGCGTCAAGGACAACACCTTCGCCGGCAAGAAGTACACCCAGTACCCCGGCTTCCTGGCCCGCCTCGCCCAGGTCCGCCCGGCGCTGTCCACGTACGCGGCCGTCGACTGGAAGGCCCTGGACACCCAGGGCACCGTCACCCCCGGCGCGGACGCCAAGCTGGTCCTCGACGGCGACGCCGACGTCTACACCGGGCACGACGCCACCATCGCCGGCGAGGCAGAGGCGATCATCCGGGACCAGAACCCGGACGTCCTGTTCGTCTACTTCGGCCAGTCCGACATCGTCGGCCACAACCAGGGCGCGGGCAGCCAGGCCTACCTCGACCAGATCGCCGTCCAGGACACCTACCTCGGCCGGCTGCGCGCCGCGATCAAGGCCCGGCCCGGCTACGCCGCCGAGCGCTGGACCGTCATCGTCGCCACCGACCACGGCCACCTCGACGCGGGCGGCCACGGCGGGTCCTCGATCGAGGAGCGGCGCACCTTCGTCCTCGCCACCGGCCCCGGCATCGCCGCGGGCGCCCGCCCCATCGACACCCGGCTCGTCGACGTCGTACCCACCGTCCTGGGGCAACTCGGCATCCCCCTCGACCCCGCCTGGGGCCTGGACGGCAAGCCGGTCCAGGAGCGGTCCACCGACCCCTTCGAGGCCCTGCGGCCCGCCCTGACCGGGCGGGTCGACGAGACCGGCATCCCCACCGGCGTGCTCGGCTTCACGCACACCGCCCCCACCGGCTGGTCCGTCATCAACAACGCCATGGGCACCGGCGGGACGACCGAGTGGCGGGGCTGGACCTTCGCCACCGACGAGTTCTGGTCCCGCACCCAGCGCGACCAGTGGCGTGAACTCAACGTCCGCGCACGCGGCGTCTTCGCGGTGGCCGACTCCGACGAGTGGTCCGACAAGAGCCTCTCCGGCACCTACGACTCGACCCTGGTCACCCCCGCGTACGACGTCACCGGCAAGAGCAGGGTGCGGCTCGACTTCACGACCCTCTATCGGCACGAGGGCCCCCAGACGGCCCAGATCCTGGTCTCCTTCAACGGCGGCACCCCCACCGTCGTCAGGAGCTACACCTCCGACGTCGTCTCGCAGCCCCAGTCGCTGGCCGTCGACGTCCCCTCCGGGGCCTCCAGCGTCAACTTCCGGTTTCGCTACACCGGGTCCAACAACTGGTACTGGGTGATCGACGGGGTCAGGATCAGCCAGTCCTGACTACGCTGGGGGCGTCGGTACGGCGTGGTTCCGGCGCCCCAGCTCGTCTCGTACGCAGGCCAGGAGAGTCACAGCACCATGGCAGACCGCAAGCCCATCGAGTCCTGGCTCACCGACATGGACGGTGTGCTCATCCACGAGGGCGTACCGATTCCCGGCGCCGACGCCTTCATCAAGAAGCTCCGCGAGTCCGGCAAGCCCTTCCTCGTCCTCACCAACAACTCGATCTACACCCCGCGCGACCTGCACGCCCGGCTGAACCGCATGGGCCTGGAGGTGCCGATCGAGAACATCTGGACCTCGGCACTGGCCACCGCCCAGTTCCTCGGCGACCAGCGCCCCAGCGGCTCGGCGTACGTCATCGGCGAGGCGGGCCTGACCACCGCGCTGCACGACATCGGCTACATCCTCACCGACCACGACCCGGACTACGTCGTCCTCGGCGAGACCCGCACCTACTCCTTCGAGGCCATGACCAAGGCGGTCCGGCTGATCAACGACGGCGCCCGCTTCATCTGCACCAACCCCGACGAGACCGGCCCCTCCGCCGAGGGCCCGCTCCCGGCGACCGGTGCGGTGGCCGCACTGATCACCAAGGCCACCGGCAAGCAGCCCTACTTCGCCGGCAAGCCCAACCCGCTGATGATGCGCACCGGCCTGAACGCCATCGGTGCCCACTCCGAGACCAGCGCCATGATCGGCGACCGGATGGACACCGACGTGCTGGCCGGCATGGAGGCCGGGATGCAGACCTTCCTGGTGCTCACCGGGCTGACCCGGCCCGAGCACGTGGAGAACTTCCCGTACCGGCCGTCCAAGGTCGTCGACTCGATCGCGGACCTCGTCGACCGGGTCTGAAACCCGGTACACCCGCAACACGACCCATACGGAGCAGTACGGGCCCCGCTGAGGATGCGCGGCCCGTACTTCGGGGGGAGTCTCCAGATAACTGGAGGTTCACGATGGGATCACTGCGGGTCACTCTCTGCGCGATCGTCGCCCTGGGCGCGGTCGCCGTCACCCCGGCGACACACGCGGCGGACGGGGGCTTCGAGATCGGCCCGTCGTCCCCGCGCCCCGGCGGCGACATCACGCTGCGGGTCAGCGGATGCCCGCAGCGGACCGCCACGGCCGTCTCCGAGGCGTTCGTCACCGATGCCCGCCTCACCGTCGGTGCCGACGGCACCCTCGCCGGCGAGAGCCGCATCCGGTCCACGGCCAAGACGGGCACCTACGACGTGAAGGTCGCCTGCGGGGAGACGTCCCGCACGGGCGCCGTCACCGTCGCAGTGAAGGGCGCGGAGCGCTCCGTACGGCACGGGCCTGAGCCTGCCGCCCCCGCCTCTCCCGTGGCCCCCGTCCGGGCCGGCGGCGGTGGCGCGTCACAGCTCGCCATGGTGGACGCCCGCGCGGCCGGGCCCGGCACGGCGCACACCGTGACCGGCCTGATCCTGGCGGGCGTCGCCGCCACGGCCGTGGCCCTGCGCAGCGCCCGCAGGAGCAGACGGCAGCGCTGACCATGACCGATCACGAACACCCCGCCCACGGCGGCCGCCTCCTGACGGGTGTCGCCTGGACCGTGCTGCTGCTCGGGCTGTGGCTGTGGGGGTGGGAGATCACCGATGTACGGCAGGGCGTGTCCGCGCCGGTCTCCGGTGACATCGCGGCGGTCGGACGGCCGGCGGCGCCGCGACTGCCGCCCGCCGCACGGCCGCTGGGCGACGCCCTGCCGCTGCGCCTCGACATCCCGGCGCTCGACCTGCGGGCACCGGTCGCCGCGCGGGGACTCGACGCGCACGGCGCGATCGATCCGCCGCCCTACTCGCAGGCCGGTGTCGTCGGCTGGTACGGGGCCGGGGTGAAGCCCGGAGCGCCCGGGGCGGCGCTGATGGCGGGCCACGTCGACACCAGGAGCAGGGCCGCCGTGTTCCACCGTCTCGGCACGCTCAGGCCGGGTGCGACGGTACGGGTGCTCCGCGACGACGGAAAAGTCGCCGAGTTCACCGTGGACGACGTCCGGGTCGTCCCCCGCGACCGCTTCGACGCCCACCAGGCCTACGGGGCCCACCGCACGGGCCGCGCCGAACTGCGCCTGATCACCTGCGCCGGCACCTTCGACCGGGCGACCGGCAGCTACACGGCGAACCTGATCGTCTCGGCGTATCTCACCGGCACCGGGCCGTAGGCCGCCAGCAGGGCCCACCTGGCCCGGTCGACGACCCGCTCCCCCGAAGCCGCCGACCGGGCTGGTCCTCAACCGCGGGCGCACGGGTTGCGGGAGTAACCCGGCGTCCGGCGCGGGAGGCCTGTGTGACCGCGGTGGAGACGGTCCGACCGGGGCTGCGGTCGTCCGGGGAAGACTCTAGAACGGAAGACGGCCGGGGCCTAGTGGAACGGGCAACGGTCCACTACGGGCATCTCTCGTCGTCCGCGGAGCGCCCGCTCGGTGAACTCCGGCCGGCGCTCGACTCCACGCTCGGCGACCTCGTGTGCCTCACGACAGGTATGTCAGGATTGAGCCTTGGAACGAAGCACCCGAGGGGGAGCTGGATGTACCTGAAGAGGGGGGCCTGGAGGGGCGTTCGCGCGCGGACGTCCGCGATGGTGCTGGGGGCGGCACTGCTGATCGCGGGCTGTTCGTCCTCCGGGGACGGCGACGAGCCCGACGACAGCGCCGGGGCCGGTATCAGTCAACAGCCCAAGGACACCGACCCGTTCTGGGTGAACCCGGACGGGAACGCGGCACAGCAGGTGGCCGCCTACGTGAAGGACGGCAAGAAGGAGGACGCCGAGGAGATCCGCAAGATAGCGCAGCAGCCGACGGGCGAGTGGATCGGCCCGGAGAACCCGGAGCAGGAGGCGCGCGGCTACACCGAGGCCGCCGACAAGGCGGGCCGTACGGCCCTGCTGGTCCTCTACAACATCCCGCACCGCGACTGCGGCCAGTACTCCCAGGGCGGCGCCGCCGACGGCGACGCCTACCGGGACTGGATCGACGGCGTGGCCAAGGGCATCGAGGACCGCGCCGCGACGGTGATCCTGGAGCCGGACGCGCTGTTGCACCTGGTGGACGGCTGCACCCCGGACGAGTTCCACGAGGAGCGCTACGACCTCCTCAAGGGCGCCATCGGCAAGCTGAAGTCGCTGAAGAACACCAAGGTCTACGTGGACGCGGGCAACGCCGGCTGGGGTCATCCCGACCAGATCTTCGAGCCCCTGAAGTGGGCCGGCATCGACCAGGCCGACGGCTTCTCGGTCAACGTCTCCAACTTCTACACGACCAAGGACTCGATCGCGTACGGCAAGCAGCTCTCCGGCAAGGTGGGCAACAAGCCGTTCGTGATCGACACCAGCCGCAACGGCAACGGCCCCTACACCCAGGGCGATCCGGGCGAGCGCTGGTGCAACCCGCCCGGCCGCGCGCTGGGCGAGACCCCGACGACCAAGACGTCGGACCCGCTGGTCGACGCGTATGTGTGGGTCAAGCGGCCCGGCGAGTCGGACGGCGAGTGCAAGGGCGGACCGAAGGCGGGCGAGTGGTGGGCGCAGTACGCCCTGAACCTCGCGAAGGCAACCAAGTAGTCCGCGGACACACTGGGGGCGCCCTCCGTCACGGAGGGCGCCCCCAAGTGCGTTCCGGCTAGGGGACCTTGACCCACTGGGCCTTGCTCGGTGTCCCCTGGTCGTCCGTCACGAACAGCATGTACCACCCCGACGGAACCAGATTGCGGTTCGTCGGCACGGTCACCTTGATCTTGTCGTCGGACTTCTCGAAGTCCAGCGCCACAGACCGCTGGTCCACGTCCGTCACATGCGTGGACGCGCTCGGCCGCATCAGCCGTACGTTCTCGATGGACGAGGCGTGCTGCGAGGTGAACGTGCCCGTCCCGCCCCGCTTGATGGTCTGCGGGCCGCCCGAGAGCGACGGCTGCGCGTCCCGGTAGAGATACGGCGGTGTGTAGATCTCGATGCGCTGCTCGAACTTGCCCGGCTTGGTGTTGGCCGCGTCGGAGTAGAGCGAGTCCGAGCCGAAGAACATCACGCGGCCGTCGGGCAGCAGGATCGAACCGGAGTGGTAGTTACGGCCCACCAGCGGGTCGGCGACCCGGTCGAGGTCGTTGCTGTCCGGGTGGTACAGGTGCGCCTGGAGGATGTTGGAGTCGCCGCGGCCCCGGTAGTCCTCGGAACCACCCGACACCAGCACGCTGTCGTCCGGCAGCACCGACGCCTGCGGATAGCGCGTGCCCTTCTCCAGCGAAGGCCCGTCCACGAACTTCGGGTCGTTCGCCTTCAGGTCGATGATCCGTGTCTTCTCGCTGGACTCCTTGGACTCGCCGACGCCACCGCCGCCGATCACCATGTACTTCTCGTCCTGCGCCGGCGGCAGCAGCACCGTGCCCGAGGTCTCCATCAGCTTGGAGTCACTGAGCCCGGGCAGCTTGCTGAACTTGTTGGTGGCCACGTCCCAGACGCCCGGTTCGCGGCCCACGTTGTCGGGGCCGTAGCCCGCGTTCGAACCCGAGTAGAAGACCTTGCCGTTCTCCAGCGGGAACAGCGCCGGGTACGTCGGGAACTGCCGCAGCTTCTGCAGATACGTCCACTTCTTGGTCTTCGGGTCGTACACCTCGTTCTTGCCCGGCACCAGCTGGCCGATGTCGTCGAGGCCGGAGACGCTGAGGATCTTCCCGTCGCCCAGGGTGGTGAGCGTCGGGTACCAGCGGGCCTCGTGCATCGGGTCGACCTTGATGTACTTCTCGGCGACCGGGTCGAACTCATAGGCGTCCCGGATGCCCTGGAAGTCCTTCTTGTCGAGGGCGAGCTTCTGCGCGATGCCGTACGTGTTGCGGGCGTCGGCGCCGGACAGGCCCTGGATGCGGTAGTTGTCCTGGGTGCCGGTCTCGTACTTGGCGCCCTTCTTCTGCGCCTCGACATAGATCCGGCCGAGGCCCGGGTCGTTGCGCAGGAACTCGCCGGTCGCCTTGTCGAAGACCTTCTTCGCACGCGGCACCAGCACCGGGTCCTTGGAGACGAAGGTCTTGCCGTTCTCCTTGCCGGTGAACTTGGTGCCCGCGGGCAGCGTGATCGGCTGGTCCGGGTTCTCGTTGTGGACGATCATCAGGCCGCCGGCCTTGGTGACGTCACCCTTGAGCTTCTCGTACCGCTTCGTACCGCCCGCGATCAGCAGGTTGCCGTTGGACAGCTGGGTGTGGCCGGTGCAGAACAGGTCGTTCGGCGTCGGCACCTTCTTGATCGTGCCCTTGACCGGGTCCCAGATACGGGTGTCGTACTTCTTCGCGTCGAAGTTGTCCTGGTTGTTGCCCGAACCCGCGATCAGCAGCACCTTGCCGGTGTGCAGGAGCGCCGCGTGAATCGTGTTCAGGCGGTACTCCTCGGGAAATTCGACGATCTCCCATTTGCCGTTCTCGGCTTTGTACTCGGGTTTGTTGATCTGGTACTGGTGGTATTTCTCGGTGCCGACGCGATAGAGCCACGGCCCGTTCATTCCGGCCAGCGCGAGTACCACCGCCGTACCTATCGCGAGTCGACGGGCGCGGCGGCGGCCTGCACGGTCGTTCATTCCTTACGTCCCCCAAGTCCACCAAGGGCGATCTGCATCGTCTGGTCATTGCCACCACTGCCACTGCCCGACGCGGCCCAGCTCGGCTTGTGCTGGCCGTGGGGTGCGTGCGGCGCGTGCGGCGTCGCGGCGTGCGCGGGCTGCGGCTGCGGCTGGTACGGCACCGCGGTCGCGCCGCCCGCCGCCACCGCGTCCTGCGGCCCGGTCTGGGCCGGCACGGTCGCGGCGGGCTTCTTCTTCTCCTGTCGCAGCATGTAGCGCCAGGCGAAGATCGGCGTCGCCGTGATCAGCATGGCAAAGATCGCCCAGATGATCATCGCGGGGTGCGAGTGCCCGTAGACGAACCCGGCGGCGATCGAGGCGCCGAAGATCGCGATGAAGTACCAGTGGTAGCGGAAGGTTCCGAACCACCGGTCGGGGCTCGCGGAATCGCCCTTGGGTGTCACCACGAACTTGCTCTTCTTGCGCAGCGCCGCGTCGAACAGCGCCTTCGCGTACAGCGGCGCCGACAGCGCGGACATCACCATGCCGGCCACACCGCCGGAGCCCTCGGGCTCGTGCGGCGAGACGTTGTGGCGGCGGTTCCAGACGTACAGGCCGATCTGGAGCGCGGAGGCGTTGCCGTAGAGCATCAGCCAGATCGTGGGGTCGATGTTCACACCCGAGGCGCCCAGGCCCAGGAACAGCGCACAGCTCAGCGCCGCCAGGATCCAGTTGAGGGCGGACATCGGGTAGAAGATGATCATCATCGTGTAGTTGAAGAGCTTGCTCGGCGGCAGCGAGTACCAGCCCTTCCAGTACTGCTTGAGGATCGTCTCGTACGTCCCTCGCGACCAGCGCATCTGCTGGGTGAAGAAGTCCGTCCAGGCGCTCGGCCCCTCACCGACGGCCAGGACGTCCGGCGTGTACACGGACCGCCACTTCTTGCCCGTCGCCGGGTTCTTGTGGCGGTGGATCTCGAAGCCGGTCGCCATGTCCTCGGTGATCGAGTCGTACAGGCCGCCGATCTGCTTGAGCGCCTTGATGCGTACGGCGTTCGACGTACCCACGAACATCGGGGCGCCGTACTTGTTGCCGGCGCGCTGGATGAGGGCGTGGAAGAGGAACTGCTGCGACTCGGCGGCCTTGGTGACGAAGTTGTCGTAGTTGCCGTACACCTGCGGGCCGATGACGAAGCCGACGTTCGGGTCGCGGAAGAAGCCGAGCATCCGCTCCAGGTAGTTGGGCAGCGGCACATGGTCGGTGTCGACCGAGGCGAAGAAGTCGTAGTCGTCGCCGTGCGCGTCGAGCCAGGCGTTGTAGTTGCCGTGCTTGGTCTTGGCGCGGTGCGGGCCCTTGGCCTGGTTCCACTTGGCGACGCCCTTGCGCGTGAAGTGGTGCACGCCGAGCCGGGCGCAGACCTCCTTCACCGCCGGGTCGTCGCCCTCGTCGAGCAGCCAGACGTGCATAAGGCCCCGGTGGCGCAGCTTGACGGCCGCCTCCAGGGTCTTGGTCACCATCTCCAGCGGCTCCTTGCCGGGCACGAAGGAGGTGAGGAAGGCCACTCTCGTACCGGTCTCCGGCACCACCGGGATCGGGTCGCGGGCGACCAGGGTGGCGTGAGCGTTGGACAGCACGTTCATGCAGCGGAAGAACTCGATCAGACCGATCGAGACGAGCATCACGATGTCGAGCGCCGGCAGGAAGTCGAAGGCGGGGTAGTCCCGTTCGGTCCAGTGCTCGGGCTGCAGCAGCCAGAACAGCAGGACGAGCGAGAGCACCGGGGCCGCGGCCAGCATCAGGGCGACCCTGATCCGGTGCGGCTCCTGCGAGATCAGCGAGCGGTACTGGACCCGGTACGGCTTGTTCGGGTCGGGCTGGGTGAGGGGACCGGCGAGCCGGCTGTAGTGCTCGTAGTCGTACTTCGGCAACGTCTTCTTGATCCGGCGGAACGCGCCGGTCCGAGTTTGCGAAGGCACCCTTAGCTGGGTGGTTTGAGACGGGTCGAAGTTCTGCCGGGCGCCCGTCGGCGTCGACGTCATGAGTCATCCCCCCACACGCAGGTCATCCGCGTGTCTGTCGGTTCCTTTACGACTGTGTCGGTCCCCCTCGACCTTCACAGGCGTATCAGTGGTGGGCCGCAGTCACCACATCTTCCACACCTTAGACATGGAAACGCGACCTTCCGGTTGCATCATGCCCCCCTCGGCATGCGGTCATGAACGGGGCCCCCTACTCCCCGCAAAAACCGGCAACCGGCTCCTTGCCCCCCAACTGCCGCGTATCCGCAGCATCTTGGTAAACCCATCCCCAGGGTTCTACGGCGTTCCACATGATCGCAAGATGCGAAACGAGGTGTTTACCGGTCATACGCGCTCATTGTGGCAGCTGTGGGGGTGTTGTGTACCCGTTGTGGACACGCGGGCGCGGATGTTGCCGAAGTGCTCTCGTATGGCCTCCTCTGCCCGTATCGCGTCGCCCGACTTCACCGCGTCCACGATCTCCCGGTGCTGCCGGCAGGTGACCAGGGGATCCTGCGGCCCGCCCCCGAGATCGGTGTGGACGCGGTGGAAGGCGTCCCAGAACGCCTCCATGACCTCGCCGAGCAGCGCGTTGTCCAGCCCCCGGTAGAGGGTGGCGTGAAACGCCCGGTCGGTCTCGGCGATGCCGTCGCCGCCCTGCGCCGCCTGCTCTTCCATACGGCCGACGAGCGCGTCCAGTTCAACGAGGTCGGCGTCGGGCAGCCGCCCCGCGAGCCGTGACACCAGCCCCGTCTCCACGGCCTCCCGCAGCTGCAGGAGCTGGAGCAGGGTGTCCTCGCCCCGGTAGTGCCCGGCGACCGTGCGGAAGGCGAGGCCCTCGACCATCGGGGCGAGGGACATCGTGCCGACGTAGGTCCCGAAGCCGTGCCGGATCTCCACGATGCCCATCGCCTGCAACCCCTTGAGCGCCTCGCGCACGGAGTTGCGGCTGGCACCCAGATGAGCCATCAGCTCGGGCTCCGTCGGCAGCGGGGCCCCGGAGGCCAGCCGGCGGTCGATGATGAGCTTCTTGATCCGCTCCTGCAGGTCACGCGCTGCCATGGCCAGAGGGTATCCGGCCAAACACGAGAACAGCCCCTTGCGTACGGGAGGGACTGGCTGCCTGAGCGCGAAA
>NZ_JBVKCZ010000006.1:0-183702 GCF_055634335.1 Streptomyces sp. NPDC111802 | reverse complement strand
AGCGAAGGCCCCCCGCGGTTGCGAGGAGCCTTTGCTGTCTGTGCGCCGCCAGGGACTCGAACCCCGGACCCGCTGATGCTGCATCTCCCGGGGGGGTAACCCCCGGACCCCCAGCCGCGTCGCGGGGCCCGGGGGAGGCCGCACCAAAAAGCGAAGGCCCCCCGCGGTTGCGAGGAGCCTTTGCTGTCTGTGCGCCGCCAGGGACTCGAACCCCGGACCCGCTGATGCTGCATCTCCCGGGGGGTAACCCCCGGACCCCCAGCCGCGTCGCGGGACCCGGGAGAGGCCGCCCCAAAAAGCGAAGGCCCCCCGCAGTCGCGACGAGCCTTCGTTGTCTGTGCGCCGCCAGGGACTCGAACCCCGGACCCGCTGATGCTGTATTCCCCGGGGGGTAACCCCCGGACCCCCAGCCGCGTCGCGGGACCCGGGAGAGGCCGCACCAAAAAGCGAAGGCCCCCCGTGGTTGCGAGGAGCCTTTGCTGTCTGTGCGCCGCCAGGGACTCGAACCCCGGACCCGCTGATTAAGAGTCAGCTGCTCTAACCAACTGAGCTAGCGGCGCGTGCTGACGGCGTTAACTCTACATGACCTCCGGGAGTGCTCCGGACCACGCGCCCGGGGGTGGCGCAGAGGGGACCGGGGGGGCTTGTAAACCATTCGGACCGTCAACATGCGGGTCCGGAAGACAGTTGAGAAACTGACGGGGTGTACCGCCGCGGACATTTCCAACTGGAGTGTGAGGGGAATCGCATGGAGGCTCGGACTCCGGTATTCGAGGAATTCGATCCGGCGAGTGACTGCGACTGCCCCGGATGCGTTCACTGGCAACGCGTCCTGCCGCATTCCCGGGCCGGCCGCCACCCGGCCGCCCACCGGGCGCTGCTTCTCGCCGCAGCCGCTTCCACCACCGTCGTCGTAGGCCACACGGCCCCGGCCGTCGCCGCCCCCCACACATCCGACCACCAGGCCGTTCCCGCAGGTGACGAGCCCAATACCCCGCAGGGCGGCAAGGCCCCGCTGCATGGTCCCGGCGGTAGGCCGGCCAAGCCCTCCGACCCGGTCAAGGCGCCCGCGACGACCCGTGCGGAGATCATCAGGCGGGCCAAGAAATGGGTCGCCGCGAAGGTGCCGTACAGCATGTCGAGGTACTGGTCGGACGGATACCGGCAGGACTGCTCGGGCTTCGTCTCGATGGCCTGGAGCCTGCCCGGAAACGAATGGACGGGCAGCCTCGACCAGTACGGCGTACGAATCCCCAAGGCGGATCTGCAGCCGGGCGACATTCTGCTGTTCCACAATCCGGCCGACCCCGAGAAAGGCTCGCACGTCGTCATTTTCGGCGGCTGGACGGACCACACGCACACCTACTACATCGCCTACGAGGCGGCACCCCCGCACGCCCGCCGGCAGGCCACCCCGTACGCCTACTGGAACCACTCCGACCGCTACGTCGCCTACCGCTACAAGGGGCTGGCGGGCAGTTCGACGGGAACGAAACCGGACACCGGGCAGCAGGGCGGTGGCAAGCCCGGCGCCGCCAAGCCGGAGGGGCAGCCCGGTCCGGCGGTCTACCCGGGGCGGGCGCAGTTCGGCCCCGGGGCCAACAACGCGCACGTCACCCGGCTGGGCCGTCTGCTCGTCGAGCGCGGGGCCGGCCGGTACTACACCTCCGGCCCCGGTCCGCGCTGGTCGGACGCCGACCGCAGGGCCACGCAGGCCTTCCAGCTGGCGCAGGGCTGGCGGGGCCAGGACGCCGACGGGCTGCCGGGGCCGGAGACATGGGCGCTGCTGGTGTCGGGCCGGGGCAAGGACGTCCCGGCCGCCCCGACCGGTTCGACCGGCGCGAACCCGCCCGCGCCGCCGGCCTCGCACGGGGTGCCCGGCTATCCAGGCCGGGCGATGTTCCGGCCGGGCGTCAGCAACGAGTACGTCACCCGGCTCGGCAGTCAGCTGGTGAAGAAGGGATTCGGCAAGCACTACAAGACCGGGCCCGGACCGCGCTGGAGCGAGACGGACCGGCGAGCCGTGGAGGCCTTCCAACGTGCCCAGGGCTGGCGGGGCGGCGCGGCGGACGGCTATCCGGGGCCGGAGACCTGGCGGCGGCTCTTCTCGTAACCCGACATCCCGGCGACCACCGTTGTGACGCATCTGGCGCGGAGGCTGGAGGCACGCATGACCACTTCACACACGCCCGAGCCCGAGGGGCCCTCCCGGCCCGGACGGCTGATCCAGAACGAGGCGACCACCGAGATCCCCGTCCATCTGCTGTTCCGCGACGAGGCGGGCCCGGTGTCCGTTCCGCTCAGGCCGACGGTCGTGGCGCGCCGGCAGGGCACGGGGGAGCAGCCGCGGCTGCGCCGCCCGGTGCAGCCCAAGCCACGTCCCGAGCCACAGGTGGATCCCGAGCTGGTGGAGCGCCCCGCGCGGGTGCTGCCCGGCGCGGCCGGGGTGCTCGCCGGGGCCTGCGGGGCGGCCGGCTGCCTGGCCACCTCGTGGTGGGCCGGGGTGCTCCCGCCGCTGGCGGTTCATGCGCTGGGGCTACCGGTGTCCACGGGCGCCGGCCTGGGACCCGGGCAGTGGGCGGCGTACATCGGGGCCGGTGCGCTCGGGCTGCTCGGCCTCGGCGGGCTGGCGCGGGGGCAGACCGGGCGGGCCTGGGTGCTCGGGCTGTTCGGCGGCTACCGGGGGACGGTCCGGCGCACCGGGCTGATGTGGGTCAACCCGCTGCTGCTGCGCCGCCGGGTCGACGTACGGCTGCGGCACTGGCGCAGCGAGCCGATGCCGGCGGCCGACGGCAACGGGGTGGCGCTGCGGGTCGTCGTACTCGTGGTGTGGCGGGTGAAGGACACCGCGCGGGCCACGCTCGGGGTGGAGGACCACGAATCGTATCTGCGTGAGTGTGTCGAGGCGGCGCTGGCCCGGGTGCCGGTGGAGATGCCGGGTACCTCGCGGGGGTCGGTCGAGGTGGCCGCGGACACCCTGACCCGGTGGGTGGTGCGGGACGCGGGCGTGGTCGGGCTCGAGGTCTTCTCGGTGCGGCCGGTGCGGGTGGAGTACGCGCCCGAGGTCGCCGCGGCCATGCACCGCCGCCGTATCGCCGCGCTGGACGCCCAGGACCGGGCCACCATGGTCACCTCGGTCGTCGACTCGGTGGAGGACACGGTGACCCGGCTGACCATGCGGGGCCTGGTCGAGCTGGACGACTACGAACGCAAGGCGCTGGTCAAGGACTTGACGGTGGCGTTCTGCGCGGGGCGGGGCGAGACGGCGATCTGACGGCCCCTCGAACATCTCCCCTGACTGGTATGGACATGTTCAACAGTCAGCAATAATCTGAGACTTGGTCTAGACCTGCAAGCTCGCCGAACTTCCCCCACGTTCCCAGGAGCAGCAGCATGCGCAGAAAGGCCAAGTTGTACGCAGCCGCACTCGGGCTCAGCACCGCCGGGGCCCTCGTGCTCTCCACCGGTGGCGCCAGCAGCCATGGCTACACCGATCTCCCCATCAGCCGGCAGAAGCTCTGCCAGAACGGCACCGTGACCAACTGCGGCTCCATCCAGTGGGAGCCGCAGAGCGTCGAGGGCCCGAAGGGCTTCCCCGGCTCCGGACCGGCCGACGGCCAGATATGCAACGGCGGCCTCGGCCAGTTCAGCCAGCTCAGCGCGCCGAAGACGCCGTCCGGCGGCGCCTGGCCCACCACCAGGGTGACGGGCGGTCAGAACTACACGTTCCGCTGGCAGTTCACGGCCATGCACGCCACGACCGACTTCCGGTACTACGTCACCAAGCCGGGCTGGAACCAGAACCACAACCTGTCCCGCTCCGACCTCAATCTCACGCCGTTCTTCACGGTCCCCTACAACGGACAGCGCCCGCCGTCCACGCTCTCGCACAGCGGCACACTGCCGTCCGGGCTCAGCGGTCACCACGTCATTCTCGCGGTGTGGACGATCGCCGACACGGGCAACGCGTTCTATGCCTGCTCGGACGTCACCTTCTGAGGTTCCCTTGAGTCAGCACCCAGGCCGGCGTGGGTAGATCCCTCCCACGTCGGCCGATCGGGGTCGACGCATCGACCTCGGGGGACTGAACGATGGACGTGTTGTTCTACTTCGTACCCGGCCTGATCATGGCCGGGGCCCTGTTCATGGCGTACCGGGTGGTGCGCCGCTCGCTGCAGATACGCAGTGCGTGGAACAGCGGGCTGACCGCGCAGGCGCGCTGTCTGCGGTCGTACACGACCGTGAGTGGCGGCCACGGCGACACGTCCGTGCACACCACCCTGCACCACGTGTACGAGTTCACCGCGCGCGACGGTCGCGTGGTCCGGTTCGAGGAGGAGGGCGGGCCCGGGACCACGGTCGAGGGCGACCTCGTCACCGTCCACTACGCCGAGGGCCCACAGGTGGTGGCCACGGCCCACGCGCCGGGCCGCGTCAGGCACGCGGCGGCCGCTTTCGGCGTCCTCGTGTTCCTCGGGGTGGTCGTGGTGTTCTGCGTCGGCTTCATGGTCACGTACAACCAGGTCTTCGACGGCTTCGGCCCGGGCTTCGGCTTCGGCTTCGACGAGGACCCCGGCGGCACCACCGACACCGTCGTCGTCGACGGCGTCACGATCACCCCGTGACCCGTGCCCCGTGCCCCTCCACATCTGACGGTACGTCAACTATCGTGCGCCCCCATGGACTCCAGTGGACGGCGTACGGTCGCGGAGCTCGTCGCGGCGCGGTGGGGTGACCATCGGCCCGGGCTGTGGTTCGAGGACGCGGTGCTCACGCAGCACGAGGTGGCTGCCGGGGCCGCCGTCCGGGCCGCGCTGCTGGGCGACCTGTTGCCCTCCGGTGCCGAGCCGCATATCGGGGTGCTCCTGGACAACACCCCGGAGTACGCGATGTGGCTGGGCGCGGCCGCCCTCGCGGGAGCCGCCGTCGCCGGGATCAACCCCACCCGGCGGGGACCCGAGCTCGCTCGCGACATCCTGCACACCGAGTGCCGGGTCCTGGTCACCGAGCGCTCCCTGCTGCCGCTGCTCGACGGCCTGGAACTGCCCGGGGTCCGCCTGCTTCTGACCGGCACACCGGAGTACGACGCCCTGCTCGCCCCGTACGCAGGCGCCCGGCCGGATCCCTCCCGTGCCACCCCGCACGACCGGCTGCTGCTCTACTTCACCTCCGGCTCGACCGGTGCCCCCAAGGCCGCGATCTGCACCCAGGGGCGGCTGGCCGCGGCCGGGCACTCGCTCGCCGGGCAGTTCGGGGTGCGGCCCGACGACGTGCACTACATATGCATGCCGATGTTCCACGGCAACGCGGTGATCGCCGACTGGGCCCCCGCCCTCGCCGCCGGAGCGGGAGTGGCGCTGCGGCGGCGGTTCTCGGCGTCGGGGTTCCTGGCGGACGTACGGCGGTACGGGGTGACGTACTTCACCTACGTCGGCCGGGCGATCCAGTACGTCCTCGCCACCGAGCCGCACCCCGACGACCGGGACCACGCGCTGCGGCTCGGCTTCGGCACCGAGGCGGGTGCCGTGGACGCCGCCGCCTTCGAGCGGCGGTTCGGGGTGCGGCTGGTGGAGGGGTACGGGTCCTCCGAGGGCGGGGCCGCCGTGCAGTGGTCGCCGGGGACGCCGCCGGGGGCCGTGGGGCGGGCGGGGCCCGGGCTCGCCGTACTCGATCCGGAGACCTGCGCGGAGTGTCCGCCGGCCGTGTTCGACGCGGGTGGGCGGCTGGTCAACGGGGACACGGCGATCGGGGAGCTGGTCAATCGGGGGCCGAACCCCTTCGAGGGGTACTGGCGCAATCCCGAGGCGGAGGCGGAGCGGCGGCGGAAGGGCTGGTACTGGACGGGGGACCTGTTCTGCCGGGACGCCGACGGCTATCTGTACTTCGCGGGGCGCGGCGACGACCGGCTCCGGGTCGACGGGGAGAACCTGTCCGCCGCGATGATCGAGAACATCCTCGCCCGGTACGAGGGCGCGGCGGCCGTCGCCGTGTACGCGGTGCCGGATCCGGTGACCGGGGACCAGGTCATGGCGACGATCGCCGGGGAGTTCGACCCGGTGGGCTTCGCCGGGTTCCTGCTCGCCCAGCCGGATCTGGGGACGAAGATGGCGCCCCGGTTCGTGCGGGTGGTGGAGCGGATGCCGGTGACCGCCACGAACAAGATCCATCGGGCCGGGCTGAGACGGGAGGGGGTGCGGTGCGCCGACCCGGTGTGGTGGCGCCCGCCGGGGGAGCGGGCGTATCGGAGGCTCGCCGAGGCGGATGTCATGACATACGTCGAAGGGCCTCCCGCTCCCACGAGAGGCCCTTCGTCTGTGCGCCGCCAGGGACTCGAACCCCGGACCCGCTGATGCTGCGTTTCCCGGGGGATGACCCCCGGACCCCCAGGCCGCCCTTGCGGGACCGCGTCTCCAGGGGGTGGCTGTCTGGGTATATGTCGAAGGGCCCCTCGCTCCCACGAGAGGCCCTTCGTATGTGCGCCGCCAGGGACTCGAACCCCGGACCCGCTGATTAAGAGTCAGCTGCTCTAACCAACTGAGCTAGCGGCGCATGACTCCCGCCGACCACGGTCACAGTGTTCTCGCGGCTGGCGACGGAGAAAATACTACCTGGTCCGCGGGGGTGCTTCCGACCACCCGCGCGGACCGCCGGTCAGGACTGGATCGCCAGCGACAGCAGCACCGGCGCCGCGTTCCGGTTCAGTGTGTCCGCCGCCTGGCGCAGCCGGTGGGCGTGCTCGACCGGGAGGGACAGGGCCAGGCAGCCCACCGACGAGCCGGCCGTGATCGGGACGGCCGCGCACACCGTGCCCACCGCGTACTCCTGGAGGTCGAGGTGGGGGACCGTCGGCGGCTGGGACTCCAGGCGGGAGAGCAGCACCTTGTCGCTGGTGATCGTGCGTGAGGTGAGGCGGGCCATCTTGTGCCGTGAGAGATGGTCGCGCCGGCCGTTGTGGTCGAGCTGGCCCAGCAGGCTCTTGCCGATCGCGGTGGCGTGGGCGGAGAAGCGGAAGTCGACCCACTCGTTGACCACCGGGGTGGCCGGGCCGGCCGCGAACTGGTCGATCTTGATCTCGCCGTCGATGTACCGGCTGATGTAGACGGCGGCGCCGACCGAGTCCCGCAGCCGGTCCAGGGTGCGCTGGAGGGTGTCCCGCAGGGCCTGGTCACGGCCCTGGGCGGAACCGAGGCGGGCCAGGGCGTCGCCCGTGACGTACGCCCCGTCGGCGACCTGCTCGACGTATCCCTCACGGCGCAGCATCCGCAGGAGGCCGGTCAGGCGCCCCAGGCCGATGCCGGTCTGCCGGGACAGCTCGGCATCGGTGACTCCGGTGCTGTGCCGCGCCACGGTTTCCAGGACGCGCAGGGCGTCCTGGACCGAGTGGTACGGCGTTGTCGACTCGTGCTGCAGCGCCACGGTTCCCCCTGCGGTCGCACGTCGCTTCTCATCGGGCCGGGTTCGAGTCAGTCGATCCCCTCCACGATAAGGGGCAAGAGGCCTGTAGTGAGCGGTCGTTGACGAGATTGCGACACCCTCAACTGCGGTGCTAGCACTCTGGCATATGCCAAGGTCATGAGCCCGGTCATGGGCCCCGCACGGAGTCACAGCACAGCGCTGAGGAACTCCCGCGTCCGGTCGTTCTCCGGGTCGTTGAAGATTTTCTCCGGACTGCCGGATTCGATGACCCGGCCGGAGTCGAACATCAGGACCTGGTCCGAGATGTCCCGGGCGAAATTCATCTCGTGGGTCACACAGAGCATGGTGATGTCGGTGGTGCGGGCGATGTCCCGCAGCAGGTCGAGCACGCCCGCGACCAGCTCCGGGTCCAGCGCGGAGGTCACCTCGTCGAGCAGCAGCACCTGCGGTCGCATCGCCAGCGCCCGCGCGATCGCCACCCGCTGCTGCTGGCCGCCGGACAGCTGGGTCGGGCGGGCGTCGCACTTGTCGGCGAGGCCCACCATGTCGAGCAGCTCACGGGCGCGTGCCTCCGCCTCGTCCTTGGGCATGCCGAGGACGGTGACCGGGGCCTCGGTGATGTTCCGCAGCACGGTCATGTTCGGGAACAGGTTGAACTGCTGGAACACCATCCCGATCTTCTTGCGGACCTCGCGGATCTGCTTCTCGGGGGCCGGGAAGAGCGGTTCCCCGGCGACTGTGATCGAGCCCTCGTCGGGCTTGGTCAGGGTCATCAGCAGCCGCAGGATCGTCGTCTTGCCGGAGCCGGACGGGCCGATCAGGGTGACGTGCTTGCCGGACGCGACGGAGAAGTCGAGCCCGTCAAGCACCGTGTTCGAGCCGAACCGCTTGGTGACGTGGTCGAAGCGGATCAGCTCGCCGCCGTCCACCGGCGGGTTGGCGTTCGCGTCGGGTTCTTTCATCAAAGGGGTGTCAGCGGACAAGGCGTCGCTCCAGGGCTCGTACGAGAAGGGAGGCCGGATAGGCGATGAGGATGAAGGCCACACCGATGACCGTCAGGGGCTCGGTGAACTGGAAGTTCTCCTGCGCGAACAGCCGCGCCTCGCCGAGCATCTCCATGACCGTGATCGTCATCAGGATCGGGGTGTCCTTGAGCATCGCGATGACGTAGTTGCCGAGGGCGGGGACCACCCGGCGGATCGCCTGCGGCAGGATCACCACCCGCCACGTCCTGGTCACCGGCAGGTTCAGTGCCGTCGCGGCCTCCCACTGGCCGACGGGCACCGCCTCGATGCCGGCCCGGTAGACCTGCATCGTGTACGTCGAGTAGTGCAGCCCGATCGCGAAGACGCCGGTGGTCAGCGCCGAGGCGGTGACGCCCCACTCGGGCAGCACATAGAAGAGGAAGAACAGCTGCACCAGCAGCGGGGTGTTGCGGATGAACTCCGTGACCGCCCCGACCGGCCAGCGCACGAAGCGGCTCGGCGTGCGCATCAGCAGCGCCCACACCAGGCCAAGCGCGAACGAGATCAGCGAGCCGAGGGCCAGGATCTGCAGGGTGAGCAGCAGCCCGTCCCAGAAACGTGGCATGAAGTCGGCGACAGCGCCCCAGTCCCAGGTCATCCGAGAGCACCTCCCGCGCCCACACCGGTCGTCTCAGGTCGGTGCAGCTCCTGATCGGGCGTGCGCCCGACCGGCTTTCCGACACCGGCCTTGAGTTTGCGTTCCAGTCCGCGCATCCCCCGCGTGAGCAGGAAGGCGATGACGAAGTAGATCAGCAGCACATACGTGTAGATCTCCGCGCTCTCCTGGAGCGCCAGGCGCACCAGGTTGGCGCTGAAGGCCAGATCGCCCATGCCCATCACGGACACCAGCGCGGTGCCCTTCAGCAGTTCCACCAGCAGGTTGGTGAAGGAGGGGATCATCTCCGGCACCGCCTGCGGCAGCAGGATCAGCCGCATCCGCTGCCACGGCGTGAAGCTGAGCGCGATACCGCCCTCACGCTGTGCCGGGTCGACGGAGTTGAGGGCGCCGCGCACGATCTCGGCGCCGTACGCGCCGTATGTCAGACCGAGCGCGAGCGTGCCCGCCCAGAGGGGCACCAACTGCCAGCCGAACGCGACCGGCAGCACGAAGAACACCCAGAAGATCATGATCAGGGCGGAGGTCCCGCGGAACACCTCGGTGTAGACGCCCGCGAGGAAGCGGACGATCCACAGCCGGTGAGTGCGGGCCATGCCGACCCCGAAGGCGACCGCCGTGGCCACCAGTCCGCTCAGGACCAGCAACTGGACGGTGATCCATATCCCTTTGAGTACGAGTTCCCAGAGTCCCGAGGTCATCCGCCGCACAGCTCCTTCGCGGTGAGGTCGGTCATCTCCGCCTCCGTGAAGCCGAAGGGCTTGAGGATGCGGAACAGCTCGCCGCTCTTCTTGAGCTTGCGCAGCTCGACGTTGAAGGCGTCCCGCAGGCTCGTCTCGGTCGGCCGGAAGGCGAACGCGCCGCCGTCGACATGCGGTTTGCCCTCGACGAGGGGCGCGAAGGCCTTGGTGGACTCCGCCTTGGACGACTTCTTGACGACCTCACGGGTGGTCAGCGCCGTACCGGCGAAGACGTCCACACGCCCCGCCTCGACGGCGTTCAGCCCCGCGACCTGGTCCGGCACGATGAGGATGTCGCTCTCCTTGTACCCCGCCTCCACGGCGTACTGGATCTCGGCGTAGCCGGTCCCGGTGGCGAACTTGGCCTTCTTCTCGACGACGTCCTTGTAGTCGTGCAGCCCCTTGGGGTTGCCCTTGCGCACGATGAAGGCGTCGAGCATCTGGTAGTCGGGGTCGGAGAAGATGACCTGCTCACAGCGCTCGGGATTGACGTACATCCCGGCCGCGACGACATCGAACTGCTGTGAGTTCAGGCCCGGGATCAGCGAGCCGAACTCGGTCGGCACGGGCTGCACCGTGTCCACGCCCAGCCGTTTGAAGATGACCTTGGCGAGTTCCGGTGCCTCGCCGGTCAGTTCGCCGTTCTTGTCGATGTAACCGAAGGGGATCTCCCCCGCGATACCGAGGCGTACGACGCCCGCCGCCTTCAGCCGGTCGAGCAGGTCGCCGCCTTCCTTGGTCGATGCCGTGGCCACCCGTGAGCAGCCGGCCGCCCCCAGCGCACCGAGCGCCGCCACCCCCGCGAGCAGCGACCGGCGCGTGGTCCCAGGTGTGTTTCTGTCGTTCCCATTAGGTGGAGCCATGGCGGCGCGGCTACCCGGGACCATGCGATGTATGCACCCTGGAATGCATGACTGAACGGTTCATCGAGGTATCACTGGTCAAGCGGGAAATCCACTGCACGGCCAAGCTCCTGGACGATCGCGCCCCGCTGACCTGCGCGGCCGTCTGGGACGCCCTGCCCCTGATCGGCGACGTCTACCACGCCAAATACGCCCGCAACGAGATCTACGCCCTCTTCCCGCCCTTCGCGGAAACGGAGCCGCCCCTGGAAAACCCGACAGTCACCCCCATCCCGGGCGACCTGTGCTATTTCGCCTTCGCCGGAACGGAATTGGGCACCAAGTCCTACGGCTACGACCGTGAGGTCCGCCCCGGCACCACGGTGGTCGACCTGGCCCTGTTCTACGAGCGCAACAACCTGCTGCTGAACGGCGACGTGGGCTGGGTGCCCGGGATCGTCTGGGGCCAGATCGTGGAGGGCCTGGAGGCGATGGCCGAGGGCTGCAACGACCTGTGGCGGTCGGGGGCGCTGGGCGAGTCGCTGAGTTTCCGGCGGATCGAGGGATAGAACTCGGCTCTCCTCGGCCAGACTTGTGGCCATGTCGAACACGATCGCCGGGCTGCTCGGTGGTGTCATCGGGGCACTGATCTCGGCCCTCGCCATGTTCCTCGGGCCGCTGGCACATCAGCGGCAGATCGCCCGGCAGGAGCGGGCGAGGGCGGACCGTGAGGCGACCCAGGTGCAGTTGCAGCGGGTGGCCCGGGCTCGTACGGCGATCCGAGCGTGGCACGACTTCCTGCGCCGCGCCCTCACCGACCTGGAAGCCGGACTCGCCCTGGACGCGGAGCGGTTCCTTTCGCGGTCCGACACCATGCGGGACGAGGCGAGGGCGGCCTCGGACGAGCTGCTGGGCGGTGGACTGTGGATCGGATCGAACCAGTTCGGCGCCTTCGAGCAGGTGACGGAGCTGCTGCGTGATCGCTACGCCGGGCGTCCGGCCGTCGGCGCCGACGGCCGGACGTCGCTTGTCGAGGAGGATCTGGGTGGCCGTGCGGCGCCGAGTTGGAAGGAGGACCTCAACCACTCCAGAGCGAGTCTGAACGAGGATCTCCTGGCCTACGTCGAACGGCTGCGGGACCTACCCGTCGAGGTGATCGGCACCGGTACGACCGTCAGGCCCCGGCGGCCGTGACCTCGGCCTCGTACAGGGCGTGTGCCGCCCGCAGCACCAGATCGTCCCTGTGCCGGGCGGCCACGATCTGCAGGCCGATCGGCAGGCCGTCCCCGTCCGTGCCGACGGGGACGGTGGCCGCCGGCTGCTGGGTCAGGTTGAAGGGGTAGGTGAACGGTGTCCAGCCGGTCCACCTGCGATGCCCCGAGCCCTTCGGCACCTCGGCGCCCGCCTCGAAGGCCGTGATCGGGAGGGTCGGGGTGAGAAGGAGGTCGTAGGTGTCGTGGAAGCGGCCCATCCTGCGGCCCAGTTCCATCCTGACGTCCACCGCGGCCAGATAGTCCAGCGCGGAGCGCCTGGCGCCGGTCGCGCAGATCTCCCTGAGGCCCGGGTCGAGCAACTCCCGCTGGTGCGGCCCGAGATGCTGGGTCACCCGGGCCGCCCCGGTGAACCACAGGGTGTGGAAGGCGTCCACCGGGTCGGTGAAGTCGGGGTCGGTCTCCTCGACGTACGCCCCCAGCCCCGCCAGCCGCTCCACCGCCCGCCGAACCGCCGACGCGACCGCCGGGCGCACCGCCACCTGGCCGCCGAACGAGGGCGAGTAGGCGACCCGCAGACCGTGCACCCCGCCCGCCAGGGCGGTCACGAACGAGCCCGGCGCCTGCGGGAGCGCCGACCAGTCGCGGGAGTCGGGTGTGCCGATGACGTCGAGGAACAGGGCCGCGTCGGCCGCGTCGCGGGTCATCGGGCCGACGTGCGCCAGGGTGCCGAAGGCGCTCGCGGGGTACAGCGGGACCCGGCCGTACGTCGGTTTCAGGGCGAAGATTCCGCAGAAGGCCGCCGGGATACGCACACTGCCGCCGCCGTCGGTGCCGAGGGCGAGCGGTCCCGCGCCGAGCGCCACGGCCGCCGCCGCGCCGCCGCTGGAGCCGCCGGCGGTGCGGGTGGGGTCCAGGGGGTTGCGGGTGACGCCGGACAGGGGCGAGTCGGTGACGCCTTTCCAGCCGTACTCGGGGGTCGTGGTCTTGCCGAGGAAGACGGCGCCGTGCGCGCGCAGCCGGGCCACGGAGGGGGCGTCCTCGTCCCAACTGCCCTTCTCGGAGACGGCTTTCGAGCCCCGCAGCGTCGGTGCCCCGCGCATCAGCAGGATGTCCTTCACGGTGACCGGAACACCGTCGAGCAGACCGGCCGGTTCACCGCGCCGCCAGCGTTCCGCCGAGTCGGCGGCCTGCGCGAGGGCCGCGTCGGCGGTGAGCCGTACGAAGGCGTTGACCTCTGGCTGGATCCGTTCGGCCCGCTCCAGCGTCGCGCGGGTGGCGTCGACGGGGCTGAACTCTCCTTTGCGGTATCCGTCGAGGAGTTGTACGGCGGTCAGTTCGGTGAGATCCGTCATGGGTCGCCCTCCAGCCGTAGACGTCAGCGTCCGGGTACGTACCCACGCTGCTTGTCGACCACGTTCAGCAGCGGTCTGCCCGCCTGCCACCGCTCGTACAACTCCACGAACTGGGTGCCGAGTTCATCGCGCCAGCCGATGGTGTCCCCGCTCATGTGCGGCGAGACGATCAGACCCGGCAGCTCCCACAACGGGCTGTCGGGGGTGAGGGGTTCGTGCTCGAAGACATCGAGCGCCGCCCCCGCGATCCACCGCCTGGTGAGCGCCTCGGCCAGCGCCTCCTCCACCACCAGCTGCCCGCGGCCGACGTTGATGAACCGGGCGGAGGGCTGCATGACGCCGAACCGGCGGAGGTCGAACATGCCGTGCGTCTGCTCGGTGAGCGGCGCGGCCGCGATCACCCAGTCGGCGCGGGCCATCAGCCGGTCGAGGTCGTCGGGGCCGTGGATGCCGGTGCGCGGGACCCGGCCGACCAGCGCGGTGGTGATGTCCAGGGCCTTGAGCGTGCGGGCGATCGTACGGCCGATGGGGCCGGACCCGACCACGCAGGCGCGGGTGCCCGCCACGCGCTGCCCCTCGCGGTGCCGCCACTGGCGGGAGCGCTGGAAGTCCAGGGTCCTCGGCAGGTCCTTCGCCATCGCCAGCACCAGCGCCGCGACGTACTCGGCGATGGGCTGGTCGAAGATCCCGCGCGCGTTGGTGACCACGGTGTCGGACGCGGTGAGCTCCGGGCACATCAGATGGTCCACGCCCGCGCTCGCCGTGTGCACCCAGCGCGGGCGCGGTCCCTCGCCGGGCCAGGCGTGGCGCACGGCGTGCGAGGTGAAGTCCCAGACCAGGAGCACATCGGCGTGCGGCAGCCGTTCGGCGAGCGTCGACGGGTCCGCGTGTTCGACGCGGGCGCGGCCCGTGAGGCGGCCGAGGCGGGGGAGCGGGTCGGCGTCGAGGACGAGGAGCGTGGGCGGCGGGCCCGAAGCGGATGAGGTCATTCGGGGTCGCTTCTCCGGGGGTGTGAGGGGGCGCTTTGCCGGTCCTTGCGGGGGTATGCGGGCGCCGTTTCGCAGAGTTTTACTTGTCGGAAACGGCCGTCTGACATGCGACGTTTGACCACGCTCGCACCCGAACCTACCTTCGTCAACACGGGCGTACGTACGGTCCGTTGCTCACCCGTATCTCGTAGTGAGGACGGTGCCTGCCATGGCCATGGACATTTCCTTCCTCGGCGGCCCACGCCCGCAGCGCGGTGTCGGAGTCGTCGCCCCGTTCGACTTCGCGCTGGACCGGGAGCTGTGGCGCTGGGTGCCGGACGAGATCTCGCTGCATCTGACCCGGACGCCGTTCGTCCCGGTCGAGGTCAGCCTGGATCTGGCGCGGCTGGTCAGCGAGCACGAGACGCTGGGCGACGGCGTCCGCACCCTGACCGCGATCTCGCCCGAGGTCGTCGCCTACGCCTGCACCTCCGGCAGTTTCGTCGGCGGCATCGCCGGCGAGCGGGCGATGTGCGAGGCGATGACCCGGGCGGGCGCGATACCGGCCGTCACCACCTCGGGCGCGCTCCTTGAGGCGCTCACCGAGCTCGGCGTACGGCGGGTGGCGCTGGTGACGCCGTACACGGTGTCGGTGACGCGGGCCCTGGAGGACTACGTGGCCGAGGCGGGGGTAGCGGTCACCGGGTGCGCGTTCATGGGGCTCACCCGGCACATCTGGAAGGTGCCGTACCGCGATGTGGCCGACATGGCACGCAGGGCCGTGCGCCGCTCGGCCGACGCGCTGTTCATCAGCTGCACCAACCTCCCGACCTACGACGTGATCCCCCAACTGGAGGCGGAACTGCGCATCCCGGTGCTCTCGGCCAACCAGGTGACGATGTGGGCTGCGCTGCGCAGGGTGGGTACTCGCGCGGTGGGGCCCTATCAGGCGCTGATCGATCCGGCGGCCCGGATCGACCCGTCCGCGCGGAGCGGGCCCGTGCTTCCGGACGTGCCGGATGTTCCCGAGCAGGAACAGCAGTAGAAAGGGTGACATGACCGCTCTCGGAATTCTCTACCCCGGCCACTCCGCCGAGGACGACTATCCGCGCATCGAGCAACTGCTGGCCGGCGGCATCCGGCTCGACCTCGTGCACACCGACATCGGCGAGGACGCGCACCGGGTGGACGCGCTGCTGCGGATGGGCTCCGCGGAGCGGCTCGCGGAGGGCGTGGAGGCGCTGCGTCTGACGGGTGCCGAGGCGGTGGTGTGGGCGTGCACGTCCGGCAGCTTCGTCTACGGCTGGGAGGGTGCCCACGAGCAGGTGCGCACCCTCGCCGTCACCGCGGGCATGCCGGCTTCCTCGACGTCCTTCGCCTTCGTGCACGCCGCCCGGGAACTCGGCGTACGGCGAGTGGCCGTCGGCGCGACCTACCCGGACGACGTGGCGGCGCTCTTCGCGGAGTTCCTGCGGGCGGGCGGCGCGGAGGTGGTCTCGGTGCGCGGCTCCGGGATCATCACGGCCGCGGAGGTCGGCACGTGGGGCGAGGCCGAGGTGTTCGCGCTGGCCAAGGAGGTGGACGCGCCGGACGCGGAGGCGGTGCTGCTGCCGGACACGGCACTGCACACGGCCGCCCACATCCCGGCCCTGGAACGCGAACTCGGCAAACCGGTCCTCACGGCGAACCAGGTCACCGTGTGGGAGGCGCTGCGCCTGGCGGACCGCCGTGTGAACGCGGCGGCGCTGGGCGCGCTGTTCACCCGGGAGCCGATCGTGCAGGTGTGAGGGGGCGGCGCCAGGCGGTGGGGCGCCTGACGGCGGCGGCCGGCGCCGGGGCGCACGACGCCGGGGTCAGACTGCCGGGCGCCCGACGGACAGCTCGGCGCTGAACACCCGCTCCCCCTGCTGGATGCCGCTCACCCGGACCCGCTGCTCCCCGTCCGCCCCCGTGCCCTCGACGCGGGCGTCGATCCAGCAGGGGGCGTCGAGTTCGGCGTAGCGCGTGAACTCGGCGTCCAGGCCGAGTAGCAGGGCCCGGGGCTGCCGGGTCACGGCACGGGCGGCCTGGCGGGCGGCCTCGATCAGCACCATGCCGGGGACGTGGTCCACGGGGTGGTCGAAGTAGACCGCGTGCCCGGTGTCGACCCGCAGCTCCCACCGTGCCTCGCCGGGCGCCGCCGCGGCGGCGAGCACGACGTGCTCCGGGCTCGTGTGCCCCACCTCGCCCGGGTCGATCGGCGCCGGAAGGGCGCGGCCGGTGGTGGTGGGGCGGCCGGCGCGCAGCCGTCGGTGGGCGGCGGGGCTGGTGCAGCTGAAGCTGGCGCCGCCGGTCGCCACGGTCAGGCCGGCCCGCCGGACGGAGACCTCGTAGCGCATACCGGCGATGCTCCGGCCCCGGCGGACTATGTCGTGGCACCTGGTGTGCAGCTCTATGTCGGTCGGGGCGGGACCGGTCTCGAACGCCGCCGCGTCGGCGGTGAACGACATGTTCCACATCAGGAACTGATGGCCGAAGGGCACCCCGTACTCCGCGTGCGACAGCAGCGTTCCGGCCTGCCGTATCGACTCGACCAGGAGCAGCGGATCCTGGTGGC
This sequence comes from Streptomyces sp. NPDC111802, assembly GCF_055634335.1. NCBI lineage: Bacteria > Bacillati > Actinomycetota > Actinomycetes > Kitasatosporales > Streptomycetaceae > Streptomyces > Streptomyces sp. NPDC111802. The sequence goes on along the minus strand of NZ_JBVKCZ010000006.1, from coordinate 166,933 downwards.
CGCCCACCGGGGCGAAGAGCGCGTGGGTGCGCGGCCACTGGCCCCGGACCACGAAGGAGTCCGTGGTGTCGGCCGCCCAGCCGGTCAGGAACACCTCGGCCACGGACACCCGATGGACGTACTCGCGCGGGACCGTGGCGGTCAGCCGCGGGTCCCCGAGGGGAGTACGGATGGTCGTGGGCGCTTGGACGGTGGTCAGCATCCGTGGCACTCCTGTCTGTTCGCGGACAGGGGTGGGTGGACGCGCGCCCTGACCCCCGTCTCCGATGAACGCGTGTTCCCTCGAACATACAGACAGGGTGGATTGGTTTCAAAGTAAAAGCTCTTCAAAGACCGGCTGACTTGTTTGGTTTACAGGGCGGTTACGTTGGCTTGACTCGCTCATGTACATGGCAGTCGGCTGGGCCGAGTGGAAGTAGTGGGAGGAAATGTCCGTACTTCTGAGCCGTATGAGGCAGTTGTTCAAAAAGCAACTTGTCGGCTTCGCTGTCGGCGCTCCGGTCCGGACCACGTTGACAAACCGGCAACCCTGCCTGGTACCGTCCGGAAGGCGAGCGCTCAACAGTTCGATGTGATGTGCCTGGGGGAGGGCGTGACATGGATCGGCAGGTCATGGATTCGGCGAGAACGCGCGTCGGGGCGGATCAGCCGGTGTCCGAGAATGCGCGGGCGCTGCGCATTCTCGTGGTCGAGGGTGATCTCCCGGAGGCCGAGGGCCTGGTGCAGGAGTTGAGCCGCCACGGCTATCAGGCGCAGGGCGTGGCCACCGGGGCCGAGGCGTTACGGGCCCATGGCGAGGCCGACCTGGTTCTGCTGGACCTCGATCTGCCCGATCTGGACGGACTCGAGGTGTGCCGCCGGATGCGGGCGGCCGGTGACGTGCCGATCATCGCGGTGACCGGTCGGGCGGCCGAAATCGACTGTGTGCTCGGGCTGCAGGCGGGATCCGACGACTATGTCGTCAAGCCGTACGGGCTGAGGGAGCTGCTGGCCCGGATGGAAGCGGTGCTGCGCCGGGTCCGTCCCCGGCCGCCGGCCCAGGTCATCACCTACGGCCCGCTGCGGATGGACGCCGATGCCCGCGAACTCCTGTTGGAGGGGCGGCGGGTGGACCTCACGCCCAAGGAGTTCGACCTGCTGTATCTGCTCGCCTCCCGGCCGGGCATCACCCTCTCCCGCCGTCAGCTGCTGAGCCAGGTGTGGGACGACGAGTGGTCGCAGCGCGGCCGCACCATAGACACCCATGTCAGCAGTCTGCGCAGCAAGCTCGGATCGAGTCGCTGGATCGTGAACGTACGAGGCGTCGGTTTTCGGCTCGGGCGTGTCTGATCCGAGGCGGAACCGGGCTGGTCAGCTCGTTGCTCGGGCGAATACAATGCAGACAGGTTTGTATGTTTCCGAGCTGGAGATGCGAGGAGCCGGCGATGGCCCAACAGGAGAGAGGCATCAGGTCGAGACGCTCGATCCTGGAGGCCGCCGCGGCCGTGTTCGGCGAGCGCGGCTACGACGCGGCGAGCACCAACGAGATCCTCGCCAGAGCCGGTCTCACCCGGGGCGCGCTGTATCACCACTTCCCGTCGAAGGAAGCGATCGCGGCGGCGCTGGTGGAGGCGCAGGGCGAGGCCCTGGTGGTGCCGGACCAGCCGGTGAAGCTGCAGGCGGTCATCGACCTCACCCTGGAGTTCTCGCGCCGGCTGCAGACCGACGCGGTGCTGCGGGCCAGCGTGCGGCTGGCCGTCGAGCAGTCGTCCTTCTCGTCCTCGGCCCAGACCCCGTACAACCAGTCGATCACGGTCGTCGAGGACCTGCTGCGCCAGGCCGAGAAACAGGGAGAGCTGCTGCCGGGGGCGGATCTGTCGGAGGTGGCCGCGACCGTGGTCGGCGCGTTCACCGGCCTTCAGGTGATGTCACAGGCGTACAGCAACCGGCGGGACCTGCCCGCCCGGATCTCCGCGCTGTGGCGACTGGTGCTGCCGGGGCTCGCCGCGCCGGGCATGCTGCCGCGTCTGCGTACCAGCCCCGTGCCCGAGCCGGAGAAGCCCCTGGGCGGATCCGGCGAGACGGGCCGGGAATGACGTCCGGGCCCGGGTCATGGAGGTGACCCGGGCCCGGAACTCACGTGTGAAGTGGACTACGAGGGAAGGAGGTCCGCCAGATGGACTTCCCCGACCTCGCGATTGAGGTCCTCGACGAGCGCGGCGATGCGCTCCTCGTCGCGCCGGTAGTGGGTCCACTTGCCGACGCGCGTGGAGCGCACGAGGCCCGCACGTTCGAGTACGGCCATATAGGCCGAGACGGTGGACTGCGCGAGTCCGGTCTTGGCCTGGATGTGACTGACGCAGACGCCGACCGCGCGCGGGTCGGTGACGGCCGGGTTGACCGGGAAGTGATCTTCCGGTTCCCGCAGCCACTGAAGCACTTGCAGCCGCACAGGGTTGGCGAGCGCCTTGAGGGCTTCGAGCAGGGGCGCGAGGTCGCCTGTCTCAGGCGTGTCGTGTTTCGTCATGGGCCTTCCGGTGCTGACGCGGAGCCGACTGTGGATGTATCGAGGATAGTCGATACGTTACGTCGCCGTAAGCTCCAGGTCATTTCCCCAGGTCAGCGGGTATACGCCTGCTCGGCCCGGTCGCCCCGGGCCGCCCGAATCCAACTCCCCTGAGCCGAACTCCACTTGACACGACGTATCGAGGTTCTGCGATACTTCGATACGTCAGCGTCCCGCAAGGCACGGTCCGGGACCGCATGCCACTGCAACGGAGGGTTTTCACATGCCTATCGGGCTCATCGCCCTGGCACTGGGGGGCTTCGGTATCGGCCTCACGGAGTTCGGGATCGTAGGGCTGCTGCCGGAGGTGGCAGGCGACTTCGACGTCTCCGAATCGGTTGCCGGGTATCTGGTCTCCGGGTACGCGCTGAGCGTCGCCATCGGCGCCCTCGGACTGACCGCGGCGATCAGCCGCTTCGACCGCAAGAAGGTCCTGGTCGGCCTGATGACGCTGTTCATCGCGGGCAACCTGATCTCGGCCGTCGCCACGACCTACGAACTGCTGATGGTCGGCCGGATCGTCGCGGCCCTGTGCCACGGAGCCTTCTTCAGCGTCGGCGCGGTCGTCGCCTCCGACATGGTCGCCGAGAACAAGAAGGCCGGCGCCATCGCGCTCATGTTCGGCGGACTGACCGCCGCCAACGTCCTCGGTGTGCCGCTGGGCACCTTCGTCGGCCAGCAGTTCGGCTGGCGCTCGACCTTCTGGGCCATCACGGTCATCGGTGTCGTCGCCCTGGTCGGCATCCAGCTCCTGGTGCCGCAGACCACGGCGGCCGCCCGCACCGACCTGCGCGCCGAACTCGCCGTCTTCCGCCGGGGCCAGGTCTGGGTCTCCATCACGCTCAGCATCCTCGCCTTCGGCGGTGTCATCGGCGGCTACACCTACATCGCCTTCACGCTCACCGAGGTCAGCGGATTCGCCACCAGCACCGTGCCGTGGCTGCTCGTGCTGTTCGGTGCCGGCACCTTCATCGGCAACTTCGTCGGCGGCAAGGCGGCCGACAAGTCGCTCAACGCCTCCCTGATCGGCATCATGGCCGTCCTCACCGTCGTCATGGGTGTCTTCGCCCTCACCGCGGAGAGCAAGGTCGCGACGCTGATCTCGCTGCTGCTGATGGGCACCATCGGCCTGGCCACCGCGCCCGGACTCCAGGTGCGCACCATGAAGTACGCCGACGACGCGCCCACCATGGCGTCCGGTGCCAACATCGCGGCCTTCAACGTCGGCAACGCGCTCGGCGCCTGGCTCGGCGGCCTGGCCCTCGCGGCCGGGTACGGGTTCGTCTCCCCGCTGTGGGTCGGCGCGGGGCTCGCCCTGGCCGGACTGGTCGTGGTGGCGGCGGGTTCCCTCGGCGGTGGAACGGCGACTGCGAAGAATGCTTCCGCGGGCGCCGCACGCCGTACGGAAACGGTCGAGGCGGGCGTTCAGTAATTCCGTCAAGAAAAGCAGGGACGAAAGCCGCGTTGGCTTTCGGCCCTGCTTTCTTGTTTTCCTGGAATTAACGCCGACACTGACACTGAAGCTGCCCTGACCGGCATGTTTGCACTTCTCTGACATTGCTCTGCGGTTGCTTGAAGAGCCTTGAAAAACCCTGCATCGGAATCTGTTGAACCGGGTCTGTGCAGTCGGAAAGAATTATTCCGTACTTGGGAACGTGAATTCTCCGCGCCCAACGGTGAGCGCGCGCGACGTTACCGCCCAGAGAACCCGAGAGGCGATGCCTGTGTCCCGCTCTCTTTCCGATGTCCTTTCTCCCGCCGCCGGCCGGTTCCGCCCGGCCGACGACGTCCTCAGCACCAAGGACCGCATACGTGTGGCCGGGTTCTTCCCCGGCCTCGGCAGCCGCGCCTTCTACCGCAGCCTCGGCCGGGCCCTGCTGGACTCGGGCAACCCCGAGATCACCGGCATCTACCGCGAGGCCGCCCGCGCCCTGGGCTTCCCCGCCCGTCCCGACCTGCTCCTGCTGGACCCGGAGAGCCTTCCGGAGGGCAAGCTGGAGCGGCAGGGCTTCATCGGGGCGGCCCTGCTGGTGCACAGCCTCGCCCTCGACGCCTACCTGCGCGACCGGATCGCACGCAACGGCGTCCCGGTCGGCTTCGTCGCCTACACCGGCGAGAGCTTCGGCATCCTCACGGCCGCGGTGGCCGGCGGCGCCCTCTCCGTCCACGACGGTGTCCGGATCGCCCAGGCGTTCACGCCGCTGATGCTCCAGGCCGCGGGCGCCCGGAGCACCGACGAGGTGTTCGCCCGGGACATCGCCTCCTACCTCGACGAGTCCGTCCGCGACACACCCCTGGTGGGGGAGCCGTACCACGTGCTGGCGCTGAAGGCGCCGAGCCCGGAGGCCCTCGCGGCGGTGCTGGGCGGGCTGCGCGAGACGTTCCCGCTCATGGACGTGGAACTGCACAAGACATACGCGCCCACACAGGCCAACCTCTACGTCCGCTCCGGAGCCAGGGCCGAGTTCGACGCCTTCGTCGCCGCCTCCGCGGACGCGACCACCTGGGAGCTGAAGGAACCGACCGTCTTCCTCGCCCACTCCGCGCGGATGCGCCCCGCCCGCGAGGCCCTGGAGCGGTTCCTCGTCACCCGGCGGATCCGCTTCCACGAGCCGCGCGTCCCGCTGGTGTCCAACCACGACATGTCCCTGCTGACCACCGCGGACGCCGTCCGCGAAGGCGTCCTGGCCATGACGGACCAGGTCATGGCCTCCCGGGACACCTGCGAGACCCTGAACGACCTCGACGTCGACATGGTGCTGGAGCTGGGTCTGGGCGCCAAGTCGGTCCAGCTCCTACGGGACAACGATGTCGCCGCGCCCGCCATGGCGTACACGGGCAGCCACGAGGACACCGCCACGATCCTGCGGGCCGTCAACGTGGTCGGCGCCCTGATGTCCCGGCTGGAGGAGCTGTACACCACGGGGGAGGAGCTGACCCGCGACGACCACCACCTCCTTCGCGAGCTGTTCCGCCTCGCCGCCGAGAGCGACTTCTGCGACGACTACCTCTCGCGCACCCTCGGCCGGGTCATCACCGCGGAGATGCTGCGCCATGACCGGGAGGGCTCGCCCAGCTTCCACCGGCTCCTCGAGATCTTCCAGCACACGCGCGCCCACCGTGAGTACATCGCCCTCGACCGGGGTGAACTCGTCACCCGCGCACGGCTGAAGAAGCGGATCACCGCCGGTGACTCGGCGATGCTCGGTAAGGCCTACGTCGAACTCACCGTGCTGGACCGCACCGGCGAGGTCCGCGCGCGGACGCTCCACACCACCGCCCCCGAGGTCGTCGTCTTCCACTTCGGCGGACCGGCCGCCTTCGACGACAAGGTGCTGGCCCGCAGGACCCGGATGCTGCTCGACCACCAGCCGACGGCGTACGAGATCCACGACCGGATGCTCGAAGCCCTGCGCCTCGACGGCGGCATCCCCCCGGCCGGACACCGCGTCGTCCACGAGTACCTGCTGTTCCACACCCTCGCCCAGCACCGGCCGGCCCTGTTCGCACAGAGCGACCACTACCTGGAGGGCGCCGACACACCGGGCTGGCTGGCCGCCCTGGCCGTCTCCGGGGCGATCCCGCTGGCCGACGCGGTCACCCTGAGCGCCGCGCACGTCCCGGACGGCACCCTGGAGCGGATCCTGGGCGGGCTCACCGGCGCCGGGATCCCCCTGGTGTCGCCCGAGGGCGTGCCGATCCAGTCCCGCAAGGACCTGGCCGACGCCACCCGCGCCGTGCTCCGCGACGGCGCCCTCGGCACGGGGGTGCGGCGGATCCACCTCAACGGCAACTGCCAGATCGTCGCCCTCGGTTCGGAGCCGGCCGTGACCGACGTGGACACCGGGTCGTACGCCACCCATGTCGTCGCCGTCACGGAACCGGCCGAGGCCTGGAAGAAGCGCGTCAACCCCGCCCTCGACGCGTTCGAGTACGCCTGCGTCCTCGCCCTGACCGAGGAGAACGAACGCGTCCTGGCCAACGCCCGCAGCCGCCGGGTGCTCTCCAGCACCGTCCACGCCTACATCGGCATCGACGAGACGATCGTCAGCTTCGGGCAGGGCGGCAGCGAGTCCATGACCGTCTTCGTCAGGAAGGAGGGCGAGGAGCACATCACGGTCCGGAAGATCCTCAGCGAGGCGCTGACGACCGCGCGCTGGAACCCGGAGGGCGACGGCGTGATGCTCCCGCCGTTCGCCAAGGCCCGTAAGCAGGCCGAGTTCCTGCAGGCCCTGCCCGAGCCGGTGCGCGGCTACTTCCCCGAGGTCTTCACCGTCCTGGAGCGGGAGGTGCCGGTCCCGTCCGGGCTGCGGCAGGCCGACCGGCAGGTCGACCGTGAGGTCATCTACGAGATGAGCTATGTCGCGGGAGAGGAGGTCAGCCGGTACGTCGAGAAGCACACCCCGCCGCCCGCCGTGGTCGCCCGGCTCTACGAGCAGATCATCCGGGTGCTCAACGAGAACGTGCACAGCGTCGGCCGGGTGCCGGCGCCCGGTGAGACGCTGGACATCTCCTACTTCCGCAAGATCGAGGACCGCCTGGACCTGTGCCGCCGTACCGCCCCGCGGACGTTCCACGCGCGGCTCCTCGACACCGAGCGCATCGTCGTCAACGGCGTCTCCTACCTCAACCACGGGGCCCTGCTGAAGCGTTTCCGCGGGACCCCCGAGTTCGCCGAGATCCTCGAACCGGCCTACCACTCGCTCGTCATGGGCGACACCAACACCGAGAACATCAAGATCAGCGACACCGAGCCCCTGCGGCACGCCCAGCGGCTGATCGAGTCCGGGGCGCCGCGGGAGGACGTGGACGCGGCTCTCGCGGCCATCACGCCCGCCGCGCTCGGCATCAAGTTCCTCGACCCCCGGGCCATCGGCTTCAAGAGCGAGGGCAAGGACACCCGCGACGACGCGATGTACGACAACAAGCCCTGGCACAACTCGATCGGCCACTACGACGAGATCCACTTCGAGCAGTTCACCCTGAACGTCGAGGCCGGCGAGGGGCTCACCCCCGCCGTCGACATCGCCTTCCTGCCGGGCAACCCGTACCAGAAGGCGTACCGGGTGCGGGACGTGATCGCGAACGGGGGCGCCGTCGACACCGGGGCGCCGCAGGGCATGGAGGACCACTTCGCCGGCGTGATGACGGCGGCGCTGGGGCTCGACGACCCCGACTCGCCCTATCTGCGGGACGACCCGTACTGGCTGATCCGGTTCGTGTTCATGATGGGCCAGCACTTCACGGCCATGCCGCCCTTCCACTTCCAGAAGGAACTGGACGGCACCCTCGTGGACACCTACCAGACCCAGCGCCGCCCGGTCGCCATCTACTGCGAGGGCATCAAGTGGCTGAACTGGGCCCTGCAGATGCTGGAAGGCACCAGGACCGAGTTCCTCGGCCTCGCGGTACCGCCGCTGCCCCACCTGGACGACTGAGGCCCCGCCCCCCTCCGAGGTCGCCGGGCAGGTAATCCCCCGGCCTGCCCGGCGACCTCCCCCCTCCCGCAGCCTCAACTCCCTGACAAGGAGACCCGTATGACTTCCGCCGTGTTCCCGGTCCCGGTGGACGGCCTGCACCACCTGTCCCACGAGACCCGCGTCATCGCCACCCCGTGGAGCCGCATGGTCCGCGGCACCGGCCTGGGCCAGTACCCCGTCGCCTACGACGCCGAGGCCGCCGCCCGCATCCGGCACACCTTCGGCCTGCTCGCCGCCAAGGGTGTCGACGACGCCTACACCCGCTTCTCCCACCTGCTGGCCGACTTCGCCCTGAACGTCGCCGACCCCGGCCGCGACCTGCGCCGCCCCGACCTCGAACGCGACCTCGCCCCGATCCTGGACGCCGTACGGGCCGAGCGGAACCCGTACTTCAGGGTCATGGCCGGCTGCATCCTGATGGACGCCTTCGCCAAGCTGCGCCTGGACCGGTCCCTGCTGGTCAACTCGGTGACCGACTTCGCCGCCGAGACCCTGGCCGTCGCCGACACCATCGAGCCGGACCGGATCAAGGACGAGAACGCCGGACGCCACGGCCACTACGAGAAGCTGTCCGCCTACTCGGCCGTCTTCCTCGCCTTCGGCCAACTCGGCCTGAAGGACCGGCTGGTGATCGGGCGGCGCAACTACGTCCGGGAGGCGCTGGGGCTGCTGGAGAAGATCCCGGCGCCGTTCTTCCGCGGGCGCGGCGGGTCCATGCTGCTGTCAGTGATCTCGCTGCTCGGCCACGAGCGGTTCATGGCCGACGACGGCCGGGACTTCGTCAAGGAGGTCCTCTCCTACCTCGACCGCGCGGACGAACTGAACCTGCCCCCCGCGTTCCCGCAGCCCATGTCCGAGAGCTTCGTCCGGATCTACCCGCTGCTGACCATGCTGAACGCCGTCGCCATGACCGGCCGGGCCGAGGAGTACCTGACCCACGGCCGGGACCGGCTGGCGGAGGCGAAGGAGCTGATGTCCCGCATCACCCCGGTCGAGCGCACCCATATGGGCCTCTACTACCTCATGGCCCTGCACAATCTCGGCCGCCTGGAGGACCAGGTGCCGGACCTGAACGCCTTCGTCGAGGACGTCGTGGGCCAGTGGGTGCACATCGATCCCGGGGCGAACTACTTCCTGAACGGGATCGCGTACGCCTATGTCACCCAGACCGCCATGCTCACCGGCCGTATGGACCTGATCGGCACCAAGATGCTGGAGCGGCTGGTGGACGGCTTCCCCGACCTGGACCGCACCGACGACGACCGCGTCAACCGCCCCTACCCGTTCGCCTACACGCTCAACGTGCTGGGCGAGATCGGCGCGGCACACCTGCTGTTCGAACCCAGGGACGCCTACGCCGGCGCCACGCCCGTCGAGTGGGTCGTCGACCGGCTCTCCCCGGGAGGGCGCGCGGAACACCGGCTGTACATGCTGAACCACGCCCTGGTCAGCTACGCCCTGCGCCTGCGCGGAGCGGGACGGGGCGAGACACCGCTGTTCCGGGAGGCCACCTTCGCGGCGGGGACCAGGAACAGGGCCCGGGAATAAACGGAGGCAATCTCCTGTTAGACCTGTCCGGCCAGTACGACGCACGCATCAGGAGGCACCAGTGGCGGCAGACGAGATCCGAGGCGAGGCACAGGGCAGCGCCCCCGTCCCCCTTTCCGTGCTGGACCTGGTCATGGTCAGCTCCGGCCGCACCGCCACCGACGCCCTGCGCACCAGCGTCAAGCTGGCGCGTCTGGCGGAGTCCCGTGGCTTCCACCGCTACTGGATCGCCGAGCACCACTCCATGCCCGGCGTCGCCTCCTCGTCCCCGGCCGTGATCCTCGCCCATCTGGCCGCCCACACGGACCGCGTGCGTCTCGGCTCCGGCGGCGTGATGCTCCCCAACCACGCCCCGCTGATCATCGCGGAGCAGTTCGGCACCCTGGAGGCCATGGCCCCCGGCCGCATCGACCTGGGCCTGGGGCGCGCCCCCGGCACGGACGGCGCCACCGCGGCCGCCCTGCGCCGGACCGACCACCTCAACGAAGGCGCCGACGACTTCCCCGAGCAGCTCGCCGAGCTCACCCGCTTCCTGGACGACGACTTCCCGGACGGCCACCCCTACCGCCGTATCCACGCCGTCCCCGGCCCGATCCAGGCCACCTCGCCGGGCGGCGTCCAGTCCCCGCACCGCCCGCCGATCTGGCTGCTCGGCTCGTCCGGCTTCAGCGCCCGGCTGGCCGGCATGCTCGGCCTGCCGTTCGCCTTCGCGCACCACTTCTCGGCCCGGAACACCATCCCGGCCCTGGACCTGTACCGGGAGTCCTTCCGGCCGTCCGCCGTCCTCGACCGGCCCTACGCCCTCATCGGCGTCTCCGCGCTCGCCACCGACGAGGAGAGAGAGGCCCGCCGCCAGGTCATGGCCGGCGCCCTCAGCATGATCCGGCTGCGCACCGGCCGCCCCGGCCTGATCCCCACCCCCGAGGAGACCGAGGCCCACCAGTTCACTTCGCTGGAGCGCGAGTTCGCCGACTCCTGGCTCGCCGACGTCGTCCACGGCACCCCCGACGAGGTCCGCGCCGGTCTCGACGACCTCCAGAAGCGCACCGGAGCCGACGAGTTGATGATCACGAGCAACGCGCCCGGCATGGACGTACGGCTGCGCTCGTTCGAACTCATCGCGGACGCCTACGGGTTGCCGACCGCCTGACCGGACGGCTCAGACCCGCACACCCAGCAACTCGGAGATCCGATCCGGCGGCACCGGCCGTGAGTACAGCCATCCCTGGCCGGTGTCGCAGCCGATCCGGCGCAGCCGCGAGGCCTGCGCCAGCGTCTCCACGCACTCCGCGGTGACCGTCAGACCCAGCCGGTGGGCGAGCTGGATCATCGCCTCGACCACGACCTCGTCGGCCGGGTTCGGCGGGACGGCCGCGCTGTTGTCGCTCTCGTACTGGAAGCCCCGTACGAAGGATCCGTCCAGCTTCAGGACCGAGACCGGCAGCCGGCTCAGGTACGCCAGATTCGAGTAGCCCGTGCCGAAGTCGTCGATGGCGATGCGCACGCCCATGTCGCTGAGCGCCTGGAGGTCCTGCAGCGGCCGGCCTCCCGAGCCCATCACCGCCGACTCGGTCAGCTCCAACTGAAGAAGATGCGGGTCGAGTTGTGTCTCGTCGAGGATGCCGGCCACATCCGCCACCAGGTCGGAGTCCCAGACCTGACGCACCGCCACATTCACGCTCACGAAGATCGGCGGCTCGTCGGGGTGCGCCAACTGCCAGGCACGCGCCTGACGGCAGGCGGTCGCCAGGATCCAGCGGCCGAGCGGCACGATGGAGCCGTCCTCCTCGGCCAGTCCGATGAACCGATTCGGCGCCAGTACGCCGAACTGAGGATGATTCCAGCGGACAAGCGCCTCGACGCCGCTCAGCCGACCGTCCTCCATGCCCACCAACGGCTGGTACTCCAGGGCGAACTCACCGCGTTCGATGGCCGCACGGAGGGTGGCGGCGAGGGCCTGCCGGGTGATGAGGTGGGCGTTGCGCTCCGGGTCGAACAGCGTCCAGCGATCCTTGCCGTCGGCCTTCGCCCAGTACAGCGTGGTGTCGGCGGCCTGCATCAGGGCGGTCGGGGTGGTGCCGGCCGCGTGGCGTTCGACGACGCCGATCGAGGCCGACACCGACAGGCGCCGGCCGGAGATGTCGAAGGGGGCGCGCAGCGCTTCGAGCACCGACTCGGCGAGGTCGGCCAGTTGTTCGGTGCCGGTCGAGTCCTCGATCAGCAGGGCGAACTCGTCACCGCCGAGCCGGGCCACCAGCGGCGGGCTCGACCGGGCGTACCCCGCCTGCTCGGCGCAGGCCGTGAGGCGCTCGGCCACGGCGGCCAGCAGCTTGTCGCCGACCCGGTGGCCGAGGGTGTCGTTGATCGCCTTGAAGCCGTCAAGGTCCAGATAACACAGGCCGATTCGGCCGGTGGTGCCGCTCTCCGCGTACGACTCCACCTCCAGTGCCGTCGACAGTCGCTCGAAGAACAGTGTGCGGTTGGGCAGCAGGGTCACCGGGTCGTGCATCTGCAAGTGCCGCAGCCGCGCCTGGAGTTCGCGGTGGGCGCTGATGTCGGCCACGGAGAGCAGCAGGCCCTCGGACTCGTCACCGGGCAGCGGCGCGATGGTGACCTGGACCCACAGGGAGTGTCCCTCGGGGTGCTTGAGACGGCGGGTGCAGCGCAGTTCGGCCTGGCGGCCGCGCAGCACCTCGCGGTACGTGTGCCAGGTGCGGGCGTCGGAGGCGAGGTCCATCAGGTCGGCGGCGACGGCTCCGGTCAGGTCCGCCGGGGTCGTACCGAGCAGGCCGGCGAAGCTGGGGTTGGCGCCGGCCACCAGGCCGTCGCGGTCGACCACGGCCATCGCCAGGGGCGCGGCACGGAAGGCGGACGAGTAGGGCGGCGCCCCGGTACCGGGCGATGGCTGTAGGTTACTCTCTGTGACGGCCGGCCCGATGAGGTCTGCCGCGGGCGTCGGCCCTTCGGACGTTCCGCTCACCGCTCGCTCCCGCAGTGCACTCGATCTTCGGATGGGTCTCATCGGAATGGCCGGCCGGGTGGATGGGGGATGGGTCCCGGGCCGCGTCCGTGCAGGAAAGTGTCAGGAAAGTGTGCCGATCATAGAGGCTGCTCCCGGGCCCTTCCACCTACTGTTCAGTCTTCCCACGCGACGCGTGCTTCTGACAGATCGTTTCTGCTCGCACATGGACGGCTTCTTCGAGCCCACGACCACTTGTGACGTTCCGTGAGCGAATCGGGGGTGTCGGCCCTGACGAGCCCCCGGACCACTCACCCGTCCGGTGCAGCAGAACAGGACGTAGTACGACAATCCGACACAGGCTGGGTGCGGTGTCCCGCGAACCGCTCCCGGAGGTCCACGTGCCGCGTCAGTTCCCCCTGTTCCGTGGGCTGAGCCTGCTGCGGGACCGGTCGCGACTGCGCAGTACCGCCGCCGTGTTCACCACGATGTCGGCGCTCGCCGCGACCTCGCTGGTCGTGGGCCCCTCGGTCGCCGAACCGTTCGACTCGGGGCCCTGTGCCCTCGAACGCACCGACGCCCACCACTCCGAGGGCCTGGACACCTGGAACGCCGCCTATCCGCGCCCGACCCGCAAGCTCGACGCGGTCATGGTGTTCCTGTCCTTCCCGGACTCCGCCCCGCAGACGACCCCCGCCGAACTGACGGCCGACCACTTCCCGGCCACGACCCGCTTCTTCGAACGTGCCTCCTACGGCAGATTCACCCTGCGCCCGCATCCACTGCGCCACTGGCTGCGCATGCCGCGCCCGTCGACGGCGTACGCCATACAGCGCGACTGGCGGGTCGAGGACCGGGCCGCCTACCTCCGTGACGCGCTCGCCGTGGCCGACCGCCAGGTGGACTTCTCCCGCTACGACATCGTCTACTTCGTCGCCGACCCGGACGCGCCCGGCGTCGACTCGGACGCCACGAAGGTGGTCAACCTGGACGCCCCGCTGCGTGCCGACGGCACGGACATCCGGCGTGTCGTCACCGTGTTCGAGAACCATCCGCCCGACCGGCTGGTCCTCGCGCACGAGACCGGCCATGTCTTCGACCTGCCGGACCTGTACCACCGTCCGGTGGACGGCAAGGGCGACTGGGACACCTACGTCGGCGACTGGGACCTCATGGGCAGCCAGTTCGGCATGGCACCGGATCTGTTCGGCTGGCACAAGTGGAAGCTGGGGTGGCTGGAGCCGCGGCAGGTGGTGTGTGTGCAGGGGGCGGGGACCGGGTCCGCGCGGCTGACACTGGAGCCGCTTTCGGCGGGGGAGGGGGGTCGGGTGCGGACGGGGGCGGGGACGGGGACGGGGACGGGGACGGGGACGGCTGGGGCGGGGGCCTTGGGGTCCTACAGGCCCTATGGTTCGGACCCTGCTCGGGGCTCGGGTGGTGCGGATGGCTCGGACGGTACGTATGGCTCGGACGGTACGTATGGCTCGGGTGGTGCGTATGGCTCGGGTGGTGCGGATGGCTCGGATGGTGTGTACGGCTCGGACGGTGTGTACGGCTCGGATCGTGCTCGCGGCCCCAGCGGGGCCGTGCCGGGGTTCGGGCTGGGCAACGGCATCAAGCTCGCCGTCGTGCGCACCGGTCCGGAGAGTGCCCTGGCCTTCGAGGTGCGCGGTGCGGTGGGCAACGATGCGGAGACCTGCCGGCAGGGGGTGCTGGTGTACCGGGTACGCAGCGAGGCGGAGTCCGGGGGCGGGCCGGTCGAGGTGATCGACGCCCATCCGCGCAGCGAGGCCTGCTGGGAGGACTCCGTGTATCCACCGCTCGCGGACGCGCCGGTCGGGCTCGGCGAGAGCTTCACGGTGCCGGGGGAGGGTGTCCGGGTGGAGGTGGAGGGGCGGACGGCTTCGGGGGCGTGGACGGTGAAGATCACGACGGCGGGTGGTGCGGGGATCGGGATGTCGTAGACGCCGGGCGCACGGTTCGGCGGGTATGCGAAAAGCCCCTCGCTTTCACGAGAGGCTTTCACTGTCTGTGCGCCGCCAGGGACTCGAACCCCGGACCCGCTGATTAAGAGTCAGCTGCTCTAACCAACTGAGCTAGCGGCGCCTGCTGACGTCGTAGACCTTAGCACCCTGATCCGGGTCGGGAAAAATCGATATCCGAACGGCCGCGCGAACCGCCCGCACGGCCGCCCAGAGCAGCACCTCGGGGCCCGGTAACCAGGGCGTACGGGTGTCCGGGGCGACCAGCCAGCGGGAGCCGGTGGGTGTCGCGGACGGCGGCTCGACGTCCGTCGGCGCGGGGACGGTGACGGCGTCGCCGGTGCCGTGGCAGAGGAGGGGCGGGATGCCGTCCGTGCGGCCGAACTCCTCCCAGCGCAGCAGTGAGGGCAGCCGATGGGCCGTGCCCGGCGCGGCGAACATCAGGATCCGCCCGCGGAAGGCGGCGACCGGTCCGGATCCCGGGCCCTCGTGCCAGAGCTGGTCCAGCATCCGGCGACCGAAGATCGCGGGGGTGCTGACGACATCGAAGACGGAGCCGCAGGGCAGGACCACCGGAGCCTGCGGGCGTTCCGCCCAGAGGGTGAGCGTGCTGCGCGGATACGTTCCTGCCGAGGCGAGCCAGGCGGCGCCGTCGGGGGTGACGCCGGAGGCGTCGGGGAAGAGGTCGTCCCATGTGCTGCTCATGACGGATACATGTACCGGGAGTGAGCGGGCGATCCCCGAGGGTTGCCGAAAAGCCGGACAGGAGGGGGTGGGAGCGGGTATCTTGCCCGCCTGGCATATGCCATCAGGTGTGTGGGAGTGCCAAGGGGCTCACACCGGGTCGACGTGTCCCCGCCCCTCGACCCCTCGCATCAGATCCCTGCCGAACTCGACCATCTTCTTGGCGTAGTCCTCGGTCCACTCGGCCTGCTCGGCGATGTCGGCGGGCGTCAGCCGGTCGAACCGCCGGGGGTCGGCCAGCTGTGCGGCCGCGATGGCCTGGAACTCCACCGCACGGTCCGTCGCCGCCCGGAAGGCCTGCGTCAGCTCGGTCGCCCGCGCCAGCAGCGCACGCGGGTCGTCGATCGACTCCAGGTCGAAGAAGTGCTCCGGGTCGGCGGCCACCTGCGCGGGCTCGAAGAGCAGGGGCGCGGGGCGTAGCCGCGGTTCGTTCCGGCGCGGCGTGGGCTCCGCCATGTGTTTTCTCCTCCTCGTACGTAACCGGTCCACCGTCCATTGTCCCGCGCCCGCGCAAGTGGGCGTCGGGACAGGTCAACCGGGGGTGGTCAAGGACGTGTGGTCAGGGACCTGTGGTCAGGGGCAGCCCTTGATCAGCCGGGCCGCCAGGCCACCCGATGTTCCGCGAGTCGGACCAGCACGGCATGGTTCGCCTCCCACCCGTCAGGGCTGTATTCATTGGCCGCCTCCGGCGGCGTGCCGGACTCCGTCCGGCGGGTGGGGGCGGTGCGGTGGGTGTCGTTGGTGTGTGGGCTGTGGCCGGTCATGGGCGCCAGGCCACCCGGTGTTCGGCGAGTCGGGCCAGCACGGCGTGATTCGCCTCCCACCCGTCAGGAAACTTCACCACCGTCCCCAACTGCACCGGCTCCGTCGACGGATAGTCGTCCAGGAGGTCGCTCACGCCGGCCCGGCAGACCACGATGCACGCGTGCCGGTGGCGGGAGGCGAGGACGCACAGGCGGCCGGTCTCCAGGTGGAAGGCGGTGGCGTCGGGGCGGCCGGAGAGAGGGTGCAGGACCACGGTCACGTCGTACTCGCGGCCCTGGAGACGGTTGGCCGTGTCCACGGTGACGTCGGGCACGCCCAGCTCGGCCAGGGCCGCCCGGACCGCCGCCGCCTGGTCCCGGTGGGCCGTGCCGACCGCGATCCGGTCGGCGGTCAGGGGCGCGGGATCGGGTGCGCGCTCCGACGTCGCCGCTCCGCCCCGGTCGAGCAGGCGCCGTACGACCGCCGCCACCGCGCGTACCGCCTCGGGATCCGTGCGCGGGGTGTGCCGGGCGGGCAGCTCCAGCAGTCCCCAGCCCGACTCCGCCGCCTCGTCGATCACCCGGTCCGGGCCGGAGCCGTCCGACGGGACCGCGAAGGTGAGCCGGCGGTCGTCGTGGCCGGTGCCGCTGCGGAACGGCGTGTAGGGGTAGAAGGCGGCGGACACGAGCGGCGCGGCGGAGGCGGGCAGGCGCCAGGAGACCGGCAGACGGTGCTGGGGCAGGTCGGGGTTGTGGGCCAGAAGGGTGGTGACGGCGGAGGCCGAGGGGTCGTACGACAGCCCGGCCCACTGCTCGCTGCCCACGATCGCGAACGGGTCCAGCTGACCCGGATCGCCCACGAACAGCGCCCGCTCGAACAGCCCCGCCACGGCGAGCAGCGAGTCCGAGCGCATCTGGTACGCCTCGTCGACGATCGCGTGCCGCCACGGCTCGTCGACCTTCACATGCCCCCACTTCGCCGCCGTGGACAGGACGACCGACAGGCCCGCGAGGTCGGCCGCCTTCGCCGACTTGCGTACGTTCGGCAGGTCGTCCAGCGCCTTGTCGTACGGGTCGGTGTCACTGCTGTGCAGGCGCCCCACCGGCAGCTCGGGGTTCTTCTCGGCGAGCCTGAGCACCAGGTCGTCGACCTGCGCGTTGGTCTGCGCGACGATCATCAAGGGGCGCCCGGCCTCCGCGAGTTCGAGCGCGGCACGCACGACGAGCGTGGACTTGCCGGCGCCGGGCGGGGAGTCGACGACGACGCCGCGCGCGGTGCCGTGCAGGGTGTCGGCGAGGATCGCGCCGGTGGCCTCGGCCGCCGCGGCACCGGGGTCGAACACGGCGGTCACAGCACGTCCTCCTCGGTCTGCTGATCGGCGGCCTCGGAGATCTGCTCCCCGGGCGGCCCGCCGTGCGTCCAGGGCGTCTGCTCCGGCTCGGGCAGCTTCGCCCCGCCCCGCTGCTCGTGCTCGAACAACGTGAAGCAGACCAGGTCGCCCTTCTCCGGCACCGATCCCTCCTCGGGCTCCTTGCCGCGGCCCATCTTGTCGAGCACCCGCAGCACCAGCAGCACGCTTCCGTCCTCGTCGAGGGCGCCGTCATGGCCGACGAACTCCGCCGACTGGGGCTTCCCGCCCAGCGACCGGTACACCTTGGCCCGCTCGCCCAGATGCGGCCGGTCGTCCGTGCGGACGGTGACCAGGGGGCGCGGACTCGGCCGCTTGCCCTCGCTGTACGCCATCACGACATCGGTGACCTCGCCCGCGAACGCCTCTCCGGCCAGCCGCCGCCCCGCCATCACCAGCGGATCGTCGAGTGCCTCCTGGGCCTCCAGACGGGCCTGTTCGCGTTCGCGCGCGGCGAGCTTGTTCGCGGCGGTGACCGCGTCGTCGCGGCGCGGCTGCGGAGGTTCACCGGCGAGGACGCGGTCGCGGTGGCCGGTGAACGACCAGCGGTCGCGAGTCCACCGCTCCTCGACCCGCGCGGCCTCCGGCAGCTCCCGCAACCGGTCGAGGCCCCGCCACACCGCGTCCCAGGTGGGCCGGGTCCGGCTCTCGACGAGGGCGCGGATCTCCCGCTCGGCGGCGCTGAGGTCACCGAGCCGGTCGTCGGCCTCCAGGCCGTCCTCGGCGGCGGCGAGGGCGGTACGGGCGCGGTCGTAGCGCTCGACGGCGGGGGCGAGCAGCTTGTTGTCGAACGCCGGGTCGGTGGCCGGACCGGCCGGCGGGCACAGCAGCTGGCCGTCCCGGTCCCGAGCGAGCTCCGCCCGCAGGGCCGCCTCGGCACCCGTCTCGCCGTCCGGCGGGTCGATCCAGGCGAGCAGGGCGCCGAGGTGCTGGTCCTCCAGCGTGGACTGGCCGGTCGCCCAGTGCCGGGCCAGTACGTCCGTCATGGCCAGCAGCAGCGAGGAGCCGGGCACGCGGGCCCGCTCGCCGAGGTGCGTCAGCCAGCGCCCGAGCAACGGCACGCGCGGGGGCGCCGGGTAGGGGGTCTCCGGGTCCTGCTCCGCCGTACGCCGAAAGCGCATGGAGCGGCCCAGCAGCCGTACGAAATCGATACCCGCGCGGCTCGGCACGATCAACTGCGGGGCGTCCGCGCACAGTTCGACCTCGACCTTGACCCGCTTGCCGGTCTCCGGATCGGTCTCGCTGCGCTCGGCGGCCTCCACGGCCTCGGCGTGGGCGTCGATGTACGGCAGGACGACGTCCGCCAGCTCGGACAGGAACGTGAACCTGAGGTCCCGGTCGCGCGGCTGCGGTACGACCAGCAGATGCGGGGCGTCCCGGTCCGTGCCGACCAGCGCGCCCAGCGGGGCGCCGGCCTCACCGGCGGTCGTCAGGGGCACGAAGACGAGCGGCCGGTCGGACAGGTGCCGGTGGCGGACGGTCGCGGCGGGCTGGGCGCGGCCGGTGCTGACGGCTTCGAGGCGGGCCAGGGTGGAGATCAGCGACACGCGGCCACCGCCTCCTGGCCGAGGGCCTCCGCGCGCAGCCGTGCCGCCCTGCGCAGGGCCGCCACCGCCGGGTCGGCCGGGTCGCCGGACTCGCCGCGGGCCGCCGACAGCACGTCCTCGACCGTGGTCAGACCGCCCAGCTCGGCCCGCACCGAGCGGCCCAGCGACGTCACCGCGCCGGACGCGCGGGAGCGGGCACGGCAGTGGAAGGCCAGCTCGCAGGCGGACAGGCATTCGGGCGCGTATGTCGCCGGGACCGACTCGACGGCGGCCGTCAGGTCGGCCGAGGGCAGCTCGGGGGCGAAGCAGGTGCCGGCGGGGAGTGTGTCGGCGATGTCCTCGATGCGAGTGAGGCGGGCCAACTGGCGGGCGGTCACCGCGCGCTGCTTGCGCACGTCGACGGCCGAGGCGGTGGGGAGGTTGGAGAAGTCCTTGGGGCAGACGAGGAGGATCCGGTGGCGCACGCGCGGGGCGGACTCCAGCCGGGCGGCGACCTCCTCCAGCGCCAGCACGTACACCGCCGCCTGCCGCGCGGCGGCGCCGACCTTCGCCGGATCCGCCGAACCGTCCAGCATCGGGAAGGACTTGATCTCCACGACCGTCCAGCTGCCGTCCGGGTGCACCACCACGGCGTCCGGCTCCAGGAAGGCGGGCGAACCGGCGACGTCCAGCGCGAGCATCGGATGGTCCAGCAGCGTCCACTCGCCGTGCGCCTCGGTGGCCTCGCGCAGCGCCAGTGCCGTACGGGCCGTGCGGCCCTCGGGGCCGATCGCGGCGAGCTCGGGCACGCGGGCGTGGGCGGGCGGTTCGGCGGCGCGGTCCAGCTTCTCGCGGACCAGCCGCAGCAGCTCCGCTCCGCCGTCGGCCTTGACCTTGGCCTCGAAGGCGTTCCCGCGCGTGAAGGCGAACTGCGACTGACCGAAGACCGCCGGCGAGCCCAGCGCGCTCGCCAGCGCCGCCTTGTTCACCCCGGCGCCGTCCAGGATCGCGCGCCGCTTGCAGCCGGGGTTGGCGGCGAGGGCGGCCAAGGCGCGCGCGTCCAGCGCCTTGGCGGGTACCTCGGGACCGCGCAGCTCAGCGAGCCGGTGCCGGAGCGCCGTCCCCCGCGTCCTGGGGAGAGGCACTCGGCTCGGCTCCGGATTCGAACCGGGACTGGCGCTGCCGTGGAATTCGCTCACCCGCGGAAGTCTGGCATCCGCCACTGACAATTGAGGAAGGAGTGTCGCCGGAGCCGACCAGGACGGGCACGCCGGCGCCGCTCGCGCCGGTGCCGGCGGAGGCCGTGACGGGCGTGGCGCCCAGCCCGAACCGCGTCCGCAACCGGTCCATGGCCCGCATGACGTACGGCGCCAGCAGGAACCCGGCGCCCATCACGGCGGCGCCCGCGACCGCGTCGAGGAAGTAGTGGTTGGCGGTGCCCATCACCACGATCGTGGTGATCAGCGGGTAGCCGACGGCGGCCGCCTTCGTCAGCCGCGTCCCGCCGTACCGCCACAGCATCACCCCGCACCACAGCGCCCAGCCGACGTGCAGGCTCGGCATCGCGGCGTACTGGTTGGTCATGCCGCCCAGGCCCTTGGGCGCGCTCGCGTCGCCGGCCCACCAGCCGTACGAGCTGTACTGGGCCATCGTGTCGACGAAGCCGTGGCCGTCGGCGAGCAGCCTGGGCGGGCAGGTGGGCAGCAGGGTGAAGCCGATCAGGCCGATGAAGGTCGACGTCATCAGCCAGGTGCGGGCCGCGCGGTAGTGCACGGCGCGGGACCTGAAGATCCAGACCAGGAGCACGGGCGTGACCAGGTAGTGCAGCGACGCGTACCAGAAGTCGGCCGGGACGCCGAGCCAGGGTTCGCGGGTGAAGAGCCGGTTGAGGGGGTGCTCCGCGTTGAGGTTCAGGGCCTTCTCGATGTCCAGGATCGCCAGGCCGTGGTCGACGGCGGCACGGACATCGCCCCGGGCGAGCAGTCGGCCCGCCGAGTAGCAGGCGTAGACGAGCAGTATCAGCGGCAGCTCGGTCCACCAGCGCAGGTGGGTCCGCGGCGTCGCCTCCACGCCAGCTGTCTCGGCGTGCGGCATCCGATCGCCTCCCCCTTCTGTCAGCGCCCGGTTGACCGGTCGTACCACTTTACGGTGTATGCGCGCGCCCCCTGTCGGGCGCCCCGGCCCTCTAGACGCAGAGATCGACCGCCGGGTTGCCCCGGCACAGCGTGCGCGATGATGGATACGTTCCGCCTCTCATTTCTCCCTGAAAGGCCCCGTCATGGCACCGCGCATCCTGCTGGCCCGGCACGGACAGACGGCTTGGTCGCTGTCCGGCAAGCACACCGGCAGGACCGACGTGCCCCTCCTGGAGGAGGGCCGCCGGGGCGCGAAGCTGCTCGGCGAGCGCCTGCACCTGCCGCCGTTCGACGGGCTGGACGGCGTCGAGGTCCGCACCAGCCCGCTGTCACGCGCGCGTGAGACGTGCGAACTGGCCGGCTTCGGCCAACGCGCGCGTACCTGGGACACGCTCATGGAGTGGCACTACGGCGCCTATGAGGGCATGACACCGGCGGACATCCAGGCCGTGCGCCCCGGCTGGCTCATCTGGCGCGACGGAGTGCCCGAGGGCGAGACCCTCGCCGAGGTGACGGCCCGCGCAGACGAGGTGGTGGCGTGGGCACGGGAGGCGGACCGGGATGTGCTGGTGTTCGCGCACGGGCACATCCTGCGGTCCATAGGCGCGCGCTGGCTGGGGCTGCCGCTGGACTTCGCGGCGCGGATACGGCTCAATCCGACGTCGCTGTCGGTACTGGGGTGGGCCTACGGGGAGCCGGCGATCGAGAGCTGGAACGACCTGGGGCACCTGGCCGGGGCGCCGGACAGCGCGCCCAGCCGCTGAGCCGATCGCTCACGCCGTGACGTTCACACCGGGACATTCACGCCGTGACGTTCACGCTGTCCGCGGCGCGGAGGCGTGCCGTTCCAGAAACGCCGACACCCCGCTCGCCCTCCGGTGCGGCAGCAGCACCCGTGCCGTGCCCGCCAGCATCGTCTGCACCCGGGACGACTGCACCTGGTCCAGCAGGTCCAGCACCCGCATCCCGGCTGAGGCCGCCTCGTCGGGGCGTCCGCCCCGCGCCAGGTCGTCCGCCAGTTCCGCCGTGTAGAGGGCGATGTTGCGCGTGAAGTGCGGATCCTGGAGCTGGGCCGCGCGCCCGGCGTGCCGTGCCGCGCGCTGCCAGTTGCCCAGTATCGACCAGCACTGCGCCTCCAGGACCTCCAGCTCGGCCTCGCCGTAGAAGCTCATCCACTCGGGGTCGGCCTCGGAGCTGCCCCGGTCGAAGAGGGCCTGCGCGCGGACGAGAGCCTGTTCGCAGCCGGTCCGGTCGGCGAGCCCCGCCCAGCCGCCGGCCTCACGCAGCGCGAGCAGCGACATCAGACGGGCGGAGCCGAGGGGGCGCGCGGCGCGTTGCGCGGCCTGCGCCGCCCGCACCGCCTCGCGGGGCCGGCCCGCGTCCCGCGCGAGGAAGGACGTGTTGCAGAAGGCGTGCGCCTCCAGGGCCGGGTCGCCGGCCATTCTCGCCGTCGCCAACGCCTCCGCGTAGTGCGAGCGCGCGTCGTCGAACCGCCCCGAGTCGTGCGCCAGCCACCCGACCGAGATGGCCAGTTCACCCGCGCCCGAGTGGAGCCGGTCGCCGACCGCCTGCCGGGTCGTACCGGCGTCGAGCAGCGCGTAGGCGGTCCGCAGCGGAGCCGCCGCCCGCCGGTAGAGGCCGTCGGCGCCGTGCCGGTCGTCCAGCAACCGGATACGGCGTACCGCCTCCTCCAGCGCGTCCGCCTCGCGCCCCCCGACACGTCGGACGGGACGCTCCGCGGCCGCGGCGTCGAAGGCGAGCCCCAGGGGGCCCAGCGAGGCGGCGGCCACCGTGGCGCCCCCGCCGGTCATGAATGCGCGACGCAGCACGTCGCTCTCCTCGTGGTTCTCGTGCTTCTGCTCTGTCCCGTACGCGTCATACGGGTCGTACGGGTCGTACGGGTCCTGCAGGTTCTCCGGGGCATACGGCTCATGGGCCCCCCGCGTCTCACCGGTGGCGCGCGCCGGGCTCGTGGTGTGTGCCAGGGGCGCGTCCTCTTCGTCGCGCGCCCGGCGTCCGCGTACGGACGAGCGGGGCGCGAAGCCGAGGTCGGTGAGCGTGCGGCCGGGGAACATGTGCAGGAACACTCGTTCGTACGCGTAGTTGGGGCAGCGGATCTCGCCCGCCTCGACCCGGCCGACGTAACGCGCGTCACAGCTGACCTGCTCGCCGATCTCGCGAGCGGCCCGTCGCACCATCGCGGCGAACTCGGCCGGCGAGCGCTGTCCGCGCAACTGCCGGAACGCGAGATTCGGCCGCGGTGGCCTGGTGGTCTGGGACGAGGTCAGCTCTGACGACGTCATGGCCGGGTCCTCTCGTGCGAACCGTCGAACCATGCCGGAACGAGGGCGAGTTCAACCGGCTATCCGTACCGACGATCCGTACCGAATATCCGTGTGGTGTCCTTGCGTCCGGCGGGCAAGAACGTACCTGCTGTAGCGGACCCGGCACGCAGGGTTTAGCTACAAACCGGATATCTCATACGTGATCTGCCATGAACTGCCATCCTTTGCGGCGGACTTCCGCCGTAGCCGTTGACGTCGGGCCGCGTTGAACTCTTCGGACTGCAAAGGAGTTCCGTGGTGGAAGTCGTGATGGAGACCAGCCAGAGCATCGTTCCCCGTACAGCGTCGACGACGGTGGGGCACGCGCCGACCGCGGAGTACAGCGCGCCGCCGGGCTCGGGCTGCGACCCGGAGACGGGATGCGACGTGGTCACCGTCCCCGCGCGGCAGGGCCTGGAGGCCGTCGACATCCTGCGCCGGGGCCCCGGCGAGGCGGTCGGACCCGTACTGCACGACGACGGTTGCGACACCCTGGGCTTCGTGGTCCCGCCGGGCACGGCCGCCGCCTGGGACGTGCCGGGCAGCACCTGCACGGAGACCGACGGCCGGGGCCTGAGCCTGGACCTGCACCCCGACCCCCCGGTCGAGGGCTCGGACTGGCTTCTGCCGCCCGGCGAGGCGGACCCGGCGACCGATCCCGCGATGCTGCGGGCGGCGCTGGGGGAGGCGGCCCGGCTGATCGAGGCGGCCGACAACTGCCGCTGACGCGGCTGCCCGGGCGGCACGGCCTCCCGCTTGCGACAATGACGCAATGGGAAAGTCCAGGAACGCCCGACGCCGGCCGGCAGCGGCCGAAGCCGTCGTCGAACGCGTCGACGGCGGGCTCGCCGAGCTGATACCCGACCGGGATCGCGCCCGCGCCTGGACGCTCCTCATCGACGGCGCTCCGCAGTCGCACGTCGACCTGGACGACCCCGCGTACCTCTCCTTCGAGTACCAGCGGCGCCTCGGACATGTCATCGACCTCGTCGCCCCGCCCGGCAGACCCGTACAGGCCGTCCACCTCGGCGGCGGCGCCCTCACCCTCGCCCGCTACGTCGCCGCCACCCGGCCCCGTTCCACCCAGCAGGTCGTCGAGCGGGATGCCGCCCTCGTCCAACTGGTCCGGCGGGAGCTGCCGTTGGATCCGGGCGCCCGCATCCGGGTGCGGTCGACCGACGCCCGGGACGGGCTCGCCAAGGTGCCCGAGGGGTGGGCCGACCTCGTCATCGCCGATGTCTTCAGCGGGACCCGTACCCCCGCCCATCTGACGTCCACGGAGTTCCTCGACGACGTACGCAGGGTCCTTGGGCCGGGCGGTGTGTACGCCGCCAATCTCGCCGACGGGCCGCCGCTCGCGCATCTGCGCGGTCAGATCGCCACCGCCGCCGACCGGTTCGCGGAACTCGCCCTGGTCGCCGACCCGGCCGTGCTGCGCGGCAAGCGCTTCGGCAACGCCGTCCTCGTCGCCTCCGACCGGCCGCTCCCGGTCGCCGAACTGACCCGTAGCGCCGCCTCCGACCCGCACCCCGCCCGGGTCGAGCACGGCAAGGCGCTCACCGACTTCACCGGTGGGGCCGTCCCCGTGACCGACCTCGCGGCGGTGGCCTCCCCGGCCCCGCCCCCGTCCCTGTTCCGGTGACTCAGTAGTTCCCGATCTCCACCCGCGGCGGCCCGTCGTGCCACGTGCAGAACACCGACACCCGGTCCGCGCCCGCGCCGAACTCCACCCGGATCCACGTCTCCGTCTTCCACACCTGCATCGACCAGCCGGCGCCCGGGGTGGCCGAGACGAGGGTCGCGGCGGCGTCGCCGATGTCGAAGACCACCCGGCCGCCGTCGGTGTCGTAGCTCTTGACCTGGCCGGACGTGGTGGGGGAGGGGCTCGGGTGGTTCGTCGGCGGCTTCGACGGGGCCGGTGTGCGGGGCTTTCCGGTGGGCTTCGGGGAGGGGCTCTTCGACGGGGCCGGCCGCCTCGGCGACTGGGTCGACGACGCCAGCGGCCTCGACTTCTGTGTGGTCGCGTCGGCCGCCGTGATGGGCAGGGCGCGCGGGCGGTCGTAGACCGTGCCCGCCATCACCGTGTGGACCCCCCACCACGACAGCGTGACCGCCGCGCCCGTGGCGAGCGACCAAGCCAGTACGTGTACGAGTCCTCTGCGCATCGCGGGCCATACTGCCCCACGCACCTCACAGGTCGCACCCGGACTGAGTTATCCACAGGCCCGGATGAGCGTCCCTCGCATGGCGTACGGTGCGGCGCATGGCAAGTGTGCTCGTGGTCGAGGACGACCCGTTCGTTCGCTCGGCGCTCATCCGGCACCTGACCGACGCGGCGCACACCGTGCGCAGTGTCGGGACGGCGCTGGAGGCGCTGCGCGAGGTCGCCCATATCCGTTTCGACGTGGTCGTACTGGACCTCGGACTGCCCGATCTGGACGGGTCCGAGGCCCTGAAGATGCTGCGTGGGATCACCGACGTCCCGGTGATCATCGCCACCGCGCGGGACGACGAGACGGAGATCGTCCGGCTGCTGAACGCCGGGGCGGACGACTACCTCACCAAGCCCTTCTCGGTCGAGCACCTCTCGGCCCGCATGGCGGCCGTGCTACGGCGCTCCCGTGCCGCCGCCGGCGATGTGCCGCCGGAGACCGTGGTGCGCGTCGGCGGCCTCACCGTCGACCCGCTGCGCCGCCAGGCCGAGCTGGACGGCGCCCGACTCGACCTCACCCGCCGCGAGTTCGACCTGCTCGCCTTCCTGGCCGCCCGGCCCGGAGTGGTCGTTACCCGCAAGGAACTGCTCGCCGAGGTGTGGCAGCAGTCGTACGGCGACGACCAGACGATCGACGTCCATCTGTCGTGGCTCAGGCGCAAGCTGGGGGAGACCGCCGCGCGACCGCGCTATCTCCACACCCTGCGAGGCGTCGGCGTGAAGCTGGAACCACCCGGTGGGGAGCCGCCGCGATGAGATGGGCACTGGTCAAGGTCTGTCTGGCGGTCACCACCATGGTCGTGGTCGCCTTCGCCGTGCCGCTCGGGCTGGTCATCCGTGAGATGGCCCGCGACCGCGCGTTCTCCAACGCCGAGCGGGAGGCCGCCGCCGTGGCCCCGGCGCTGTCCATCACCACCGACCGGGACCAGCTGGAGCGGGTCGTCGCCTCCGCCGGGTCGGACGCGGGCATGGCCGTGCACATACCGGCGTCCGGCGACGCGACCGCGGTCGACCTCGGCCGGCAGCGTGCCGCCGCCGACGACATCGCGACCGTACGGAGGCTGGGGCGCGCCTCGACCACCGAGGTCCCCGGCGGATCCACGCTGCTCCAGCCGGTCGCGCTGAGCTCGGGCGAGATCGCCGTCGTCGAGGTGTACGTCCCCGAGGCGGAGGTCACCAACGGCCTCACCACGGCCTGGACGGTGCTGGCCGGGGTCGGTCTCGCGCTGATCGTCGGCTCGGTCGCGGTGGCGGACCGGCTGGGCGTGCGGATGGTGCGGCCCGCGCAGCGCCTGGTCGAGGGCGCGCACGAGCTGGGGGAGGGCAAGCTGGGCGCCCGGGTGCCCGAGGAGGGGCCGAACGAACTGCGGCTGGCGGCGGTGGCGTTCAACTCGATGGCGGACCAGGTCGTGCAACTCCTGGCGAACGAGCGCGAGTTGGCGGCCGACCTGTCCCATCGCCTGCGCACTCCGCTGACCGTGCTGCGGCTGAACGCGGCCTCGCTCGGGGACGGCCCGGCCGCCGACCAGACCCGGGCCGCCGTGGCCCAGCTGGAGCGCGAGGTCGACACCATCATCCGTACCGCCCGGGAGGCCAAGCCGCAGACGGTGGCGGCAGGGCCGGGCGCCGGGTGCGACGCGGCCGAGGTGGTGCGCGAGCGCATGGCGTTCTGGTCGGCGCTGGCGGAGGACGAGGGCCGCAAGGTGCGGGTGGCCGGGGTGGACCGGCCGGTGCGCATCCCCGTGGCCCGCGCCGATCTGGCGGCCGCGCTGGACGCCCTGCTCGGCAACGTCTTCCGGCACACCGCCGAGGGCACGGCGTTCGCGGTCGACGTGCACAACGGCGAGGACGCGGTGATCGTGCTGGTATCGGACGCGGGGCCCGGCATATCCGACCCCGAGGCGGCGATGGCGCGCGGGCGGGGCTCGGGCAGCGCCGGGTCGACCGGGCTGGGGCTGGACATCGTGCGACGGCTCGCGGAGTCGACGGGCGGGGACGTGCGGATCGGGTCGTCGGTGCTGGGCGGGACCGAGGTGCGGATCTGGATCCAGCTGGACGGGAGGGAGCCGGTGCGCAGGGGACATCGGGGGTCGGTACGACGCCGCCGACCCGGCAAATTGGTCTCGACCTTTAACCGTCCCCGATCCCTTCCTTAAGAGCGCCCTAAGGTCGCCAACCCCCGTCCGGATCAGGCGCTTTGCCCGATTCCGACTCGCTAGCGTGCTGCCGCACCCACCCCGTGAACCCGTGACAGTGAGGCAGACACGTGATGAGCAGCACCCACCGGCGCAAGGTCAGCGGCAGAAACAAGGCGATAGGCGGCCTGGTCGCCGCGGCCGTGGCCGGCGGTGGCGCGATCCTGTTCACCGGCACCGCCCAGGCGGCCGGGATCGGGGCGGCGTACACGAAGACCAGCGACTGGTCGACGGGTTACACCGCGCAGTACGTCGTCACGAACAACAGCGCTCAGACGAAGAAGGACTGGAGGCTGGAGTTCGACCTGCCGTCGGGCTCGAAGCTGAGCTCCCTGTGGAACGCCGAGTCGAGCGTGAGCGGGCAGCACATCACCGTGACCCCACCGAAGTGGGACACCGACGGTCTGGCGGCCGGCGAATCCGTGACGGTCGGCTTCGTGGTCAATGGCACGGCAGGGCCCACGGGTTGTCTGATCGGCGACGCGAGGTGCGCCACGGACGACACGGCGACCCCGGAGCCGAGCGGTCGCCCGACCCAGTCACCGAAGCCGACCCCGACTCCCACGGCGACGCCCACTACGACCTCCGAGCCCACCGCGACCCCCACCGCCAAGCCATCGGAGAGCTCCGGCACCGGAACGCCGGCCTCCGCCGGTTTCGCCCCGTACATCGACACCTCCCTCTACCCGGCCTTCGACATAGCGGCGAGCGCCGAGGCGACCGGCGTGAAGAACTACAACCTCGCCTTCATCACCGACGGCGGCGGCTGCACCCCGAAGTGGGGCGGTGTGACGGACCTCGGCGGCGACGCGGTGGCCGCGCAGATCGGTGACCTGCGGGCCAAGGGCGGCGACGTCCGTGTCTCCTTCGGCGGCGCGGCCGGCAGCGAGCTGGCCACGACCTGCTCCTCGGTGGACGCGCTCGCGACGGCGTACGGCAAGGTCGTCGACGCGTACAAGCTGACCAAGGTCGACTTCGATGTGGAGGGCGGCGCGCTCCCGGACACCGCGGCCAACACCCGCCGCGCCCAGGCGATAGCCAAGCTCCAGCGGCAGCACCCGAACCTGGACGTCTCCTTCACCCTCCCGGTCATGCCGGAGGGCCTGACCCAGCCGGGCGTCGACCTCCTCTCCAACGCCAAGCAGAACGGCGTACAGATCGACACCGTCAACATCATGGCGATGGACTACGGCCCCGCGTACAGCGGCGACATGGGCACCTACGCCGAACAGGCGGCCACCGCCACCCAGGCCCAGATCAAGAGCGTGCTCGGCCTCTCCGACAGCGCCGCCTGGAAGACGGTCGCCGTCACCCCGATGATCGGCGTCAACGACGTCACCACCGAGATCTTCAAGGTCGACGACGCCACCCAGCTGGTGAACTTCGCCAAGTCCAAGGGCCTTGGCGGGCTGTCGATGTGGTCGGCGACCCGCGACAAGCAGTGCGCGGGCGGCGAGAAGCCGGCGGCGGACGCGACATGCAGCTCGATCACGCAGGACAAGTTCGCCTTCTCGAAGGCGTTCGCGGCCTACGGCAAGTAATACCGGTCAGCCAACTGACAACCAAGCACGGGGGACGAGCGCCCCGGCCGGTCTTCCCCCCATCCGGCCGGGGCGCGGCACGTCCCCTCCAGCCTGCCGCGCCCCGGCCCCCGGAACCGGCCCCCTAGACCCCCGTCTCCACCTCCGGCAGCGTCCCCGTCCGAGCCGCCTTCCCGTACCAGTACGCACTCGACTTCGGCGTCCGGGCGAGGGTCGAGTAGTCGACGTACACCGTCCCGAACCGCTTCTCGTAGCCGTACGCCCACTCGAAGTTGTCCAGCAGGGACCACAGGTAGTACCCGCGCACATCCGCGCCGTCCGCGATGGCCTGCCGTACCGCCGACAGATGGCCGTGCAGATAGGCGATGCGCTCGGGGTCGTGGACGCGGCCGTCCGGGTCCGGCTTGTCGTCGTAGGCGGCGCCGTTCTCGGTCACGTACAGCGGCAGGCCCGGGGCCTCGCGCGAGTAGCGCATGATCAGTTCGTGCAGGCCGGTCGGGTCGATCGTCCAGCCCATCTCGGTGCGCTCGCCCGGGGTCTGGTGGAACAGCACGTCGTCCGCGCCGGGCCACGGCGAGTGCTCGCTGGCCCCGTGGCCGTCGGCGCGGGGCCCGCTCACGTCGGACTCCGCCGCCGAGACCAGCGCCGGGGTGTAGTAGTTCAGGCCCAGCGCGTCCAGCGGCTGGTTGATCGCGGCCAGGTCGCCGTCCAGGACGTACGACCAGTCCGTCACCAGCTCCGTCGCCCCGTACAGCGTCTCCGGGTAGGCGCCGTGCAGGATCGGGCCGTGGAAGACGCCGTTGGCCAGGTCCTCGATCTTCTGTGCCGCCGCCAGGTCCGCGGGGTCCTGCGAAAGCGGCCGTACCACGGAGGAGTTGAGGCTGAGCGCCACCGAGTTGCGGGCCGGCATCACCGAGCGCAGGGCCGAGGTGCCCAGGCCATGGGCCAGATTCAGATGGTGGGCCGCCCGCAGCGTGGCCACCGGTTCCGTGCGG
This sequence comes from Streptomyces sp. NPDC111802, assembly GCF_055634335.1. NCBI lineage: Bacteria > Bacillati > Actinomycetota > Actinomycetes > Kitasatosporales > Streptomycetaceae > Streptomyces > Streptomyces sp. NPDC111802. The sequence goes on along the minus strand of NZ_JBVKCZ010000006.1, from coordinate 136,595 downwards.
CCCGGCGCGTGCACTCCCGAGCCGTAGCCCAGGAAGGCGCTGCACCACGGCTCGTTGAGCGTGATCCACTGCTCCACGCGGTCGCCGAGCGCCTCGCCGACGATCTGCGCGTACTCGGCGAACCGGTACGCCGTGTCCCGCTCCGGCCAGCCGCCCGCGTCCTCCAGTTCCTGCGGCAGGTCCCAGTGGTAGAGCGTGACGGCGGGCTTGATGCCCTTCGCCAGCAGCTCGTCGACCAGGCGACGGTAGAAGTCCAGGCCCACCTGCACCGCCGGGCCCCGGCCGGTCGGCTGGACGCGCGACCAGGAGATGGAGAAGCGGTAGGCGTTCAGGCCGAGGTCGGCCATCAGCGCCACGTCGTCGCGGTAGCGGTGGTAGTGGTCGACAGCGATGTCACCGTGCTCGCCGCCGGCCGTCCTGCCCGGCGTATGGCTGAAGGTGTCCCAGATGGAGGGCGTGCGGCCACCCTCCCGCACCGCCCCCTCGATCTGGTACGCGGAGGTCGCGGCGCCCCAGAGGAAGGCGGGGGGAAAGGACACGGAGGACATGGGTTCAGGCATGGAAGCGCTCCCATTGGAGGTCGTGGAGACCGACAGGTGGAGGAGGGGCAGGGGGGAAGGTGGTGCGGGGGCCGAGGCGGCGGTGACCCGGCCCCCGGGAGTCGTACGGCTGAAGCGGAGCGAGTGCGCGTCAGCCCTTGATCGCGCCCTGCATGATGCCGCCCACGATCTGCTTGCCGAACAGCAGGAAGGCGATCAGCAGCGGCAGTGTGCCGAGCAGGGCGCCGGCCATGATGACCGCCTGGTCGGGGACGTAGCCGGTGCCGAGGGAGTTGAGGGCGACCTGCACGGTCGGGTTCTCCTGGTTCAGGGCGATGATCGGCCACAGGAAGTCGTTCCAGGCGAACACGAAGGTCAGCAGGCCGAGGACGGCCATCGCCGGCCGTGCGGCCGGGAAGACCACGTGCCAGACGACCCGCAGACTGCTCGCGCCGTCCACCCGCGCCGCCTCGATCAGCTCGGTCGGCAGCGCCTGCACCAGGTACTGCCGCATGAAGAACGTACCGAAGGCCGTGCACAGCGTCGGCAGGATGACCGTCTGGAGCTGGTTCGACCAGCCGAGGTCCGCCATCCAGAGATACAGGGGTACGACGGCCAGCTGCGGCGGGATCATCATCGTGCCGATCGTCAGCAGCAGCAGGACCCCGGAGAACCGGAAGCGGAGCTTGGCGAAGGCGAAGCCGGCGAGCGTGGAGAACAGCACCGTGCTGATGGTGATCATGCCCGCGACGAATATGGTGTTGAACATCGCCGTACCGAGCCCGCCCTCCTCCCATGCCCGCTCCATGTTCTTGAACAGGTTCCCGCCGAACCACAGCGGCGGCGGGGTCTGCGCGAGCCGCTGGTCGGTGCGCGAGGCCGCGATCGCCGTCCACACCAGCGGGGCCAGCGAGACCAGGGCGAAGACGGACAGGACGACATAGGTGAGCGGGCCGGCGTGCAGTTGCTTGCCCGCGCCCATCACCCGGGGCCGCTCGCGCTTGGGCTTCTTGTCCCGCTCGGCCTGAGGGAGTGTCAGTTCGGTTGCGCTCATTGGGACTTCCTCAGCCGTCGGGAGACCAGTAGCTGGATCACGGCGACGATCAGCAGGATCAGGAACATCGACCAGGCGATCGCGGACGCCTTGCCGAGGTTGCCGATGATCCAGCCCTGGTCGTACATGTACAGACCGAGCGTCTGGTACTGGTGCTCGGAGCCGCCCTTCGAACCGCTCACCCCGCCGAACAGCAGGGGCTCACCGAAGAGCTGGGTCGCGCCGATGGTCGAGACGACGACCGTGAACAGGATTGTCGGCCGCAGCTGCGGGACCGTCACATGGATGAACTGCTGCCAGCGGTTGGCGCCGTCGATGGCCGCGGACTCATAGAGGTCGGCCGGGATGGCCTGCATGGCGGCGAGGTAGATCAGCGCGTTGTAGCCGGTCCAGCGCCAGATCACGATCGACGACACCGCGAACTGCGAACCCCAGTCGGACTCACGCCAGTTGACCGGGTCGATCCCGACGAAGTCCAGCAGCCAGTTGATCATGCCGCCGTCCCAGGAGTACAGCAGCACGAACACCAGCGTCGCCGCCGCCACCGAGGTGGCGTACGGGGTGAGCATCACGACCCGCCACACGGTCGAGCCGCGCAGCTTGTAGTTGAGCAGATGGGCCAGGCCGATCGCCATCAGCAGCTGAGGCACCGTGGAGATCAAGCCGATGGTGAAGGTGTTCCACAGCGCGTTCCAGAAGAAGTCCGAGGACAGCAGGTTCTGGTAGTTGTCCAGGCCGGTCCAGGTCTGGCCGTCCAGGTCGGCCAGCTGCACGTTGTGCAGCGAGTACCAGGCCGTGTACAGCAGCGGGACGAGTGAGAACGCCCCGAAGACGATGAAGAAGGGGGCGATGAACGCGTACGGCGACGCCTTCATGTCCCAGCGGTACAGCCGGCTGCGCCAGGAACCGTTCCCCGGAGGCGGCGTACCGCGACCGTGAGCGCGGCCGGCCGCGCCCGGCTTCTCACCGGGCGCGGCGTCGGCGCTCGACGCGGGATGCGCGAGGGCCTGCTTGGAGCTGGTCACTGGCCGAGCACGTCCTTGATCTCCTCGGACGCGGCGTCCCAGCCCTCATCGGGGCTCTTGCCCTTCTGCTCGACCTGGAGGATGCCGATGTCGGTCAGCGCGGTGTTGATCGGCTGGTCCTTGATACCGAAGTACTGGACCGGGATGGTCTTCGCCGAGTCGGCGAAGATCTGCGTGATCGGCGCGTTCGAGAAGTACGCCGTGGTCTCGGTCGCCGGCTTCAGGGTCGAGTACGCCGACGGGGTCGACGGGAAGCTGGCCTGCTTGGCGAAGACCTTCGCCTGCTGCTCGGGCGCGGTCAGCCACTTCGCCAGGGCGACGGCCTCCTTCTGGTGCTTGCTCGCCGTCGGTACGCCGATGAACGAACCGCCCCAGTTGGCCGCGGTGGGCGCCGCCGCCACGTCCCACTTGCCCTTGCCGGCCTCACCGGACTTCTCCTGGATGTAGCCGATCATCCAGGCCGGGCAGGCCACGGTGGCGAAGGTGCCGTTGGCGTAGCCCTGGTCCCACGGCTTGTCGAACTGCTTCAGCTTCGCCGACATGTCGCTGGTGGCCACCTCCATGGCGGCGTCCCAGGAGTCCTTCACGCCCTGCGACTTGTCCCAGACGACGTTGCCGTCCTTGTCGTAGTAGCGCTCGGTCGCGCCGCCGAGGGCCGCGTTGTAGACGGAGGAGGCCGAGTCCACGAACTTGGTGCCCTTGGGCGCCTTCTTCATGTACGCCTTGCCGACCTCGACGTACTTGCTCCAGTCGCCCTTCCACTGCTCGGCGAGCTTGGTGCGGTCGGTCTCCAGACCGGCCTTCTGGAAGAGGTCCTTGCGGTAGCAGATCGCCATCGGTCCGACGTCGGTGCCGAGCCCGATCAGCTTGCCGTCCTTGGTGGTGGCCTGCGCGTTCTTCCAGTCCAGCCACTGCGACTTGTCGACGTCCTCGCCGAGGTCCACGAACTTGTCGGCCTGAGTCTGCACGGCCTCGGTGATGTTGCCGACCTCGATCGCCTGGATGTCGTCGGCACCGGAGCCGGCCTGCAGACGCGTCAGGGTCTTGGGCCAGTAGACGTCGGTACGGGTGGTGACGTTCTCCTTGATCGTGATGTCGGGGTTGAGCTTCATGTACTCGTCGTAGAGACCGGCCTGCTTGTAGCCGAAGACACCGAAGGTGCCGATGGTGAGCGTGGTCTTGCCACCGCCTCCGTTGCCGCCGCCCTCGTTCGAAGAGCCGTCGTCCGAGTCCTCGGCGCAGCCGGCGAGCAGCCCTGTCGTCAGCGCGGCCGCGGCCGCGAGGGCCATCAGCCGGCGGGACCCACGGGTACTCGAGCGCATTGCGTCCTCCTGTTGCCTGACGTGCCGACCCCCCGGCCAACTGCACTGTTGGGCCCGTTCATTGTTCTCGCTGCGGCTCGGGCGGGGAACGTGCGGGATGTGTATGTGTCAGGTACTGTGGGAGCGCTCCCACAAGTGATGTGTTGAAGGTTCGTCGGTCCGGGCGGGGGTGTCAAGGGTGGGGGCGCGGAGAGATGTGTTCAGTTATCGGGCTGTTAACTGGACCCGCTTGAGCCGGTTCGACGGTCCGGGACGAGGCTTGCCGAGGGCCGGAGCGGGGGCCTGGGTGCGGCAGCACCCGGGTGGGGTCACTGCATCAGAGGGGGCTGTTAAATTCCAGGCCAGCGACAAGACAACGGCGGGAAGGCGGAGCCCATGGCAAGCCACGGAGCGCGGGGCCGGAGCGGCGGTCGGCCGACCCTCGAAGAGGTGGCGGCCCGCGCGGGCGTCGGCCGCGGCACCGTCTCCCGGGTGATCAACGGCTCGCCCCGGGTCAGCGACGCGACCCGAGCGGCGGTGGAGGCGGCGGTCGCGGAGCTCGGTTACGTCCCCAACACGGCCGCCCGAGCCCTCGCCGCGAACCGTACGGACGCCATCGCGCTGGTCGTGCCCGAGCCGGAGACGCGGTTCTTCGCGGAGCCGTACTTCTCGGACATGCTGAAGGGCGTCGGCGCCGAGCTCGGCGACACCGAGATGCAGCTCCTGCTGATCTTCGCGGGCAGCGACAAGGAACGCCGCCGCCTCGCCCAGTACCTGGCGGCCCACCGGGTCGACGGAGTCCTGCTGGTCTCGGTCCACGCCGACGACCCGCTGCCCGACCTGCTGGCCCAGCTGGAGATCCCGGCGGTGATCAGCGGCCCTCGCTCCGCCGGGGAGACCCTGACCTCGGTGGACTCGGACAACTACGGCGGCGCCCGCTCGGCGGTGGAGCACCTGCTGGCGCGCGGCCGGCGCAGGATCGCCCACATCACCGGCCGCCTCGACGTCTACGGCGCCCAGCGCCGCGTCGACGGCTACCGCGACGCCCTGCGTGACGCCGGGCGCGAGGCCGACGAGCGGCTGATCGAGCCGGGCGACTTCACGGAGGAGGGCGGCGCGCGGGCGATGCGGGCGTTGCTGGAGCGCTGCCCCGACCTGGACGCTGTCTTCGCCGGGTCGGACGTGACGGCCGCGGGCGCCCGCCAGATCCTGCGCGAGGCGGGCCGCCGTATCCCCGACGACGTCGCCCTCGTCGGCTACGACGACTCCGCCATCGCCCGCCATATGGACCCGCCCCTCACCAGCGTCCGCCAGCCCATCGAGGAGATGGGGCGCCGCATGATCGACCTCCTCCTCGCCGAGATCGCGGACCGGCGTCCGGCGGTGTCGCGGGGGCTGGAGCGGACGCAGGCGGTACTGCTCACGGAGTTGGTGACGCGGGCGTCGTCGTGAGCGGTCGCGCGACCACGCGTTCGCGGGGGTAGGCGGCCCCGTGGACCGGGCAGGGTCGGACCGCACGCGGTGAGCGGCCCCACTGACGTGGGCGTACAGAATGCGGAGGGTGACCATGCGTTCCCTGACCTTCGTCGTCGGCACGGGACGGAGCGGTTCGACCGCGCTGTCGCGCATCCTCAACGCCCACCCGGACGTCCTGAGCCTCAACGAGTTCATGGCGTCCGTCGGCGACGCGTCCTTTCCCGAAGGGGAGGTGAGCGGTGAGGAGTTCTGGCAGACGCTCTGCCGGCCCGCACCGCACTTCGAACGGATGATCCGCAGCGGGCTGCCGCTGCCGGAGTTCCTCTACACGCGCCGCCCCGGCAGGTACACGGCGGAGACCACCGGCATTCCCGCGCTCTGCCTGATGGTGCTGCCGCACCTCACCGACGACCCGGACACGCTGCTCGACGAACTCGGCGAGGCGGTGGTCCAGTGGCCCTGGCGCACCGCCGCCGAGCACCACCGGGCGCTGTTCGACCTGCTCTGCGCGCGGTTCGGAAGGACGGCAGTCGTGGAGCGGTCCGGCTACTCGACCGGCTGGGCGCCGCGGCTGCGGGCGGAGTTCCCGGAGGCGAGGTTCGTGCACATGTTCAGGGGCGGACCGGACTGCGCCCTGTCCATGAGCCGTCACCCCGGCTACCGCACGATCCTGCTGCTGCGCGAGATCAAGGCGCGGGCGGGCATCGACAGCTTCGCCGACCTGACCCCCGACCACGTACGCGCACTGCCGGCGGACCTGGCGCCGCTGCTCGACGACCGTTTCGACCCCGCCCTGGTGCGCGACCGTGACCTCCCCCTGCGGCGGTTCGGCGCCCTGTGGTCCGAACTCGTCACCGACGGCACGGAGTTCCTCGCCGGACTGCCCGCCGGCCGGCGCACCACACTCGCCTACGAGGACCTCCTCGACCGACCCGCCGAAGAACTGACCCGCCTGGCCGGGTTCATCGGCGTCGACCCGCTGCCGCAGTGGCTGCGCGCCGGGGCGGCACTGCTGGACCCCGGCCGACGCGGCTCCGCGGCGAGGTTGTCGGCCGCCGACTTCACCGAACTGAGGGAGAGCTGCGCGCCGGGCACCCGCGTCCTGGAGGGACGACAACTCCTCTAGCGACGGCCGAGCAACCCCCGAAGGGGCGCGGGGCTGTATCCGATCCGCGGCTCCGCCGCGCGGGCGCGACCAGCCCCACCACCCGCAGAGGCCACACAACAAGGACGGACCCCCACGTGATGCCACCAGTCACGGGGGGTCCGTTCGAACGCCGGAGAGCCGCCCAACTCCCCGGCCTGCGCGGCTAACCGGTGGCCGTCACTCCCCGGCCGGCAGCGCGTCGAGGAAGTGCCGTCGGCCAGTGGGCCAGGGCCGCCGTCGCGGCGTACCAGGCCACCGCGCCCGCGGCGACGGCGAACCAGCCGCCCACCTTGGTGAGTCCGTCGTTGTCGGCGAAGCCGGCGATGGCCATCAGCAGCAGGGCGACGAAGAACAGCCCGTACATGCCCTGACCGAGCTGGTCGCCACCGGCGAGAGTGAGGGACAGCGCCACGAGGGCGAACAGCAGCAGGAAGAGCCCCGCGGCATTGGCGGAGACCTGGTCGTCGGCCGCCACGGCCCAGGTGAACCAGAGGGCGCCGAGCGCCACGAACGCGGTCCCGTTCGCGCTGTCCCGGTCTCGTAGGGCCATCAGCCCGGCGACGAAGAGGGCAATGCCGCCCACGTACTGGGCGATTGATACGGCGTCAGCAGCCGACACGCCGTCGATCACATCGGTGTACCCCAGCCCGAAGGCCAACAGGGTGATGCCAAGGGCGAGTCGGCCGACCACGGTGGTGATTCCGTTTCCCGCAGAGACGTCGTTGTCCACGGCGGGCTCCCTTCATGCATGTGCAGTTGTGCGGTGTGCGATATATGCCCTTCACAAGGGCACAAACACCTCTACGCATGAGTAGGTTCACGCATCGCAGAAAGGAGTCCGGCGTCCCGAACCGCTCATCTCACCTGGGACAACGGCGAGTTACGGAATGACAACGACGGGACGCTTGGCCCGCTTGGCGAGCCGCCCCGCCACCGATCCGAAGATCCGCCCGACGATGCCCTGCGTGGAGCCGACGACGATCGCGTCCGCCTCGTACTCCCGCCCGACCTCCTCGAGCTCATGGCAGATGTCACCGCCGCGCTCGACGAGGATCCACGGCACCTCGGCGAGGTAGTCCGCACACGCGAGTTCGAGACCGAGCACCTCGGTGCGGTGGTCCGGCACATCGACGAAGACCGGTGGCTCGCAGCCCGCCCACACCGTGGTGGGCAGCCGGTTGGCGACGTGGACGATGATCAGGCCCGACCCGGAGCGATGGGCCATGCCGATGGCGTACGCGAGGGCGCGCTCGCTGGAGGTGGAGCCGTCGAAGCCGACGACGACGCCGTGCTTGAAGGCGGGATCGCAGGAATGACGTGGCTCTTCCGCCGCCAGGGGCTCGGCCGCCGTGGGGTCGGCGACGGGCCGCTTGCGGTCCGCTGGTTCGAAGAATTCGTGACCGGCCATGGCTGTCTCGGCGTATTGATCCTTATATGGGTGGGACATCCGTGTGCGGCGGAGCTGTGTCCGGGAATGGTCTTCCCAACCCCATACCCCAAGGGTACGGCGGCACGCCTCCTTAGCCCAGATCCCCGCTCACTGTCGGTGCGGGTTCCAGGGAGCATGCACGAGGGGACGCCCGTAACGCAATGCTTGCTGCGGTGTACAGGCGGTTTGCACAGGATTCACTCGCCTCTGTCGTGCGGACGGCCCACGCGGACGGCCATGTACCAGTGACCGACCGCTCGGACTCGCGTTGATCACCACGAGTCACCGCCCAGGGAGCCCAGGAGCACGCACCCATGTCCGGACGCCGCACGCCCTCCGAGGACAGCGCCACCGATGTGGTCCGCTGGGCGGCCTTCAGCTGCGTCCTGGTCCCCGTGGTCCTCCTCTGGTACGGCACCTCGCTCGCCGGCGCCACCGGCACGGCCCTCGGCCTCGCGGCCGTGACGGGCGTCTGCCGGTTGCTGCTGCGCCAATCGGAACGCGGCGCGGCGCGGCTGCGGCAGGAACAGCGCCATGGTCCGTCACCCCGGCGTCGTGGCCGCCACCACAGGACGGGAACGGGCGCCCATAGAGGCGGACGTCACACTGGGGGAAATACACCGGTCGGCTGACCGGTTTCCGCGCACAGGCACGCTGCTTTTCAGCCAACTTCTGGCGCGCATGCATCCCCTGTCCAGAGCACCCCCCAACCCCCGTTCCACCTGCACGGAAAGGGCCTCAGGGGGTCTGCGCACCCTACGTGGATTGGCCACTGCGACAAGGCGCACTTCCCTGCACGGCCCGCGAGTGCAACGCTTCGTGATCGAATGCTTCACGCCAAGTTGCCAAGTCGACAATGTACCGAGTGACGAACCGGCCACTGAGGCACGACGCGACACAGTAGATTCGATCTTGACTGTCTACGGCGGGGGACTCGTGCAGGACCGAGGGGAAACGTGCAGGAGCGACACAACCGAGGAGCCGCGACCACCGAGGGGGGCTTAGCAGTATGAGCCACGACTCCACTGCCGCGCCGGAAGCCGCGGCCCGGAAGCTTTCCGGGCGACGCCGCAAGGAGATCGTCGCGGTGCTGCTGTTCAGCGGCGGCCCCATCTTCGAGAGTTCCATACCGCTGTCGGTGTTCGGGATAGACCGCCAGGACGCCGGCGTGCCGCGCTACCGCCTTTTGGTGTGCGGCGGCGAGGAAGGCCCACTGCGGACCACAGGGGGCCTGGAACTCACCGCGCCACATGGCCTGGAGGCGATCTCGCGGGCGGGCACGGTCGTCGTGCCTGCCTGGCGTTCGATCACCTCACCGCCGCCCGAGGACGCGCTCGACGCGCTGCGCCGGGCACACGAGGAAGGCGCCCGCATCGTCGGGTTGTGCACCGGCGCCTTCGTCCTCGCCGCGGCGGGCCTGCTGGACGGCCGTCCCGCGACAACACACTGGATGTACGCACCGACGCTGGCGAAGCGCTATCCGTCGGTGCATGTGGATCCGCGCGAACTGTTCGTCGACGACGGCGACGTGCTGACGTCCGCCGGCACGGCGGCAGGCATCGACCTCTGCCTCCACATCGTGCGGACCGATCACGGCAACGAGGCGGCCGGGGCCCTGGCCCGCCGTCTGGTGGTGCCGCCGCGCCGATCCGGCGGTCAGGAGCGCTACCTCGATCGATCTTTACCGGAGGAGATCGGCGCCGACCCCCTCGCGGAGGTCGTCGCCTGGGCGCTGGAGCATCTGCACGAGCAGTTCGACGTGGAGACGCTGGCGGCACGCGCGTACATGAGCCGACGGACCTTCGACCGCCGGTTCCGCTCGCTGACGGGCAGCGCGCCGCTCCAGTGGCTGATCACCCAGCGGGTGCTGCAGGCGCAGCGGCTGCTGGAGACGTCCGACTACTCGGTGGACGAGGTCGCGGGTCGTTGCGGCTTCCGCTCGCCGGTGGCGCTGCGCGGGCACTTCCGCCGACAGCTCGGTTCGTCGCCGGCCGCGTACCGGGCGGCGTACCGTGCCCGGCGCCCGCAGGGTGACAAGCCGGCGGACGCGGAGGCCACGGCCGGACCGACCATGCCGCAGGGCCCGCCGCCCTCGGCATACTCCGACGCCGGGCCGGTCCCGCTGCAGACCCGCCGCACACCGGCGCCGGTGGGTACGTCCGGGCCCCTGTCGATGCCGTCGGAGAACGGCCGCGAGGCGTACGCGGCCAGCCGGGCGAGCCTGCCCGGCCAGCGCAGCGGTTCGTGACCTCGTGACGCCGGACGGGCGAATTCAGCCCGTCCGGCGCTTGCGGCGAGGCCGTTCGGGCCGGAGCGGGGGCGCTGGGGGCGGCAGCCCCCGGTGCCTCTGCTGTGACACCGGGCATCCCAAAAGCCGACGTCAGCTTTAGGGTGGTCGCATGAACGATCGCATGGTGTGGATCGACTGCGAGATGACCGGCCTCTCGCTGTCCGACGACGCGCTCATCGAGGTTGCCGCCCTCGTCACCGACTCCGAGCTGAACGTCCTCGGCGAGGGCGTGGACATCGTCATCCGTCCGCCGGATTCGGCGCTGGAGACGATGCCGGAGGTGGTGCGTCAGATGCACACCGCGTCCGGGCTGCTGGACGAACTCGCCGCCGGCACGACACTCAAGGACGCCGAGGACCAGGTCCTGACGTACGTACGCGAACACGTCAAGGAACCCGGCAAGGCCCCGCTGTGCGGGAACTCCGTGGGCACCGACCGCGGGTTCCTGCTGCGTGACATGCCGACGCTGGAGGACTACCTCCACTACCGGATCGTCGACGTCTCCTCGATCAAGGAGCTGGCCCGCCGCTGGTACCCGCGCGCCTACTTCAACAGCCCCGAGAAGAACGGCAACCACCGGGCCCTCGCCGACATCCGCGAGTCGATCGCCGAACTCCGCTACTACCGCGAAGCCGTCTTCGTACCCCAGCCGGGACCGGACTCCGACACCGCGAAGTCGATCGCCGCGAAGTACGTTCTGCCTGCTCAGTAGGTGTGCGAGAGGGGTCGCACACGGGCGCCGTAAAAGGCGTGCGCGAGCACCCCTTCGGACCCTGTACACTTTTTCTCGGCCGGTAGGGGACTTCACGGAAGTCAACAACCGGTCATGGTGGGTGTAGCTCAGCTGGTAGAGCACCTGGTTGTGGTCCAGGATGCCGCGGGTTCGAGTCCCGTCACTCACCCTTGGTGTTCAGCCGGTGACTTCAGGAACGAAGTCACCGGCTGAACCTTTTTTCCGCTGTGTCTCTGATGCCGACGCGACGGAGCGCGGCCCGCATCGACTGCGGCACCGCGCTCCTTGGGTCGACTACTCCACCGACAGCTACTCCACCGTCACCGACTTCGCGAGGTTCCGCGGCTTGTCGATGTCCCGGCCCAGGGCCAACGCCGTGTGGTAGGCGAGGAGTTGGAGCGGGATGCCCATCAGGATGGGGTCGAGTTCGTCCTCGTTCTTCGGGACCACGATCGTCTGGTCCGCCTTCTCCTGGTGCTGGTGGGCCACTGCCAGGATCTTGCCGCTGCGGGCCTTGATCTCCTCCATGGCGGCGCGGTTCTTCTCCAGGAGGTCGTCGTCGGGGACGATCGCGACCGTGGGAAGGGCCGGCTCGATCAGGGCCAGCGGGCCGTGCTTGAGCTCGGAGGCCGGGTAGGCCTCGGCGTGGATGTAGGAGACCTCCTTGAGCTTGAGGGAGGCCTCACGGGCGACCGGGTAGCCGCGGACGCGGCCGATGAAGAGCATCGAGCGGGCCTCGGCGTAACTCTGGGCCAGCTTCTCGATCTCCCCCTCCTGCTCCATGATCTCGGCGATCTGGGCGGGCAGCTTGCGCAGGCCCTCGATGATGCGCTTGCCGTCGCGGACCGAGAGGTCGCGGGTGCGGCCCAGGTGCAACGCCAACAGGGCAAAGGCGACCGTCGTGTTCGTGAAGCACTTCGTCGAGACCACGCAGACCTCCGGGCCCGCGTGCACGTAGATGCCGCCGTCCGCCTCTCGGGCGATGGCGGAACCGACCACGTTCACCACGCCCAGCACCCGAGCGCCCTTGCGCTTCAGCTCCTGGACGGCCGCCAGGACGTCGTACGTCTCGCCGGACTGGGAGACCGCGATGTACAGGGTGTCGGGGTCCACCACCGCGTTGCGGTAGCGGAACTCGGAGGCCGGCTCGGCGTCCGCGGGGATGCGGGCCAGTTCCTCGATCATCTGGGCGCCGATCATGCCCGCGTGGTACGAGGTGCCGCAGCCGAGGATCTTCACGCGACGGATCTGGCGGGCCTCGCGGGCGTCCAGGTTCAGGCCGCCGAGGTGCACGGTGGAGAAGCGGTCGTCGATCCGGCCGCGCAGCACGCGGTCCACGGCGTCGGCCTGCTCGTGGATCTCCTTGTGCATGTAGGTGTCGTGGCCGCCCATGTCGTACGACGCCGCCTCCCACTCCACGGTGGTGGGCTCGGCGGTCGTACGCGTGCCCTCCGTGGTGTAGGTGCGGAAGTCGTCGGCCTTCAGCGTCGCCATCTCGCCGTCGTCCAGCGTCACTATCTGCCGGGTGTGGGCGACCAGCGCGGCGATGTCCGAGGCGACGAACATCTCCTTCTCGCCGATGCCGAGGACGACCGGGGAGCCGTTGCGGGCGACCACGATGCGGTCCGGGAAGTCGGCGTGCAGCACCGCGATGCCGTACGTGCCCTCGATGAGCCGGAGCGTCTCGCGGACCTTGTCCTCCAGCTTCTCCGCCTGCGAGCGGGCGATGAGGTGGACGAGGACCTCGGTGTCGGTCTCGGAGAGGAACTCGACGCCGTCCGCCTCCAGCTTGCGGCGCAGGTCGGAGGCGTTGTCGATGATGCCGTTGTGGACGACGGCGACCTTGCCCTCGGCGTCCAGGTGCGGGTGGGCGTTCACGTCGGAGGGGGCGCCGTGGGTGGCCCAGCGGGTGTGGGCGATACCGGTCGTGCCCTTGAAGCGCGCCGGGACCTTGGCCTCCAGGTCGCGGACCCGGCCCTTGGCCTTGACGGTCTTCAGGCCGGCCGTCTTCGGGGAGGTGACGGCGATACCGGCCGAGTCGTAGCCGCGGTACTCCAGCCGCTGCAGGCCCTCCAGCAGCAGAGGCGCCACATCACGCTTCCCGATGTATCCGACGATTCCGCACATATATATAGGTATCCCTAGCCGTAGACGATCCGGCGCAGCTGGCGGAGCGTGAGCTCCGGTGGTGCCACCGTCCGGTATTTCAGGTCCGCCTCGATCCGTTCGAAGATCGCCGCGTTCACCAGGCCCTGGGCCTGGAGCTCGCGGTGGCGGCGACGGACGAACTCATCGGTCGTCTCGTCGAAGTAGGCGAGCACGTCCTGGATCACCCGCAGCGCCTCGCCCCGACTGAGGGGCGTGCTGCGGGTCAGGTGATCAACAAGGTCGTCGTGCACTCGGTAGATCCTGGGGTATGAGGGGCCGGTTCGCAAGAATCCTGCCCGATTTCGGGCAGGAGGGTGTCAGGGGGCTTTGGGAGAGTTATGGAACGCCCATGGGTGTTCGTTGGGCGGTTGTTCCGCGGGGGGATGTGTGCACAGACCACCTTGTGTCGCCATGGACATTCCCCGCATGGGTGTACCCCAGCAGCTGGCCGAGCGCATGAGCATGGCCGAACAGCACGAGTACCTGCGCACCAGGTTCTCGCGGCGCACGATGATCAGAGGCGGCGCCGTCACCCTCGGCGCCGTCGCGGGTGGCGCGTTCGTGCCCGGCGCCACCGCCCAGGCCGCCACCAGGACGCAGCCCCTGACGCAGACCGAGACCGTCGACGGCGCGGTCGTCGCCCCCTTCGGCCGCCACCTCGCCTTCGGCAATGACGCCCGCACCGAGATGACCGTCTCGTGGCAGGTGCCGGTCGCCGTGAAGAAGCCGTTCGTCCGGATCGGCGCCCACCCCTGGGACCTCTCCCGCAAGATCGAGGCCGAGGTCCGCACCCTGTACACCCCGGCCGGCGTCGGCGCCAGCGCCGACCACACCCAGTACTACGTCCATGCCAAGCTGAGCCATCTGCGCCCCGGCCGGACCTACTACTACGGCGTCGGCCACCAGGGCTTCGACCCCGCCGAGCCGCACCTGCTCGGCACCCTGGGCACCTTCACCACCGCCCCCGCCCACAAGACGCCGTTCACCTTCACGGCCTTCGGCGACCAGGGCGTCAGCTACCACGCGCTGGCCAACGACAGCCTGATCCTCGGCCAGAACCCCGTCTTCCACCTGCACGCCGGCGACATCGCGTACGGCGACCCGGCCGGCCAGGGCAAGACCTCCGACACCGGCTTCGACTCGCGCACCTGGGACCAGTTCCTGTACCAGACCGAGTCGGTCGCCAAGTCCGTGCCGTGGATGGTGTCGTACGGCAACCACGACATGGAGGCCTGGTACTCGCCCAACGGCTACGGCGGCGAGGAGGCCCGCTTCACGCTCCCCGACAACGGGCCGGACCGGAAGAACCTGCCGGGCGTCTACTCCTTCGTCTACGGCAACACCGCGGTCATCTCGCTCGACCCCAACGACGTGTCGTACGAGATCCCCGCCAACCTCGGCATCTCCGGGGGTACGCAGACCAAGTGGTTCGAGGAGCAGCTGAAGAAGTTCCGCGCGGCCCACGACATCGACTTCGTCATCGTGTTCTTCCACCACTGCGCGTACTGCACCTCCACCGCGCACGCCTCGGAGGGGGGCGTGCGCCAGGAGTGGGTGCCGCTGTTCGAGAAGTACCAGGTGGACCTCGTGATCAACGGTCACAACCACCAGTACGAGCGCACCGACGTGATCAAGGGCGACAAGGTCACCAAGAAGCTGGAGACAGGCGGCACGGCCTACCCCGAGACCGAGGGCGTCGTCTACGTCACGGCGGGCGCGGCCGGCCGGAGCCTGTACGCGTTCTCCGCGCCGGACTCCTACGAGGGACACGAGAACGAGGTCGACTCCGTGGCCTCCTTCGTCAACCTCAAGGACGGCAAGAAGAACGAGACCGTCGCCTGGTCGCGTGTGCGCTACCTGAACTACTCGTTCCTGCGCGTGGACGTGAACCCCGCCCCCCGCGGCCGCTACGCCACCCTGAAGGTGCAGGGCATCGCGGAGACGGGTGACCGGATCGACCACTTCACGGTGGCCCGCAAGGCCAAGTAGGCCCGCGGCACCGGGGGTATCCGCTACATCCGCTTCAGAACCGCCTGCTTGGCCATGGTGAACTCCTCGTCCGTCAGCACTCCCGTGCGATGGAGCTCGCCGAGTTCACGCAGGCGGCGCAGGAGGGCGTCGTGGTCCTGCACCACGGTGTCCTCCTGCGGAGCGGCGGCCGCGACGGGCGCCGCCGGATGCGGCAGACGGGCCTGGACGGCCGCCGCGATCAGGGCCATCAGCGGGTCCTTCTTGAACCCCCACAGCTCCACGGAGTTCGGGTCGTACTTGGGCGGGGCCTTGGTGGGCGCGTTCCTCACGGTGAAGCGGAGGTGTCCGTTCTCCAGGCCCGCCGCCGGATGCCACTCCACGGCCGAGATGTCGGCGAGGGTGAGGGAGCGGGTGCCGGCGGCGGCCTTGGCGTCCTCCGTCTTCCAGTTCCACTCCAGGCGGACGTGCTCCCCGTCGAAGCTCGCGGTGGCGTCCCCGGCGGAGACCGACAGGGGGACTGAGGGGCCCGGCAGCAGATACGCCTCGACCGGGTCGGCGGGCACCTCGTCCAGCAGCAGGCCGTTGCGCACCTCGTCCACGAAGTACTCCGCGACGCCGTAGCGGTCGGACTCCACGATCAGCTGGTAGGGGTCATGGGGCTCGGTGAGCCGGCCGCCGGTGGCGTGCAGCAGCGGGTCGGCACCGTCGCGCAGGCGCAGCCTGAGCCGTCCGGCCTTCTTGCCCTGCTCGAAGGAGACCCCCGCCAACGCCCCCAGGGGGACGACCAGTTCACCCAGCGTCTTGCGGAACAGGCTGACGTTCTTGTCCCGTCCGGGAGTCAGCCGCAGTGCGTCGCCGTCGAAGACCCACGTGCCGTCCTTCTGGATGATTTCCGCCATGGGGTGGATTGTTCCACCAGTCCCACGAGAGAGTGGTCCAGACCTCTTGGAGCTCAACGGCTCATGGAAGGGACGGTTTTGTGAGACACAGAACGCTGCGCCTTCTCGGTTCCCTGCTGCTGGTCGCGATGGGCGTCTCCGTGACAGGGGCCGCTCCCGCACAGGCGGCCCCACCCACCCCGCTCGACCGCGTGGTCCCCGCGCCCGCGTCGGTCGCCCCGAGCGGATCCCCCTACCGAATCACCCGCGACACCCGCATACGCGTTGACGACTCCCGCGAGACCCGCCGCGTCGGCGAATACCTCGCGCACATACTCCGCCCCGCCACCGGCTACCGACTCCCGGTCACCGAACACGGTCCCGGCGGCATCCGACTGCGCCTGGCCAAGGGCCCGTTCGGCGCCGAGGGCTACCGCCTCGACAGCGGCCGCAAGGGCGTCACCATCACCGCGGCCCAGCCCGCCGGCCTCTTCCACGGCGTGCAGACCCTGCGCCAGCTGCTCCCGGCGGCCGTCGAGAAGGACTCCGTCCAGCCCGGCCCCTGGCTGGTGGCGGGCGGCACGATCCAGGACACCCCGCGCTACGGCTGGCGCGGCGCGATGCTCGATGTCTCCCGGCACTTCTTCACCGTCGACCAGGTCAAGCGCTACATCGACCAGCTCGCCCTGTACAAGATCAACAAGCTGCATCTGCACCTCAGCGACGACCAGGGCTGGCGCATCGCCATCGACTCCTGGCCGCGCCTCGCGGCCTACGGCGGCTCGACCCAGGTCGGCGGCGGCCCCGGCGGCCACTACACCAAGGCCGACTATGAGGAGATCGTGCGGTACGCCGCCTCCCGCTATCTGGAGGTCGTCCCCGAGATCGACATGCCCGGCCACACGAACGCGGCGCTGGCCTCCTACGCCGAGCTGAACTGCGACGGCGTCGCGCCCCCGCTCTACACCGGCACCGAGGTCGGCTTCAGCTCGCTGTGCGTCGACAAGGCGATCACATACGACTTCGTGGACGACGTGATCCGGGAGCTCGCCGCGCTCACGCCGGGCAAGTACCTCCACATCGGCGGCGACGAGGCGCACTCGACCAGCCACGAGGACTATGTGAGGTTCATGGACCGGGTGCAGCCCATCGTCGCCGAGTACGGCAAGACCGTCGTCGGTTGGCACCAGCTGACCGGGGCGACTCCGGCGCCGGGGGCTGTCGCCCAGTACTGGGGGCTGGACGGTACGAGTGCCGAGGAGAAGGCGCAGGTCGCCAAGGCCGCGCAGAGCGGGACGGGGATCGTGCTGTCTCCGGCGGACCGGATCTACCTCGACATGAAGTACACGGCCGACACTCCGCTGGGGCTGGACTGGGCCGGCCTGGTGGAGGTGAAGCGGTCGTACGACTGGGATCCGGGCAACTACCTTCCCGGGGCGCCTGCTTCGGCGATCCGAGGTGTGGAGGCTCCGCTGTGGACGGAGACGATCACCAAGTCGGACGACATCGAGTACATGGCGTTCCCGAGGCTGGCGGGTGTGGCCGAGCTCGGGTGGTCGCCGGCTTCCACGCATGACTGGCATGCCTACAAGGTGCGGCTTGCCGCGCAGGGGCCGCGGTGGGAGGCGTTGGGGATCAACTTCTACCGGTCGCCGCAGGTTCCCTGGTGATTGGTCGTCTGCGGGCCGGTGGGGGCTGGTCGCGCAGTTCCCCGCGCCCCTAAAGGGGCGCTGAAGCCGACGGGCACCCCGGGGGACCGTACCCCGGGGTGCCCGCCTGTCTGTGTGGGGCCGGGTCTACAGCCCTGCGATGGGGTTCTTCAGGTTGCCCACCAGTTGCAGTGCGCCGGCCGGGTCCGCCAGGTCGACCATCTGCTTGTTGTTGCGCAGCTGGAGCCGGTTGAGGCAGGACAGCGCGAACTCGGGGGCGAACATGTCGTACTGCTTGAACTTGTCGCCGAGTTCGGGCACCGAGCGCTGGTAGTCCCGGGTGACCTCGGCGACCGTGCGCCAGAACTCGTCCTCCTCCAGGATCCCCTCGGCCGCGAGGTTCGCGGCGAGGAAGCGGAAGAAGCAGTCGAAGACGTCCGTGAAGACGGACAGGAGCTTCTTGTCCTCCGGCACGTCCACACGCAGCCGCTCGACCGTCGGCGGCAGCACCGCGTCCGGGTCCATGACGGCGATCTCCTCGGCGATGTCCTTGTAGATCGCGCGCTGGACGACGCCGTCCTTCAGGACCAGGATGACGTTCTCGCCGTGTGGCATGAACACCAGGTCGTAGGCGTAGAAGCTGTGGAGGAGCGGGGTGAAGTAGGCCTTCAGATAGCGGCGCAGCCACTCCGTCGGCGTCAGACCCGACTCTTCGATCAGCGCACCGGCGAAGGAGGCGCCCTCGTGGTCGACGTGGACGAGCGAGGCCATCGTGGCCAGTGACTCGCCCTCGTTCAGGGAGGCGACCGGGCTCTCGCGCCACAGGGCGGCCAGCATCTTGCGATACGGCGAGTAGCGGTCGGTGGCCTTCTCGTACTCCAGATGCCGGTAGCCGACGGCGGCACGCTCGCGGATGATCGACAGACCGGTCGCCTTCAGCACCGGGTCGCCCTCGATGAGCTGGGCCAGCCAGTCGTTGATCGCGGGGGTGGCCTCCATGTAGGCGGCCGAGAGTCCGCGCATGAAGCCCATGTTGAGGACGGACAGGGCCGTCTTCACATAGTGCTTCTCGGGGCTGGAGGAGTTGAAGAAGGTCCGGATGGACTGCTGGGCCAGGTACTCGTCGTCGCCCTCGCCCAGACAGATCAGGTGCTGCCGGGCGACCTCGGCGGCGAAGGTGACGGTGAGCTTGTTCCACCACTGCCAGGGGTGGACGGGGATGAGGAGGTAGTCCGCCGGGTCGAGGTTCTGGTCGCGCAGGACGCCGTCGAAGCGCTCGACGGTCTCCGCGCCCAGTTCGTCACGTACGAAGGCCTCGTACTCGATGCCGACACCGGCCGTGAACGCGGCCCGTGAGCGATGGGCCGCGAGCCAGACCAGCCGGACCGGGCTCGCGGTCTCGGGGGCGTACGACAGGTACTCGTGGATGCCGAAGCCGAGCCGCCCGTTGTTGGCCACGAAGCAGGGGTGGCCCTCGGTCATGCCGGTCTCGATGGCCTGGAAGCCGCTTTTGACCAGCTCGGCGACCGGGGTCTGCGGCTTGGTGAGCTTGTAGCAGGTGCCGGAGAGAGTGGAGGAGATCTCCTCCAGGTAGACCGGCAGGACCTCGTCGCTCAGGCCCAGGGACTTCTGCAGCTCGATGAAGAAGTCCAGGGCGGCGAGCGGGAGTTCGGCGCCGTCCCGGTGACGGGTGATCGAGCCGGCGTCGACCTGCCAGTGGTCGAGGGCGCGGATCACGGCCGTGAAGGTGTACCGGGTCAGGCCGTCGTCGCTTCGTACGACGTACTGATCGCCGTCCTGCTCGGGGGTGATCAGCCGCTCGTGCGCGAACTCGGCGAGTGCCTTGCGGATGAGGAGGCGGTTGGCCTGCGCCCAGCGCTCGGGGGAGAGGTGGGCCGTGGCGTCGGCGAGGCTCATCCGTGCACCGCCTTCTCGAAGTGCTCGCGGGTGCAGAAACTCAGCAACGCCTTCTTCTCCGGCTTCTGTATCTCTCGCTCGGGTATGAACCCGACGGCCTCGTTCAGGGCGTGGACGGCCTTGTTGGCGACGTCCGGCTCGACGACGACGCGGGCGGTGCGCGGGTCCTCGAAGAGGTGGGTCATCACGGCGGTGATGACAGCCTTGGTGAAGCCGTGCACGGGCTTGTCGGTGGCCGGCGTCAGGAAGTGCATGCCGACGTCGCCGGGCTCGGGCTCGTACAGGCCGACCAGCTCCCGATGGGCGGGGTCGTACTTCTCCATCAGGAAGGCGGGGACGCCGTCCTGGAGGCCGAGCAGGGCGTGGTGGTGCTCGTCGGCCGCGATCTCCATGTACGCGCGCTCGACATCCTCCAGCCGTGCGTCCTGCATCATCCAGAAGGCGGCCTTGGGGTGGGTGACCCAGGCGTGGAGGAGCTCGGCGTCCTTCAGGGGGTCGAGGGGGCGGAACGTGAACGTCATACGGAGAACTCCTGGAACGCGATCGTCTTCTCCACCGGGTAGTACTCGGTGCCGAGCAGCTCGCGGATGATGTACGCGTTCCGGTAAGGGCCCATGCCCAGGTCGGGGCTGGTGATGCTGTGCGTGTGGACGCCGGCGTTCTGGAGGAACACCCCGCGGCCGGTGATGTCGATGGCGTAGTTGCGGGCGACGTCGAAGTTGCCCCGGGAGTCGCGGACCAGACGGTCGCGCACGGGCGCCAGGAACTCCGGCTCGGCGTACCTGTAACCGGTGGCGAGGACCAGCCCCTGCGTGTCGAGCTCGAAGTCCTTCTGCTGCTCCTCCTGACGGAAGGACAGGGTGTACGTGCCGCTCTCGTATCGCGCGCTGTTCAGCGAGGAGTTGGTCAGCAGACGCGTTGGCACGGGACCGCCGAGGTTCTTCTGGTAGAGCAGGTCGAAGATCTCGTTGATCAGATCGCCGTCGATGCCCTTGAACAGGCCCTTCTGCTCGGCGGTGAGCCGGTAGCGGGTGGCCTCCGGGAGCTCGCGGTAGTAGTCGATGTACTCCGGCGAGGTCATCTCCAGCGTGAGCTTGGTGTACTCCAGCGGGAAGAAGCGCGGGGAGCGGGTGACCCAGTTCAGCCGGTAGCCGTGGACGTCGATCTCGCTGAGCAGGTCGTAGTAGATCTCGGCCGCGGACTGCCCGGAGCCGACCAGGGTGATCGACTCCTTCTTCTGCAGCTCCGCCTTGCCGGCCAGATAGCGGGAGTTGTGGATGAAGTCGCCGCCGAGATCCTGGCACGCGTCGGGTATGTACGGCGGGGTGCCGGTGCCGAGGACCAGGTGGCGGGCGCGGAAGAGCTCACCGGCGGCGGTCTTCACGACGTAGACCTCGTCCTCGTACGTCACCTCCGTCACCGTCGTGCCGAAGCGGATGCTGCTCAGCTTGTTCGCGGCCCAGCGGCAGTAGTCGTCGTACTCGACCCGCAGCGGGTAGAAGTTCTCGCGGATGTAGAACGAGTACAGCCGGCCCTTCTCCTTCAGGTAGTTCAGGAAGGAGTACGGCGAGGTCGGGTCGGCCAGGGTGACCAGGTCCGACATGAACGGGGTCTGGAGATGGGCGCCCTCCAGGAACATGCCCGCGTGCCATTCGAAGTCCGGCTTCGACTCCAGGAAGACGCCGTCGAGTTCCTCGATCGGCTCGGTCAGACAGGCGAGGCCGAGGTTGAACGGGCCGAGCCCGATCCCCACGAAGTCATGGGTTGCGGTCGGGTTTTCAGGACGCGCGGTCAAGGGACTCTCCCAGGTACTGCTCGGCGTGGCCGGCGATCAGGTCGAGGACGGCGGCGATGTCTTCGGTCGTCGTCTCGGGGTTGAGCAGGGTGAACTTCAGGTAGTGGCGACCGCTCACTTTGGTGCCCGCGACCACCGCGTCGCCGGAGGCGAACAGGGCCTTGCGGGCGTACAGGTTGGCGCGGTCGATCTCGGCGGGGTCGGTGACGGCGGCCGGGATGTAGCGGAAGACGAGGGTGGACAGGGACGGCTCCACGACCACGTCGAAGCGGGGGTCGGCGGCCAGCAGCTTCCAGCCCTCCACGGCCAGATCGCAGACCTCGTCGAAGAGCTGCCCGATGCCGTCGGCGCCCATCGTGCGCAGGGTCATCCACAGCTTGAGGGCGTCGAAGCGGCGGGTGGTCTGCAGGGACTTGTCGACCTGGTTGGGGATGCGCTCGGTGACCATACGGCGCGGGTTGAGGTACTCCGCGTGGTAGGTGGCGTGGCGCAGCGTCGAGGCGTCGCGGACCAGCACGGCGGACGAACTCACCGGCTGGAAGAAGGACTTGTGGTAGTCGACGGTGACCGAGTCGGCGCGCTCGATGCCGTCGATGCGGTCCCGGTACTTCAGGGACGCCAGCAGGCCGCAGCCGTAGGCGGCGTCGACGTGCATCCAGGTGCCGAACTGCTCGCACAGTTCGGCGATCTCGGGCAGCGGGTCGATGGAGCCGAAATCGGTGGTGCCGCCGGTGGCGACGACGGCCATGGGCACCAGACCGTCCTGCCGGCAGCGCTCCAGCTCGTGGGCGAGGGCGACGGTCTGCATGCGCTTGTCGTGGTCGACGGGGAGGGAGACCACGGCGTCCTGGCCCAGGCCCAGCAGTTTCGCGGACTTCTTCACGCTGAAGTGGCTGACCTCGGAGGCGAAGACGCGCAGTTTGGCCAGGCTGTCGCTCTTGGCCTCCTCGCGGGCGAGGAGGAGCGCCTGGAGGTTGGACTGCGTGCCGCCCGAGGTGAAGACACCGTCGGCGTTCTCGCCGAGGCCTATTCGGTCGGTCGTCCAGTCGATGAGCTTGCGCTCGATGAGGGTGCCGCCGGCCGACTGGTCCCAGGTGTCCAGGGATGAGTTGACGGCGGAGAGGATCGCCTCGCCGAGCACCGCGGGGATGACGACCGGGCAGTTGAGGTGGGCGAGGTAGCGGGGGTGGTGGAAGTAGATCGCGTCCCGGAGGTAGACGTCCTCCAGTTCGTCGAGCACCGCGGCGGTGTCGTGCAGCGGCTGGTCGAGGTCGATCGCGTCGATGGCCGGGGCGAGGGCGTCGACGGCGACACCGGTGAACGGACGGTCGGTGGCGGCGAGTTTGGCTGCCACCCGCTCTATACCTTCGGTCACGGAGCTGCGGTACCGCTCCGCGGTCGTGTCATTGAGCAGGTGCGAGCGCATGGGGAGGTCCTCCGGTGGGGGCGGGCCGTGAAGTGCGTGATGCGGGGTGCGTGGCGCAGGATGCCACTTAGGTTAGCCTAACCTAAGTTGCTTTGGCCAGGACGGCATCAAGGGTGACGACGATCACTTCAGTTGCCGTTGCGGCCCAATCGCCTTGCTTTCAGGGGCGGTTACTCCCCTCGCTCCCGCAGCTGCTCCTCGCTCAGCCCCTGCCTCCAGTACCCCACGAAGGTCACCCGGCGCCGGTCCACCCCGCGCTCACCGACGAAGTGCCGGCGCAGCGCCTTCACGCTGCCGGACTCGCCCGCGAGCCAGACGTACGGCCGCGCGGCGGCGGGGAGTTGGGCGGCCCGGATGGCGGCGAGGGCCTCCTGCCGCACCAGCCAGGTGACCTCGGCGTCGGCCGCGGTCGCCAGGTCCTGGATGTCCCCGGCGTCGTGCACCTCCAGCCACACCCGGGCGCGGGTGCCGGCCGGCAGCGTTTCGAGGATGGCGGAGACGGCGGGTACGGCGGTCTCGTCGCCCCATATGACGACCAGGTCGGCGTCCTCCGGCGGCCGGAACCGGATCGCCCGGTTGTCGGCGATGGCCGGACCGAGCAGCAGGACCCGGTCGCCGGCGGTCGCGCCGGAGGCCCAGTGGGAGGCGGGCCCGGCCGGGGTGTGCAGGACGAAGTCGATGTCGATCTCGTCGGGGTCCCGGCGGAGCGCGCGGAGCGTGTACGACCGCATCACGGCGCGGACGTCGTCGGGGAGTTCACGCCACCCGTGCCACCAGCCGTCGCCGAGTTCGAGGGGAACCCGGGGTTCGGTCTGGCCGGGGTGCGGCAGGAACAACGACAGGCTCTGGTCACACCCGTCGGAGAAGAAGTACCGCAGATCCTCCCCTGCGAAGGTGACCCGGACCATGGACGGCCCGAGCCGCCGCGTCCGTACGACCTGGAGGGAAAAGAATCGGAACGGGGCGGCGACGGCGGTGGTCATATGTGCTCCTGAGGTGACGCGCCCCAAAGGGGCGCGGGGAACTGCGCGACCAGCCACGGTGGACGCGCAGTTCACCACGGTGCGGTGGGCCTACGGCGCTGAACCGGCTCTCCCAGCGGAGCGCCTACGCGACCTTCTTGGCCTTCTCGATGGCCTCGGCAAGGCTGGTCAGCAGCGGTGTGCACTTGTCGTACGACAGAATCGGCTCGGGCGAACGCGCGATGACCTGCCCGGCCTTGACCGCCGGCAACTTCTTCCAGGTCGCCTCGGTGATGTCGGCCGGCTGAATCGTCGACGACCGGTCGTCCATCATGATGATGTCGGCCGGGTACTTGTCGACATTCTCCCAGCTGAGGCTCTCGAACCAGCCGCCGCCCTCCTTCTTGGCGCTCTCCGGCGGCTCGACGAAGTTCACGCCGAGGGCCTTGAAGTACTCAAGGTCGATGGAGAGGTTGGTGCCGGAGACGTAGAAGATGTCCTGGCTGGCGGAACCGGCCATCACCTTGATCTCGGGGCGGGACTTGGCTGCCTTGCGCAGGCGCTCGGCGGCGGCCTCGAAGTCCTTCTTGGACTGGGCCACCTTGGCGGCCTTCAGGTCCGCGCCGAGGGACTCGGCCAGCTCCCACACCCGCTCCAGTGGCTGGGTCAGCTGACGGTCGTAGACGGAGATGGCCGCGCTCGGGGCGAGCTTGGCGATCTTGTCCTTGGATGCCTCGGGGACGTACCAGAGGGTGCCGGCGCTGTCGAAGGTCGTGGAGATGAGGACCTCGGGGGCGAACGCCGCGTACTGCTCGACGTTGAACTGGTCCCAGACGTTGCCGAAGACGGTCAGCTTGCTGACGTCCATGTCGCCGGCCTGGACGTCGGCCTTGCCGTCCTGCGTCTTGGTCGGGCCGAAGACGCCCTTGACCTCGATGCCGTAGTCGTACAGGGCGGCCGCGAGACCGACGAAGGCGACGATCTTCGTCGGAACCTTGTCGAGCTTCACGGTGGTGCCGCGGTCGTCCTTGAACGTCCAGGGGCCGGACTTGGCGGCGGTCGTGCCCTCGCCGGAACCATCGCTTTTCGCGTCGTCGTCCCCGCAGGCCGTGAGCACGGCCCCGAGGCCGAGGGCGCCGCCGGCGGCGAGGATGCCGCGGCGGGTGAGGTGGGTGGCTCTTGCGTTGGACATGGCTACGCTGCTTTCGAACAGGGCTGATCACCGGCCGGACAATTCGAAGGTAGGTTAGCCTAACCTGAGCTGATGTCCAGAGGGTGGGGTCCTTGTGATCGAAAGCTGAGGGGCGGCTGTGGGCTTGTCGACGTCCCGCCGCCCCCTCACCCCGGTCGGAGTCCGAACCGGCTCCCGTCAAGCTTTGATGCGCCGAGTCACCGCCCTGACGAGGTCGGTCCTGGCGACCTGAAGGGCGAAGCCCTGCTCCCCGTCCGCGGCGGGCTTGGCGTACCAGGGCAGGGCGCGGCGGCGCCACTTCGCCGCGGTGAGGGTGCCGGGGAGCGCCGGGAGGGGCAACGCCCAGTCACCGAGCCGCAGTTCGCCGTGCCAGAGGCCGGCGGGGAGTTCGGTGACGGGGACACGTACGGCGAAGGTGCCGCCGGTCGTCGAGGCGGGGAAGGCGGCGCTGTCTCCCCGGTCGTTGCGGAGGGCCACGACGAGCATGCCCTCGGGGTGGCCGGCGAGGGTGCAGCGGCCGGTGAACTCCAGCTCCGTGGGAGCGTCGGAGGCCCAGCGGACGGTGTCGTCCAGGCCGAGACGGGGCAGTACGGCGTGCTTTTGCTCGCCGAGGTCGAGGGTGAAGTTGCCGTGCGGGTGGGTGGTGTAGAGGGTGGCGGCGCGAGGGCCCTCGGCGGTGGCCACGACGTGTGTGGCGGCCTTGGCGGACACGTCGGCGGCCCGCTTGCTGCCGATGCGGACCTCCCGGGTGATGCCCTGGGCGCCGATGGCGAGGGAGATGTCCCACAGCCCGTCTCGGAGCGGACCGCCGTCGGCGGCCGTGGCGATGTCGACGGCGGCCTCGAAGCCGGCCCTCTCGTAGGTGTACTGCCCCTCGTCCTGGTCGGCGCCGAGTCCGGGCGTCGCGGTGTGCGTGACCGGCAGCCGGAACTCCACCTTGCTGTCACGCTCGCGCAGGACGAGCTCCGTGCTGACGTCTTCGGTGGCGACGCGGTGGAGGTAGCCGTGCCCGGCGAGACGCAGTGTGGTGCCGCGCAGCTCGGCGCGGGTGACCCGGTGGCGTACGCCGAGTTGGTCGGTGACGTCGTAGCAGCTGTCGGGGATGGCGCGGTCGGGATCGCGGAGGAAGGGGTAGCGGGCGAGGGCGCGGCCGCCGTCGACGAGGACCGGGGTGGCCACGGTGCTCCGGGCGAGTTCCCTCTCGAACCGTACGAGCGCGAGGAGTTCGTCCAGCATCTGCTGCCGTACGAGGTGCAGCCGCAGCCGGGCCATCGCCGAGAGCCGGTCGTTCAGGCCCTCGTGCCACAGCGGGGCGATGGTCTCGGCGAGCCGGGCGAGGGCCTTTTCCTGCTGGGGGCGGTGCTCGTGCGCCAGATGGTCCAGGAGCTGCCGCACCTCGACGGTGAGGTGCCGGTGCGCCAGGTGGTCGCGGCCGGGGCCCGGCGGCACGTCCTCCAGGATCATGTCGATCACGCGCGGCAGGAAGGTCAGCCGGGGCTCGGTACCGCCCGTGCGCAGGGTGATGTTGCCCTCGTCCTCGCGCTGCACCCAGTACAGGCAGTCGTAGGAAGCCAGTACGGAGATGCCCGTCGCGTGGAGGTAGGCGGGCCCCACGAAGAGCTGGTCCTCGCCGATGGACAGGTCCGCGGGGAAGCGCAGGGCGTGACGCTCCAGCAGTTCCCGGCGGAAGAGCTTCATGGGGTTGAGCGTCCAGTAGACGCGGGACGAGAAGACATCGGTCTTCGGCTGGTCGCGCCGGAACATCGAGGAAGGGGCCCCGCGTCCGCCGACGCCCACCATCTTGCCGAGCACGACATCCGTGCCGTTCTCCTCGGCCATGGCCACCATGCGTTCGAGTGCTTCCGGGCCCAGGTAGTCATCGGCGTCCAGGAAGAACACAAACCGTCCGCGGGCGTGGTCGAGTCCTGCGTTACGAGGCACCGAGGGGCCGCCGGAATTCTCCTGCTCGAAAATCCTGATCAACCCGGGGTACACATCGGCCAGGCGGTGAAGTTCCTTGGCCGTTCCGTCGGTTGAGCCGTCGTCGACGACGATGATTTCCAGCTCGTCCTGGCCGATGCTCTGCTCGGCGACAGACGTAATGCAACGCGTCAGATAAGGCATCGCATTGTACGCGGCCACAATTACGGAAACGGCCGGGGCAGCCATCGTCACGCTCTCCAAGAAATACGGGGCACGCCCCGTTTTTCTGGATGGCTTTTCTATTGGCTGGTCGGATGCCGTTGAGCGCCATTTGCGGGGGAAGATGCCACAAAGGAATGTGAAGATACCATGACCAGGCCGTGCCTGTGGCATGACCACCTAGTGAAGGGCGGGCTCAAAGCGCCTGGGTGCCCGGGTGCGCGGGTGGTTCACCACGGCTCAGACGCAGTCTTCCCCCGGGTCGGCCCGCGCCCGGGTAGGCGCGGGCCGATGCTGAGGCTCAGCCCACCAACCCCAGCTCCCGCGCGATCAGCATCCGCTGCACCTCGCTGGTGCCCTCGCCGATCTCCAGGATCTTGGAGTCGCGCCACATGCGGGCGACCGGGTACTCGTTCATGAAGCCGTAGCCGCCGTGGATCTGCGTGGCGTCGCGGGCGTTGTCCACCGCGATCGTCGACGAGTACAGCTTCGCCAGCGCCGCCTCCTTCTTGAAGGGCTCCCCGGCCACCAGCCGCGATGCCGCGTCGCGCCAGGCGAGGCGGGCCGTGTGGGCCTTCATCTCCATGTCGGCGATCTTGAACTGGATGGCCTGGTTGGCGCCGATGGGACGGCCGAAGGCCTGGCGTTCCTTGGCGTACTTGACCGACTCGTCCACACAGCCCTGCGCCAGGCCCGTGGCGAGTGCCGCGATGGCGATCCGGCCCTCGTCCAGGATGCGCAGGAACTGGGCGTAGCCACGGCCCTGCTCGCCCAGGAGGTTGGCCGCCGGGACGCGGACGTCCTGGAAGGACAGCTCACGGGTGTCGGAGGCGTTCCAGCCGACCTTCGAGTACGGGGCCGCGACCGTGAAGCCGGGGGTGCCGGACGGGACGATGATCGACGAGATCAGCGGCTTGCCGTCCGGCTTGCGGCCGGTCACCGCCGTGACCGTGACCAGGCTCGTGATGTCCGTACCGGAGTTGGTGATGAAGCACTTGGTGCCGTTGATCACCCACTCGTTCGTCGACTCGTCGAGGCGGGCCGTCGTGCGCGTCGCGCCCGCGTCCGAGCCGCCGTCCGGCTCGGTGAGGCCGAAGGCGCCGAGGATCTCGCCTGAGCAGAGGCGGGGGAGCCACTCCCGCTTCTGGGCGTCCGTGCCGAAGAGATGGATCGGCATCGCGCCGAGCGAGACGCCCGCTTCGAGGGTGATGGCGACCGAGGAGTCCACCCGGGCCAGCTCCTCCAGCGCGATGCCGAGCGCCAGATAGTCGCCGCCCATGCCGCCGTACTCCTCGGGGAACGGCAGACCGAACAGGCCCATGCGGCCCATCTCCCGGACGATCTCGTACGGGAACTCATGACGCTCGTAGAAGTCGCCGATCTTGGGCGCCACGACGTCGTGGGCGAACTCCTCCACCGTGCGGCGGAGATCCTCCAGTTCGGGGGAGAGACGGTGGTCCATGGCTGTTCACTGCTCCTTGTGGGAGAGGGCTCGTACGGTGCGGGACGGGCTGGGTCGGCCCAGTTGGTCGGCCATCCACGCGCTTGTGGCGACGAGGCGGTCGAGGTCGACTCCGGTGTCGATGCCGAGGCCCCGCAGCATCCACACGAGGTCTTCCGTGGCGAGGTTTCCGGTGGCGGACTTGGCGTACGGGCAGCCGCCCAGGCCGCCGGCGGAGGCGTCGATCGTGGTGACGCCGTGCTCCAGGGCGGCGTAGGTGTTGGTCAGTGCCTGGCCGTAGGTGTCGTGGAAGTGCACACCGATGACGTTCGTCGGCACGCCCTCCTCGTTGAGGAGGGAGAGGAGTTCGAGTACGTGGCCCGGGGTCGCCACGCCGATGGTGTCGCCGAGGCTCAGCTCGTCGCAGCCCATCGCGACGAGCGCCTTGCAGACCCGGGCGACCTGGTGGAGGGGGACCTCGCCCTCCCAGGGGTCGCCGAAGCACATCGACACGTAACCGCGGACGTGCAGGCCCTCCTCCTTGGCGCGGCGCACCACCGGGTCGAAGACGCCCAGCGACTCGTCCAGCGTCCGGTTGAGGTTGGCCTTGGCGAAGGACTCCGTGGCGCTCGCGAAGACGGCGACCCGGCGGGCGCCGAGGGTCAGAGCGCGGTCCAGGCCGCGATTGTTGGGGACCAGGACGGGCAGGTGCACGTCCGGCAGATCGGCGACGAGCGGGAACAGCTGCTCGGCGTCGGCGAGTTGGGGCACCCACTTGGGGTG
Organism: Streptomyces sp. NPDC111802; assembly: GCF_055634335.1. Classification (NCBI taxonomy): domain Bacteria; kingdom Bacillati; phylum Actinomycetota; class Actinomycetes; order Kitasatosporales; family Streptomycetaceae; genus Streptomyces; species Streptomyces sp. NPDC111802. Next base: position 107,297 of record NZ_JBVKCZ010000006.1, on the reverse strand, counting down.
CACGAAGCTCGTGGCCTCGATCGTGGTCAGTCCCGCGTCGGCGAGCCGGCGCACGAACTCCGCCTTGATCTCTGTCGGCACGGTCGACTTCTCGTTCTGCAGGCCGTCGCGCGCGCCGACCTCGTGGATGCGGACGCGGGCGGGCAGATTCGGGGTCGGCACCGTCATGGGCAGCGTCATCAGTCCTCCTCCACCGGGGTGATGACCGCCAGGACCTGGTCCATGGCGACCGTCGTGCCGGGTGTGACATCCAGTTCGGCGACCGTGCCCGCGTGCGGGGCGGAGATGACGTGCTCCATCTTCATCGCCTCCACCACCAACAGGCTCTGTCCGGCGATCACTTCGTCCCCCACGGCGACCTTCACCACCGTCACCGTCCCCGGCATGGGCGCGGTGAGCGAGTCGGCGCCCGCGTGGGCGGCCCCGGTGAGCGAGGCGGCCACCGGGTCGTGGTCACGTACGTGCCAGGCGTCGCCGTCGCGGCCCAGCCAGGTGCCGTCCGGCAGGGCGGCGAGGTGGAAGGTGTGGCGGACGCCGTCCAGGGTCACCGAAACGCGGTCGTCCGCGACGGTGGCGGAGCCGCGCGGGGCGTGCTCCACCGGGTCCTGGACGCGCAGAGGGAAGCCGACGGGCTTCATCGTCCCGCCCAGCCGCCAGCCGCTCGGCACCGAGAACGGGTCCGTCCAGCCGTCGCCCTTCGGCCGCAGCGATTCAAGCCGTACGGCCGCCGCCGCCTCGTAGACCTCTTCCGATACGTCGGTGGAGACCAGGTCGTCCACCACCCGCTCGACCAGCCCCGTGTCCAACTCGCCGGCCACGACCGCAGGATGCGCGAGCAGCCGCCGCAGGAACCCGGCGTTCGTCTGCACGCCCAGCGTGACCGTCTCCGCGAGAGCCGCGCGAAGCTTGCGCAGCGCCGTGGCGCGGTCGGGGCCGTACGCGATCACCTTGGACAGCATCGGGTCGTACAGGCTGCCGACCTCCGTGCCCTCGCTCAGCCCGGAGTCGGTACGGATGCCGTCGCCCTGCGGCTCGCGGAGCCTGAGGACGGTGCCGCCGGAGGGGAGGAAGCCGCGGGCGGGGTCCTCGGCGCAGACGCGGGCCTCGACGGCGTGCCCGGTCAGCCGGATCTCGTCCTGCGCGAACGGCAGCCGCTCACCCGCCGCCACCCGCAGCTGCCATTCCACCAGATCGAGGCCGGTGACCAGTTCGGTGACCGGGTGCTCCACCTGGAGGCGGGTGTTCATCTCCATGAAGTAGTACGACGACGGATCGCCGCCCGGCACGATGAACTCCACCGTGCCCGCCCCCCGGTACCCGCACGAGCGCGCCGCCTGCACGGCCGCCTCGCCCATCGCCGCCCGGGTCTCCTCATCGAGCAGCACACTCGGCGCCTCCTCGATGATCTTCTGGTGCCGCCGCTGCAACGAGCACTCGCGCTCGCCCAGGTGCAGCACATTGCCGTGGCCGTCGGCCAGGACCTGGATCTCGATGTGCCGGGGGCGGTCGATCCATCGCTCGACCAGGAGGGTGTCGTCGCCGAAGGAGGCGCGGGCCTCGCGGCGGGCGGCGGCGATCTCGTCCGCCAGCTTCGCCGAGTCCCGCACCAGCCGCATGCCCTTGCCGCCACCGCCGGCCGACGGCTTGAGCAGCACCGGCGTGCCGATCTCGCGGGCGGCGTCGGCCAGTTCGGAGTCCGTCAGCCCGCTGCCGCTGGACCCGGGCACGACCGGCACCCCGGCCGCCTTCACCGTCTCCTTGGCGCGGATCTTGTCGCCCATCAGCGCGATGGCGTCCGCGGGCGGGCCGATGAAGACCAGCCCGGCGTCGGCGCACGCGCGCGCGAAGGCGGCGTTCTCCGCGAGGAAGCCGTAGCCGGGGTGGACCGCCTGGGCGCCGGTGCGGGCCGCCGCCTCCAGCAGCCGCTCCACGGACAGATAGCTCTCGGCGGCCGCCGCCGGACCGATCCTCACCGCCGTGTCGGCCTCACGGACATGCCGGGCGTCGGCGTCCGCGTCGGAGAAGACAGCCACCGAGCGCACGCCCAGCGAGCGGAGCGTACGGATCACGCGGACGGCGATCTCGCCCCGGTTGGCCACGAGGACTGTGTCAAACATGGTCGGAGTCATCGTCGAAGTCCCCCTCACATCCGGAAGACGCCGAACTGGGGGTCACCCAGCGGCGCGTTGGCACAGGCGGTCAGGGCGAGGCCCAGCACCTGACGGGTCTCCAGCGGGTCGATCACGCCGTCGTCCCAGAGGCGGGCCGTCGCGTAGTAGGCGTTCCCCTGGCGCTCGTACTGCGCACGGATCGGGTCCTTGAAGGACTCTTCCTCCTGCGCGGGCCAGTCCTCGCCCCGCGCCTCCAACTGGTCCCGCTTGACGGTCGCGAGGACCGAGGCGGCCTGTTCGCCGCCCATGACGGAGATCTTGGCGCCCGGCCACATCCACAGGAAGCGGGGCGAGTACGCCCGCCCGCACATGGAGTAGTTCCCGGCGCCGTACGACCCGCCGACCACGACCGTCAGCTTCGGCACGCGTGTGCAGGCCACCGCCGTCACCATCTTGGCGCCGTGCTTGGCGATGCCGCCGGCCTCGTAGTCCTTGCCGACCATGAACCCGGAGATGTTCTGCAGGAACACCAGCGGGATCCCGCGCTGATCGCACAGCTCGATGAAGTGGGCGCCCTTCTGGGCGGACTCGGAGAACAGGATGCCGTTGTTGGCGACGATGCCGACCGGGTGGCCGTGGATCCGGGCGAAGCCGGTGACGAGGGTCTGCCCGAACTCGGACTTGAACTCGGCGAAACGGGAGCCGTCGACCACGCGCGCGATGATCTCGCGTACGTCGTAGGGGGTGCGGGAGTCGACCGGGACGGCGCCGTAGAGGCCGTAGGGGTCGACCTTCGGCTCGGCGGCGGTGGTGACCTCCCACGGGAGCGGACCGCGCGCGGGGAGGGTGGCGACGATGTTCCGGACGATCCGCAGCGCGTGGGCGTCGTCCTCGGCGAGATGGTCGGTCACGCCCGACACCCGCGAGTGGACCTCGCCGCCGCCGAGCTCCTCCGCGGTGACGACCTCGCCGGTGGCTGCCTTCACCAGCGGGGGACCGCCGAGGAAGATCGTGCCCTGGTTGCGGACGATGACGGCCTCGTCGCTCATGGCGGGGACGTAGGCGCCGCCGGCGGTGCACGATCCGAGCACGGCGGCGATCTGCGGGATCCCGGCGCCCGACATCCGGGCCTGGTTGTAGAAGATCCGCCCGAAGTGCTCGCGGTCGGGGAAGACCTCGTCCTGCATGGGCAGGAAGGCGCCGCCGGAGTCGACGAGGTAGACGCAGGGCAGGCGGTTGTCCAGGGCCACCTCCTGCGCGCGCAGGTGCTTCTTCACGGTCATCGGGTAGTACGTCCCGCCCTTGACCGTGGCGTCATTGGCGACGATCACGCACTCGCGTCCGCTGACCCGGCCGATCCCGGCGATGACGCCGGCCGCCGGGGCCTGGCCGTCGTACATGCCGTCGGCGGCGAGGGGAGCGAGCTCCAGGAAGGGCGAGCCGGGATCGAGGAGGGTGTCGACCCTGTCCCTGGGCAGCAGCTTGCCGCGCGCGGTGTGCCGGGCGCGCGCCTTCTCACCGCCACCGAGCCGCGCGGCCGCAAGCTTGGCGCGCAGCTCCTCGCCGAGCGCCCGATGGGCCTCCTCGTTGGCTCGCCAGGCCTCCGACGCGGGATCTGCCGCGCTGTGGAGCTCCGGTGCCTCGTGCATCCTGCGGTCCCCTCACCCAGTGATCGACTGTTAATGAGCGTTAACCATTTCCTTCAGGTTAACGACCGCTAACCTCCCTGTCTAGAATTGCTTTCATGGCAACCAGAACCGACGCCCCCACCCGCCGCGAACAGATCCTCAAGGAGGCCGCGCGGCTCTTCGCCGAGCGTGGCTTCCACGGCGTCGGTGTCGACGAGATAGGCGCCGCCGTGGGTATCAGCGGCCCCGGTCTCTACCGGCACTTCGCGGGCAAGGACGCGATGCTCGCCGAGCTGCTTGTCGGCATCAGTGGACAGTTGCTTACGGGGGCGAAGCGGCGCCTCGCGGAGGCCGACGGGGTGCCGGCCGAGGCGGTCCTCGACTCCCTCATCGAGGGCCACATCGACTTCGCCCTCGACGACCGTCCCCTCATCACCCTGCACGACCGCGAGCTGGACCGCCTGCGCGACAGCGACCGCAAGCTCGTACGACAGCTGCAGCGGCAGTACGTCGAGCTGTGGGTGGAGGTGGTGCGCGAGGTGTACCCGGAGCTGACGGAGCCAACGGCCCGCTCGGCGGTGCACTCGGTGTTCGGACTGCTCAACTCGACGCCCCATCTGGGACGGCCGGGGGCGCTGCCGGGACGCGGGGTCACCGCGGTGCTGCTGCACCGGATGGCTCGGGGGGCGTTCGGGGCGGCGGGCGCGGTCGGCTGAGCCAACGTCGGCACGCGGATGGCGGCGGATGGCCCAGGCGGTCTCACTCAGTCGGCCTCGCAGCCGATGCCGTCCCCGTCACGGTCGAGCCGGTGCGGGTCGTCCGAGCCGACCCAGACGGGGCCTGGCAGGTCCGCGCAGTCCACATCGGGGACGCCCGCGGGGGGGACCGGGCGGCAGGCCGGGGTTTGCCGGGCTGCTCGGAGGTGGGGGCGGGGTGTCCGCGGGCGGGGGCGGGGTGTCTGAGGGCTTCGGTGTCCCGGCGCATGCGCTCCACAGTCCGGCGCCGGCTCGGCGGGCGGCTTTCTGGGCCCGGGAGATCGTGGACCAGTACTTGTCGTTGGGCGGGTAGAGAACGGCCTCGGCGTGACCGGAGCGGACGAGGGACTTGTTGACGAAGACGTTCTTCTCGTTCCACAGGTACAGCAGGTAGCGGCCGTAGCGGTCCTTGAGCTGGTCGTCGCGTACGGCGTGCGCGGTGCTGCCCTTGGGCAACAGCGCACGGGTGCGGGCGGTGGCGGGCTTCGCGTAGCAGGTGCCGCGCTCCGGCGTGTCGATCTCCAGAAGGCGCACACGGACCACGGTCTTCTTCGGCACGATGCGGTCGTCGCCGCGCACTTCGACGGTGTCGCCGTCGATGACGCGGCGTATCACCACCGTCGGTGAGGACGCCTTTGGCGGGTCGGGGGGATCGTCGCCCGTCTGGCCGCCGGTGGTGGCCATGACCTCACCGCCTGCCAGGGCGGGCGATTCGAGCGCTCCGAGACCGCCCAGGCTGGGAAGGCCGAAGACGATCACGAGAGGGACGGTCCAGGAGCGGCTGAGGTGGCGCATGGCGACCCCCGGAGGCCGAGCGGTTCCGGCTGTTCCAGTAGAGCACCGCCCCGGCCGAACCGCGACGCGATGACGCTGTCGGGCACGAGCGTGACGAGCGTTACGGGGAGGGACCTCTGGACGGTTGTTGATACTCGCCGGTACGGTGAGTGAGCAAGCGCTTAGACATGTACCGGTGGAGGTGGACGGCGTGCGCCGTACGGTGTTCAACGAGGATCACGAGGCGTTCCGGGAGACCATCCGGGCCTTCATCGAGGCCGAGGTCGTCCCGGTCTACGACGAGTGGTTCGCGGCGGGCCAGGCGCCCCGCGACTTCTACTACAAGCTCGCCGAGCTCGGCGTCTTCGGCATCCGCGTCGACGAGGAGTACGGCGGCGCCGGCATCGACTCGTACAAGTTCGAGGCGGTGATGTACGAGGAGACCTCCCGCGCGGGTGTGCAGTTCGGCGGCTCCGGCGTGCACGTGCTGCTCGGTCTGCCGTACATCAAGATGCTCGCCAGCGACGAGCAGAAGAAGCGGTTCCTGCCGAAGTTCGTCTCCGGTGAGGAGATGTGGGCGCTCGCGATGACCGAGCCCGGCACCGGCTCCGACCTCGCGGGCATGAAGACCACCGCCAAGCTCTCCGAGGACGGCACGCACTACGTCCTCAACGGCGCCAAGACCTTCATCACCGGCGGTGTCCACGCCGACCGCGTGATCGTCTGCGCCCGCACCGACGCGCCCAGCGCCGAGGACCGCCGCCACGGCATCTCCCTGTTCGCGGTGGACACCAAGGCCGAGGGCTACTCCGTCGGCCGCAAGCTCGACAAGCTCGGTCTGAAGACCTCCGACACCGCCGAGCTGGCGTTCGTCGACGTGAAGGTCCCGGTCGAGGACCTGCTCGGCGAGGAGAACAAGGGCTTCTACTACCTCGGCCACAACCTGGCCTCCGAGCGCTGGGGCATCGCCTTCGGCGCCTACGCGCAGGCCAAGGCTGCCGTCCGGTTCGCCAAGGAGTACGTCCAGGAGCGCACCGTCTTCGGCAAGCCGGTCGCCGCCTTCCAGAACACCAAGTTCGAGCTGGCCGCCTGCCAGGCCGAGGTCGACGCGGCCGAGGCCGTCGCGGACCGCGCGCTGGAGGCCCTGGACGCCGGCGAGCTGACGCCCGCCGAGGCCGCCTCCGCGAAGCTCTTCTGCACCGAGGTCGCGCACCGCGTGATCGACCGCTGCCTCCAGCTGCACGGCGGCTACGGCTTCATGAACGAGTACCCGATCGCCCGCCTGTACGCGGACAACCGCGTCAACCGCATCTACGGCGGTACCAGCGAGATCATGAAGTCGATCATCGCGAAGGACATGGGACTGTAGGACATGGGCCGGTAAGGCCCCTGTAATTACCTGCCAGTAGAAAAGGTGCCATGAACGAGGCACTACAGGGTCTCCTCGATCTGCTCGACCTGGAGCAGATCGAGGAGAACATCTTCCGCGGCCAGTCCCGCTCCGCCGTCGTCCCGCGCGTCTTCGGCGGCCAGGTCGCGGCCCAGGCGCTCGTCGCCGCCGGCCGCACGGTCCCCGCGGACCGGCCCGCCCACTCCCTCCACGCGTACTTCCTGCGCATGGGGGACCCGGGCGCGCCCATCGTCTACAACGTCGACCGCATGCGCGACGGCCGCTCCTTCACCACCCGCCGGGTGGTCGCCGTCCAGCACGGCAAGCCGATCTTCGCGCTGTCGGCGTCCTTCCAGACGTACGAAGAGGGCCTGGACCACCAGGCCCCGATGCCGCCCGCGCCCGACCCGGAGACGCTCCCCACCTCCGAGGAGCGGCTGCACGACTACGACCACCTCGACCCGGCGGTCGTCGAACGGTTCCTGGAGGCACGCCAGGCGGTCGACCTGCGCTATGTCGACGAGCCGCCGTACGGAAAGTTCGGTGAGCCCCGCGAACCGCACTCCCAGGTCTGGTTCCGCACCAACGGCAAGCTCGCCGACGACCCGCTCCTGCATGTCGTACTCGCCACCTATGTCTCTGACATGACCCTGCTCGACTCGGTGCTGCTCGCGCACGGCCGGGGCGGCTGGGCCGTCGGCGATGTGGTCGGGGCCTCGCTGGACCACGCGATGTGGTTCCACCGCCCGTTCCGGGCGGACGAGTGGCTGCTGTACGACCAGGAGTCGCCGTCGGCGTACGGCGGACGCGGGCTCGGGCAGGCCCGTATCCACACGCAGGACGGGCGGCTGGCGGTGTCGGTGATCCAGGAGGGCGTGGTCCGCGTTCCGCGCTGACGGACCGGTGATCCGGCGAATCCGGCGAATCCGGCGAATCCGGCGAATCCGGCGGATCAGGCGCGGGTCGCGTTCCGCAGCCGGGCGAAGGACGTGTCCAGCCCCCGCTTCAGCAGCTCCGCCGCCGGACGCTCCACGCACCGGTGGACCAGCCGGCTCAGCACCAGGAACCCGGCGATCACCACGGCGATCAGCAGCCGGGGGTCCATGGTGTCCCGCAGCCGGTTGATCAGCGCCGTACCGGCGAGGTAGTGCGTCAGATAGAGCGGATACGTCAGCGCGCCCGCGGTGACCAGCCACTTCCAGCGGACGCGGTCCGTGAAGCCCAGCGCGACGGCGACCATGAACAGCAGGAACACCGTGTATATCAGCGCGCTGCCGCGCCAGCCGGAGACATGCTCGACGGACTCGATCCGGCGCCCGATCTCGACCTGCGCCATCAGCCACGACAGGGTCAGCATGCCCCACAGCAGCAGGTCCTGACCGAACCGGTACATCAGGTACAGCACCAGCCCGGCGATGAAGAACCAGGCCGCGACCGGGTTGACGAGCAGGATCATCAGACGGAGCTCGGAGATCGGCGCGAGCATCGCGGCGGTGCCCCAGACGCAGCAGAAGACCACGACTCTTCGGTACGTGAGCCCCATCGCGACGACCACCAGGAAGAGGAGGTAGAACCGCAGCTCCGTCCACAGGGTCCAGTAGACGCCGTCGACATGCGGCGAGGCCGAACCGGACTGGAGCATCGTGAGGTTGAGCAGGATGTCCCGCAGCCGCAGCCGCTCCCACACCCCCGGCAGGGCCACGATGACGGCCGTGGTGAAGGCGATGGCGAACCAGTACGCCGGGTAGAGCCGGATCACCCGGGAGACGAAGAACTGCCGCGGAGTGCGGCCCCAGCACGACATGCAGATCACGAAGCCGCTGATGACGAAGAAGATCTCGACGCCGATCCAGCCGTAGGTCGAGAAGCGGAAGACCGTGGGCATGATCTCGGACACCGGTCGGCCCCAGACCGGGTTGCCGGGCTGGTCGAGACGGTCGGTGCCGGCGTAGTGGTGCACGGCCACCAGTACGGCGGCGAGCAGGCGGACGCCGTCGATGACGTACAGCCGGCGTCCCTCCCGCGGGGGAGGCGCCGAGTGCTTCCGTATCCGGGCCGGGCGCGGCGGGAGTTCGCCCGCCGCCTCGGCGAGAGGGGGGAGCGGCTGTGCGGGAAGCCCTGCGTATCCACTGTTCAAAGCGTGCATCAGCACCATCCGTTCCCCTGAAACGCTCTGTCACTTCCGTTTCCGGTTGAACAGACAGAGACGTGTCTCAGGGGGATGTGTGCAGGGCTGTGACCTCCATCAAGAAATCCCACAGGGTTCGCCGAGATTTCAACGAGGTCGAGTACAACTCCTACTCGACCAGGCCCGCTTCGCCCAGCAGATACGCCGTCATCGGGTCGTAGTAGCGCGGGCTGACCACGTGGTCGTCCAGCGGCACCACCACCTGCACGGTCCCCTCCGCCTCCGCGAGGAACAGCGCCGGGTCGTTGGAGTCGGCGTAACCGACGGAGTCGATTCCGTGCTGCCCTGCGTATCCGGCCCAGCCGTGGTCGGCCACGACCAGGTCCGGCAGCGGACGTCCCTCGCGCTCAAGTCCCTTGAGGATGGCCTTCATCGGCTCCCCGGAGTGGGTGTGCCAGAGGGTGGCGCCGTGTTCGAGGACCGCGACGTCCGCGAACTGCATGACGTAACCCTCGTCGGTCTGGAGGCCGTCCGGGATCACGACGATCTCGCAGCCCGCGGCGCGCAGCGCGTCCGCCGTCGCGCGGTGGACGTCCAGCAGACCGCCCGGGTGGCCGGTCGCGAACAGGACCCGCTGGCCGCCGTCCGCCGCCTTGCGCAACCGGGCCGCCATGCGCTCCAGCGCGGCCACCGTCAGCTCGGGGTCGATGGTGTCCTGGCCGTGGCGGTGCTCCGCGTCGTCGTTCACACCGACGCGTTCCGCCATCACCGCGAGGACGTCCTGCTCGTCGGTCCAGCGGTCGCCGAGCTCCAGGCCGAGCCAGTAGTGGCGGTCGCCGTTCGCCAGCTTGCGGTAGTGGGAGAGGTTGTTCTCGCGGGGAGTGGCGACGTCGCCCGCGATACGGGTTCTGACTAGGTGGTCGACAAGCTCGGCGCGGCTGGGTGTCCCGGGTATCGGCATGGTCCCCATTGTGAGGCAGACAACTGTCGGAACGCCCGAGTCCGGGGTGCGTGCGACGCGGGTCACTGTACGGATCATGGCTCGATGCGGCGCAGGGCGAACCACAGCTCCATCCGTACGTCCGGGTCGTCCAGGTCCGTGCCGAGCAGCGCCGCGCAGCGGGCGATGCGCTGGCGGACGGTGTTGCGGTGGACGGAGAGGGCCACCGCGGTGCGGTCCCAGCTGCCGTGCAGGGAGAGCCAGGTGCGCAGGGTCTCCGTCAGGGGCGGGGCGAGGGGCGCGAGAAGGGTGCGGGCGTGGGTCTCGGCCTCGTCGGGGGAGAGCAGGTCGGAGAGGGCGGGCCGGTGAGTGCCGTGCCGGTACAGCGGGATGCGGGTCGCTCGCGCCCGGGACAGGGCGCGGGCCGCCTGGGCGTCGGCCGAGGGCCAGTCCCGGGCGGCCGCGGGGGCGCTGACGCCCAGCGTCCAGCCGGGCTGCGGGGACGGTTCGCGGTCCGCCGGGACGAGGACGCGTACGACGTCCCGCGCCAGGTCGACCAGCGGGGAGCCGAGCGCGGCGCCCAGCGCGGAGGCGGCCACGGCGTCACAGGGCTGTGCGTCGGGCCGGCCGTGCACCACGAACCGGCGGTCACCGCCGAGCAACGGGGCCACCGCCTCCGGCCCGGCCCCCAGCAGCAGCCGCACCAGCGCCGACGAGCGCGCCGCACCCGAACCGCTCTGGTGCTCGCCGGTGAGGAGCGAGAGCAGCACCGCGGCGACGGAGGCGATGGTGTGATCGCCGGTGTCCCGGCGCGGCGCGGCGACCCCGAGCACGAACCCCTGCCCGGCACCGAGGGCGTAGGCGGCGAGGTGAGTGCCGGCGGCGGTGTCGGCGGCGGAGGTGGGGGTCCCCGGCCCCGAGGGCCGCACGACTTCGGCGAGCGCGGCCAGGGCTGCGGCGACGGAATCCTGCGGCTGGTGGCCGGCCGTGCCGTTCTGGGGTGGCTGGTGTGTCGGGTCGCTTGCCGTGTGCTGTGGGAGCCGGGGGTCTGCTCCGTCGTGCGGTGGCTGGGCTGTGTTGCCGCTTGCCGTGTGCTGCGTGCCTGTCGACTCGCTCGCCGTCAGCTGCGGGTCCTGGCCTGTCGCCCTGTCCGTCGGCCTCTGGCCGGGCGATCGGCTGGCCGTGTGCTGCGGGTCCTGGCCTGTCGCCCTGTCCGTCGGCCTCTGGCCGGGCGATCGGCTGGCCGTGTGCTGCGGGTCCTGGCCTGTCGCCCCGTCCGTCGATCTCTGGCCGGGCGATCGGCTCGCCGTGTGCTGCGGGTCCTGGCCTGTCGCCCCGTCCGTCGGCCTCTGACCGGGCGATCCGCTCGCCGTGTGCCGCGGGCTCGGCGATCCGCTCGCCGTGGCCTGCGGGCCGGGCCGCGTCGGTCCAGTCCGTGGCCTCCGTCCCGCCGAGGCGACCTCCGTCCCCTCCGGGCCGTACAGGACCGCCCAGCCCTCCACCCGCTGGGCCAGTTGCCGCAGCACCGCGCGTACCGGGTCCGGGCGGGAGGCCGCCGCCGCAAGGCTCTGCTGGGCCTCTGTCACTCGGCGTAGTTCGGCGTGGCGGGCCTGGGCCATCAGTTGCCAGACCGCGCGGGCCACGCCGGAGAACGTGGTCCGGGGCGGGACCTCCAGGAGCGGGAGTTGGTAGGTGTCGCACGCCTCGACCAGGGCGCGCGGGACCGTGTCGTGCACGGGAGCGAGACCGAAGCCGAGGGCGGCGCCGCCCGCCTCGACGATGCGCGAGACGTAGTCGTCGAAGTAGGTACCCGAACCCGCCGCCTCGGGGATGTGGACGCCGGCCGTCAGCAGCAGCTCGCCGCCCAGCAGATACGGATACGGATCGGCCATCTCCGAGGTGTGCGCCCAGTGGATGGCCGTGTCCCGGTCCGGCGGCCCGGCGATCTGGCGCAGGCCCAGGTCCTCGCGGGCCAGCAGCGCCGAGAGCGGTACCGGTGGAGTGGGCGGAACGGCGGGATCCGGCATTGGATGATTCCTACACTTGCGCAATTTCAGATGGATGAAACGTACACTTCGCAGTCACTTTCCGGCCACCTACTGTCGTTCCAGACCGGCAGCCGCGGGTACGGGCGGATGTCCCCGCGAACCGCTGCCGAGCGTCCCCACCCCCCATTTGCACGACACGCCACCGGGATGTGCGCAAAGGAGGCCCCACATGGCCGTCGACTACACAGTCATCGTCGTCTATCTGGCCGGCATGCTGGCCATGGGCTGGTGGGGCATGCGCCGCGCCAAGTCCAAGAGCGAGTTCCTGGTCGCGGGCCGCCGGCTCGGCCCGACCATGTACTCCGGCACCATGGCCGCGATCGTCCTCGGCGGCGCGTCCACCATCGGCGGTGTCGGGCTCGGCTACCAGTACGGGCTCTCCGGCGCCTGGATGGTGTTCACCATCGGCCTCGGGCTCCTCGCCCTCTCCGTCTTCTTCTCCGCCCGCATCGCCCGTCTGAAGGTCTACACCGTCTCCGAGATGCTCGACCTTCGCTACGGCGGCCGGGCCGGCGTCATCTCCGGTGTCGTCATGTGGGCGTACACCCTCATGCTCGCGGTCACGTCGACCATCGCGTACGCCACGATCTTCGACGTCCTCTTCGACATGAACCGCACCGTCGCGATCGTCCTCGGCGGCTCCATCGTCGTCGCCTACTCGACCCTCGGCGGCATGTGGTCGATCACCCTCACCGACATGGTGCAGTTCGTGGTGAAGACCGTCGGCGTGCTGCTTCTGCTCCTGCCCATCGCCGTCGTCAAGGCCGGCGGGTTCAGCGAGATGAAGGCCAAGCTGCCGACCGAGTACTTCGACCCGCTGGGCATCGGCGGCGAGACGATCTTCACCTACGTCCTGATCTACACGTTCGGCATGCTCATCGGGCAGGACATCTGGCAGCGCGTCTTCACCGCCCGCAGCGACAGGACCGCCAAGTGGGGCGGCACCGTCGCCGGCACGTACTGTCTCGCCTACGCCCTCGCCGGCGCCGTCATCGGCACCGCGGCCAAGGTGCTCTACCCCAAGCTCGCCAGCCCGGACGACGCCTTCGCGACCATCGTCAAGGACGAACTCCCCGTCGGTGTGAGGGGCTTGGTGCTGGCCGCCGCCCTCGCCGCCGTGATGTCCACCTCCTCCGGCGCGCTCATCGCCTGCGCGACCGTCGCCAACAACGACATCTGGTCACGTCTGCGCGGAGCGGTCCGCCCGGCCGAGGACGCGCACGACGAGGTGAAGGGCAACCGTGCCTTCATCCTCATCATGGGCCTCGCCGTGATCGTTACGGCCATTGCGCTGAACAACGTCGTCGAGGCACTGACCGTCGCCTACAACCTCCTGGTCGGCGGACTGCTCGTGCCGATCCTCGGCGGACTGCTGTGGCGCCGCGGCACCGCGCACGGCGCACTCGCCTCGGTCGTGGTCGGCGGCGTCGCGGTGATCACCCTGATGGCGACCCACGGCATCCTGGCCAACGAACCGGTCTACTACGGCCTGCTGTCTTCCCTCGCCGCGTACATCGCCGTCTCCTTGATGACGAAGCCCACCGACGCGGCCGTACTCGCCGCCTGGCGTGAGCGTCTCGCCGGGCGGGACCCCGAACTCGTGTCCGAACCGGTGCCGGCTCACCAGTAGAGTCATAGGCAGATATCCCGCATACGCGATGAAGCGTAGGAAAGAAGGCATTTCCCTATGAGCAGCAACGAGACGCCCCGCGGCCCCGTCGACTCCTCCCGCATCCCGCGGTACGCGGGCCCCGCGACCTTCGCCCGGCTCCCGCGCCTCGACGAGGTCGGCCGCGCCGACGTCGCCGTGGTCGGCGTGCCGTTCGACTCGGGCGTCTCGTACCGGCCGGGCGCCCGCTTCGGCGGCAACGCGATCCGCGAGGCGTCCCGGCTGCTGCGCCCGTACAACCCGGCGCAGGACGCCTCGCCCTTCGCCCTGGCGCAGGTCGCCGACGGCGGCGACATCGCGGTGAACCCCTTCAACATCAACGAGGCCGTCGAGACCGTCGAGGCCGCCGCCGACGAGCTGCTCGGCACCGGCGCCCGACTGATGACCCTGGGCGGCGACCACACCATCGCGCTGCCGCTGCTGCGCTCGGTCGCCAAGAAGCACGGCCCGGTCGCCCTGCTCCACTTCGACGCCCACCTCGACACCTGGGACACCTACTTCGGCGCCGAGTACACCCACGGCACGCCCTTCCGGCGCGCGGTGGAGGAGGGCATCCTCGACACCTCCGCCCTCTCCCACGTCGGCATCCGCGGCCCGCTGTACGGCAAGCAGGACCTGACCGACGACGAGAAGATGGGCTTCGGCATCGTCACCTCCGCCGACGTCTACCGCCGCGGCGCCGACGAGGTCGCCGACCAGCTGCGCCAGCGCATCGGCGACCGCCCGCTCTACATCTCCATCGACATCGACTGCCTCGACCCGGCCCACGCGCCCGGCACCGGCACCCCCGAGGCCGGCGGCATGACCTCGCGCGAGCTGCTGGAGATCCTGCGGGGCCTCGCGTCCTGCAACCTGGTCTCGGCAGACGTCGTCGAGGTGGCGCCCGCGTACGATCACGCCGAGATCACGTCGGTGGCCGCGTCCCACACGGCGTACGAACTGACCACGATCATGTCCCGCCAGATTGCAGAGGCACGCGCGAAGTGACTCACGACCACGACCTGGTACTCCGCCCCACCGCCGCCCAGACGGAGGGCGCGCTGAACCCTCCCCCCGGCCGCAACGGCGGGGACCTGGTCGTGGAGACGCTGGCGGCGCTCGGCGCGACGACCGCCTTCGGCCTCCCCGGCCAGCACGCGCTGGGCATGTTCGACGCCCTGCGCCGCAGCGATCTGCGCTACATCGGCCTGCGGGTGGAGAACAACGCCGGGTTCGCGGCGGACGCGTACGGCCGGATGACGGGCGAGGCGGCCCCGCTGCTGCTGTCGACCGGGCCGGGCGCGCTGACCTCACTGGCGGCGCTCCAGGAGGCGGCCGCGGCGAGTGCCCCCGTGCTGGCGATCAGCAGCCAGATCCCGACGGCGGGACTCGGCGGCGGCCGCCATGGCTATCTGCACGAACTCCCGGACCAGGCGGCGTCGTTCAGGGGCGTGGTGAAGTCGGTCCACACCGTGCGCACCCAGTCCCAGATCCCCTCCGCGATCGAGGCGGCCTGGAAGTCGGCGCTCACGGCCCCGCACGGCCCGGTGTGGGTGGAGATCCCGCAGGACGTGCTGCTCGCCCAGACGTCGATCCCGGTCGTGACGGGCGGCGACGCCTTCCCCGAGGAGCTGCCGCCGCGCCCCGAACTGACGGCGGTGGCGGCCGATCTGCTGTCGAAGGCGGCCCGTCCGGCGATCATCGCGGGCGGGGGAGTGGTACGGGCGGACGCGAGCGGCAAGCTGCGGCAGCTCGCGGAGCTGATCCAGGCCCCGGTGGTCACCACCCCCGGAGGCAAGGGGGCGTTCCCCTGGAAGCACCCGCTGTCGCTCCAGTCGTGGATCGAGGACCGGTACACCACCGACTTCCTGGAGGACGCCGACGTACTGCTGGTGGTGGGCTCCGGACTGGGTGAACTGTCCTCCAACTACCACACGTTCAAGCCGCGGGGCCGGGTCATCCAGATCGAGGCGGACCTCGGCAAGCTGGAGTCCAACCACCCGGCCCTCGGCATCCACGCGGACGCGCGCCTTGCGTTGCAGGCGTTGCTGGAGACAGTGCAGGAGCGTACGGATCCGTCCGCGCCGGAGCGCGTCCGTGAGGTCCTCGCGAAGGTCGCCGAGCGCATCGCCGCGCAGGAACTCACCCTGGAGCAGCAGGTGCTGGCGGCGGTACGCCATGCCCTGCCCGCCGACTCCCCGTCCTTCTGGGACATGACGATCCTGGCCTACTGGGCCTGGTCGGCCTTCGACGCCAAGGGCCCCAACCGCCTGCACTCCGCCCAGGGCGCCGGCGGCCTCGGCTACGGCTTCCCGGCGGCGCTCGGCGCGGCGGTCGCGGATCCGACCCGCCCGGTGCTCGCGGTGTCCGGCGACGGCGGCGCCCTGTACTCGATCGCCGAGCTCGCGACCGTCCGCCAGTACGACCTGGACGTCACCTGGCTCATCGTCGACGACGGCGGCTACGGCATCCTGCGCGAGTACATGACGGACACCTTCGGCGAGGCCACGGCGACCGAACTGACGCGTCCGGACTATGTGGCGCTCGCCGAGTCCTTCGGCGTCCCCGGGGTCCGTACGACCCCGGAGACACTGGAGGCCGACCTGGCGAAGGCGCTGTCCGAGCCGGGGCCGTCGGTGGTCGTACTCCCGGCGGTGCTGCGGATGTTCGCGCCGACGCACCTTACGACGTGACGGCCGGCTCAGCGGTCCGGTCGCGGGTGTCGTCGACGTGGTCGCGGTTGTGGCAGGCGTCGTCCACGGCGGGGCCGGTCAACGGCAGGGCCCATGGGACGAGCGCGAGTGCCTCCTTGCAGAGGCCGGCGCTGGAGTAGCCGGCGATGTTGATACGACCCCGGTCACCGTCGTCGGCGTGGGCCGGGGCGGTGAGTACGAGGGCTGCCATGGTGAGCGCGGCGAGCGCGCTGATCTTTTTCATGGCCGGGTCAACGGCATCAGATCGGCGCAGGTCACTCCGCTACACAGGTGGTGACCGAACGCGCCAGGGCCGACGAGGACCCTGGCGCGTCTACGGGCGACTGAAACAGGCGGCTGAAACAGAGGTGGCCTACCAGATCGCCTCGACCCACTCCGGGTGGTCGATGAACGGGTTGCGGTTGCCCTGGTAGGAGTCGTAGATGACCTCGTTGCGGCGCTCCTCGAAGGCGTCCGGCGGGTCCTCGTCGTTCCAGGCCTTCAGGACCGAGAGGCGGCCGTGGTACGGGACGCTGCCGTTGGTGACGGCGTCGTTGGGCTCCAGGTCGGGCCAGCTGTCGTCGCCCTCGTAGCGGACGGCCATGTAGAGGACCATGCGGGCCACGTCGCCCTTGACGGCGTCGCGCGGCTCGAAGGAGTTGGAGTCGGTCAGGCTGCCGCCGGAGTTGGTGAAGCTGCTGCCGCCGTTGTCGAAGTCCTTGTTGCCGCGGATGCTGTTGACCTGCACGTCCTCGGGGCGCAGATGGTGCAGGTCGGTGCCCGGGCCGGCGGAGGTGCCGAAGTCGCCGTGGGACTGGGCCCACACGTGCTCGCGGTTCCAGTTGCCGGTGCTGCCGCCGTTCAGGGACTTGCTGCGGGAGATGCCGCTGTACAGCAGCTTCACGTTGCTGCTGTTGTTCGGGTCCTGGTCGGTGACCTTCAGCGCGTTCCAGACGGCCGAGTACGAGATCGTCGTCTGGTCGCTGATGATCGTGTGCAGCGAGTCCTTCAGGGCCGTGCCGGACTTGCCGATCGCGTCGGCGTAGTACGTGTCGTCGTACTCCGTCGTCGTCGCCGCGGCCGGGGAGGCGGTGAGCGCGGGGGTGGTGAGGCCGACCAGAACGGCGGCCGTCGTCAGCGCCACTGACTTCCAGCGGCTGCGGCGTATGTGTGTCGCCAGCATGTGGGGTTCCCATCTACGCGGGGATCTACGCGGGTTGAATGAGGCGGCAAACGGGAGCGTGGCATGGACATGCAGTGAAGTCGAGGGCTTGCACGTGTCCATTGGGTGACGGGAAACGGCAAATCGGGGTTTGTCTACGCGAGTTGATGCGCCGAGACGGCCCCCGGCGGGTGCCGGGGGCCGTTGGGTGCGGAGTTGGTCGGGTCAGCTGACGTCGGAGGGGTCCAGGCGGTAGATCGACGACTCCGTGGACGTACTGCTGTTGTCCGACTCGGAGTTGGAGGTCGAGCTCTTGCTGTACTCGCTCTCCTTCACCGCCGTGCCGTTCTTCGAGCAGCCACTTGGCGCTGTCCTGGTGCTCCTTGAGATAGGCGATCAGCTCGGTACCGGCGCCGCCGCCCATACGGCCACCGCGCATACCACTGGGCTGGCCGCCGGAGGCCGTCTCGCCGATGCCGCCGGGAGCCTGGCCGTTCCGGCCGCCCTGTTGTTACCGTCCCCCGCATGGCTGAACTGATCGCTCCCACGGGACGGCTGCATTCCTCGTGGCTCACGGCGCGTGACGAGTGGCAGCCTGGCGCTCACCAGGACGGGACCGGCCTGCGTCTGGTTGGTGACGATGACCTCGACAGCCCGGAAGGGTTCGCCTCATGGGTCGAGCGACTACGGCAGCAATCGGACCGGTCGCTGCCTGTCGGGGAAGGACGCGTCCACGCCACCCACTGGTGGATCGTCGACGGCGAGACGTACCTCGGGGCCATCGACCTTCGGCACTATCTGAACGCCTTTCTGTTGGAAGGCGGCGGACACATCGGCTACAGCGTTCGGCCTTCCGCCAGGAGACGCGGACTGGCCACGTGGGCGCTGGGAGCGGTTCTGCTCGAGGCGCCGGCGCTCGGTCTGGACCGGGTCCTCCTCACCTGTGACGACGGCAACGTCGGCTCGGCGCGCACCATCGAAAGCAACGGCGGCGTCCTCGAAGATGTGCGCAGCACCGAAACGGGGGTCAAGCGCCGTTACTGGATCACTCTCGATGACGCTGGTCACAGCCATTCATTGAGGGCCGCGACAAGGACGGTCGCCTCGTAGCGGACCGCTACCGGTAGTTGGTCCCGGGTGGCCGTGTCCCCGTTCTGTCTCACCTGGCCTGCTCGTGCGTCGGCGTGAAGCCGGATAGGGGCTGTGGGCTGGTCGGGCGGGCGTTGTCCGGGGCGGTCACTCGCGCCGGCTGGCGCGGTCGGCGGTGAGGTGGGCCTCGAAGCCGTCGAGGAGGGACTGAAGACCGAACGCGAAGGTGTTGTCCGGCGCTGCGGCGTACTCCGTGGCGGCCGTGGTGTCGAGGCGCTCGCGCAGGCGCGGGAATTGCATGGCGGTCTCGGTGGCGCGTGTCATGGCGTCGGCCATCAGTTGCTCGACGTCTGCGCCGTTCTTGCTCAGCCGGCGGTTCAGCGAGACCTGCGCGGCGGGGCCGAGTGCGCTGCCGAGCACGAAGGTGAACACGGTAGCGGCCGCCCGGTCCGCGTCGGCGGCGGCGAAGCCTGCCTTTTCGTAGATGGCGAGGCTGAGGTCGTTGTTCCGGGCCTGGCCGGGTCCGTGCAGCAGGTGGCTGCCGAATGCCTGGACGAGCCAGGGGTGCCGGGTGAGCATCGCGTGCATGCTGGAGGCATGGGCGGTGGCGGCCGTGCGCCAGTCTGCGGCGTCGAGATCGGGCAACTCGACCTCGTGCCAGATCGCGTCGCCGGCGAGTCGGACCAGGTCGTCCTTGGTCTTGATGTGCCAGTAGACGGCCGTGGCGGCCGAGTCAAGCCGTTTCGCCAGGCTGCGCATGTTGAGGCCGTTCAGCCCCTCGTCGTCGAGCAGTTCGATGGCCGCACGGACGATCCGGTCTGCGGTCAGTGTGTCTCGAGGCATAGCCACCACACTACTTGAACTTAGTTCATGCCGAGTCTTGCACTTTGTTCGAGTGGCGGTCTACGCTGCTCTCGCACTTAGTTCAAGTGCCCGAAGGGGGAGCAATGCTGCACAAGCTGTCGGAGTTCGTCAAGGCGCAGGCCACGGAGCTCGGAGTTCCTGGTGTCGCCGTCGGGGTGCTCCTGGACGGCCTGGAGATCTACGCCTCGCACGGCGTGACGAGCCTCAGCAACCCGCTGCCGGTCGACGCGAAGACGCTGTTTCCTCTGGCGTCGGTGTCCAAGACCTTCACGGCGACCGCGCTGATGCGCCTGGTCGCCGAGGGGAAGGTGGACCTGGACGCGCCGGTGCGGCGCTATGTCCCCGAGTTGAAGCTCGCCGACGAGCAGGCTGCGGCGCAGATCACCGTCCTGAACCTGCTCAACCACACCGCGGGCCTGGACTGGAACCTGATCGACGACGGCGAGGGCGACCGCTCCCTGGCCGGGCTCGTGGCGAAGCTGCCTCAGCTACCGCTGATCGCATCGCCCGGGGCCCGCGCCTCGTACAGCCAGGCCGGATACAACCTGGCCGGACGGATCATCGAGAAGGCCACAGGCCTGCCCTTCGAGCAGGCCGTGGCCTCGCTCGTCCTGGAGCCGGTGGGCCTTGCGGACACCGTGTACGGCCTGTCCGAGGTGATGGTCCGCAAGTTCGCCGTGGGGTACAACCGCGGCGACGACGGCGAACTGCACCCCGCCCGGCCCTGGGGAGCGTTCAAGGAAGGCGCGCGCGGCGACAACCCCGGTGGCGGCCTCGCCTCCTCGGTGAGCGATCTACTGCGCTGGGCCCGGTTCCAACTCGGCGACGGCGATGGCGTCTTGCCTTCCCAGGCACTGCACCGCATGCGGGAGCAGACGGTCGAGCTGCGCGCCAGCACCCTCGGTGACGGCTTCGGCATCTGCTGGTTCCTGCACGACCTGGACGGCCTCCACGGGATCGGCCACGGCGGCTCGGGCAACGGCCAGTTCGCCGAGCTGCTCATCGTGCCCGAGCGCAACTTCGCGGTGGTCTCCCTGGCCAACGCCGGCCCGGACGGCTATCCCTTCAACCAGTCCGTCGTGCGGTGGGCGCTCGAGCACTACCTCGGCGTCGTCGAGAAGACGGCGGAGCCGATCCCGTACGACGGGGCAAAGGCCCAACAGGTCGTCGGCCACTACGAGATCGACGCCATGAACCTCGACATCGCCACCGACGGCACCCGCCTCACCCTGGCGGTCGGGATCAAACCGGAGATCCGCGAGGCATCGGACGAGGAAATGCCCCCGGACTACCCGGCCGCGGCCATCGGCTTCCTTCCCGGAGACGGCGACGAGTACATCGTCACTGAGGGCGGCCTCAAGGGGCAGCGCGGCTACTTCTCCCGTGACGTCAACGGCTCAGTCACAGGCGTCGACCTCGCCAGCCGGCTCTTCACCCGGGTCACGGACGTAGCCTGATCCAACGCAGGAAGGGGGGTCCGAGCGGCCGCCCCTGCCTGCACCCCGAACCGACGACAGCGCCAATGAGTGCAGTCACCAGAGGAGAGGTCCTGTTAGTGCCGTGACTCCTTGATGGCCGTGATGAAGGCCGACCAGTTGGTGGGGGAGAAGAGCAGTGCCGGGCCGTGCGCGTCCTTGGAGTCGCGGACGGGTATGCCCCAGGGGTGGTTGTCGAGGACTTCGAGGCAGCTGCCGGCGTTGTCATCGCTGTGGGACGACTTGCGCCAGCCGCTCAGCACGGCCGCGTTCGGGATGGTTCGGTCAGCCATGGTGTCCGTACTCCTCAGCAGTGGCCCTGAGCAGGGCCAGTGACTCTTTCTGCGGCAGCGCGTCGCTCAGCGCTAGGTCGTAGCGATGCTGCCACTTCCGGACCACAGACGGGGAATCGTGCAACCTCCCCGCATGCCCGCCTTCACCGTATGCCAGCGGTGGCTGGTCCTCGAACCACATCAGCGTGAGCATGCTGCCCATGAGCGGATGAAAGCCCACGTGAAACGGCATCAGATGCACGCGGATACGTCCAGTCTCGGCGAGCCGAACCACGTGCATGATCTGCTCCGCCATGATGTCCCCGCTGGCCACTGGGCGTCGCAGCAGCGTCTCGTCCAGCAGCGCCCACACTGCGGGAGTCAGGGGATCTTCGAGGATCTTCGCGCGCTCAAGGCGTGTGACGACGCGCCTGTCACACTCCTCTTCGCTCACTGGAGGGAACACCGACCCCAGAAGCGCACGTGCGTACCTTTTGGTCTGGAGGATGCCTGGGAAGTACGTCAGGCCGAACTCCCGGATCATCACCGCCTGTTGTTCGAGTACACGCACCGCCTCGAAGTAGTCGGCGATCGACACCTCGTCGTCTTGCGGCAGAAAACTGCTCAGCACATTCCCCGTGCCCAGCGCCCTGTCCAGCCGTAGCGCGTCCTCCTTGGACGGCACCCGCCGCCCCGCCTCGATATGAGCGATGTGCGAACGCGTCATGATCGCCCGGTCGGCCAGCTGCTGCTGCGTCAGTCCCGCCGTCTCGCGCTGCTGCCTGAGCCAGTCACCGTACGTGTTGCTCATGGCCAACTCCCTTGCGACGAATGCCTGGTCACACGCAACCCCCTGGCGAGCCTAGACCGAGGCATCTCAGTCTGTGAGCGGATCGCTACACAACGCGATACGTCGACTGAATGGGAACGGAGTTCACCACATGGGTCATCTCATCGCCCGCCTCTTCCAGCCGTTGCTACGGCGTCTGCGCCGCCCCGGCCGACCCGCCCAGTGCCTCAACTCCGGGTCCGACCAACCCCCGTACGTACCCGGGGTCGGTGTCGGATCGATCGGCGTGCCCTCGGTGATCGTGCGGGGCGCCAGGTGACGGGAGACAACTACGGCGGGGGCGGCGGCGTGCGACTGCTGCCTTGGGCAGGGGCAGGGGGTAAGCCGTGCTACCTGGTGAGCGACGGTACCGGGCCCGTCTCCCGTCTGGCTGACATCGTCGAGGGCGTGCAGCTCGACATGGTCGACGAGCTCCTCGCCCACGCGGCCGACATGCTCGCCGACCGTCGGGTGACGCCCGCGCAACTACGGTTCCTGCTGGCCCGGATGGGAGAGGCGTTGACCGATGTCCGTCGCATCGCGGAGAGCCGGGGTGCGCGGTCTCAGGCGGTCGGCCGACCGGTCAGCAAAGGATCCAGCCCTTGCTCACCGACCCCCGCCCCACCCGGCCCTTCACCCACACACAGCGCTGGCCGGCGTGGACCGTGACCGGGCCGGCCCGGCGGGTGCGCAGGCCCTCGTCCACGACCGGCCTGGCCCGGTACGCCTGGACGCTGACCTTCATCCACTGTCTGCGGCCGGGGTCCTTGGGCAGGGTGATGGCGCAGACATAGCCGCCCCGCTTGTAGACGTACAGGGTGCCTGTCGAGAAGAGGTACGTCCTGACCTTGCGTCCCTCGCAGTGCGTGGGGGCGGCGGCGTGTGCCTGTACCGGGGCCGCGACCGCGAGTACTCCGGACGCGGTCAGCAACGCCAGGCCGACCGCCACCCGTCGGCGTATCGCACCTCTGTCCACTGTTTGTCCTCCCCGTACACCGGCAACGAGCGTACTGGTGTACGGACGCACGACGTATGCCGGATGGTTGCACGACCGTCAGGCCGGCACGATCACCGGGTCGCCCCGACCGGCTCCTCCGGCTCGGCCTGGCCGAGGAAGGTCCGCCACAGCTCGGCGTACCGCCCGCCCCGGGCCAGCAGCTCCTCGTGGGTGCCGTCCTCGGCGACCCGGCCGTGGTCCATCATCACGACCCGGTCCGCACGGGCGGCCGTCGTCAGACGGTGGGCGACCACCAGGGTGGTGCGGCGGCCCGCCAGCCGGTCCGTCGCCTGGTTGACCTGCGCCTCCGTGGCCAGGTCCAGCGCGGCCGTCGCCTCGTCGAGGAGCAGGACGTCGGGGTCGACCAGCTCGGCGCGGGCCAGCGCGATCAGCTGGCGCTGGCCGGCGGAGAGGTTGCGGCCGCGCTCGGCCACCTCGTGGAGGTAGCCGCCGTCGAGGGTGGCGATCATCTCGTGCGCGCCGACCGCGCGGGCCGCGGCCTCGACCTGGGCGTCCGTCGCGTCGGGGCGGCCGTAGGCGATGGCGTCACGGATCGTGCCCTGGAAGAGGTACGCCTCCTGCGGGACGACCCCGAGACGGTGGCGGTAGGACGTGAGGTCCAGGGAGCGCAGATCCGTGCCGTCCACCGTGACCCGGCCGCCGGTCGGGTCGTAGAAGCGCGCCACCAGCTTCACGAGCGTTGACTTGCCGGCGCCCGTCTCGCCGACGAAGGCCACCGTCTGCCCGGCGGGGATACGCAGGTCGATGCCGCTCAGCGCCGCGTCCTCCCCGTCGGCACCCCCGTACTTGAAGTGCACGTCCTCGAAGGCGACGTCACCCCGCAGCGACAGCACCTCCAGCGGCTCCTCGGCCGCTTTCGTCGACGTGGGCTCCCGCAGCAGCTCCTGGATGCGGCCGAGCGAGACCGTGGCCTGCTGATAGCCGTCGAAGACCTGGGAGAGCTGCTGGACCGGGGCGAAGAACAGGTCGATGTAGAGCAGGTACGCCACCAGCGCGCCGGTCGTCAGCGTCGCGTCGTCGATCCGGCCGCCGCCCACGATCAGCACCGCCGCCACGGCCGCCGACGACAGGAACTGCACGAAGGGGAAGTAGATCGAGATCAGCCACTGGCCCCGGATACGGGCCTGGCGGTAGCTGTCGCTGCGCTCGGCGAACCGCGCGCCGCCGTCCCGCTCGCGCCGGAAGGCCTGCACGATCCGCAGTCCGGACACCGACTCCTGGAGGTCGGCGTTCACCAGCGACACCCGCTCCCGGGCGAGTTCGTACGCCTTCACACTGGCCCGGCGGAAGTAGTACGTGGCGACGATCAGCGGGGGCAGCGTCGCGAAGACGACGAGCGCGAGCTGGAGGTCGATCACCAGCAGGGCGCCCATGATGCCGAAGAAGGTGACGACGGAGACGAACGCCGTGACCAGGCCCGTCTGGAGGAAGGTCGACAGCGCGTCCACGTCCGTCGTCATCCGCGTCATGATCCGGCCGGTCAACTCCCGCTCGTAGTAGTCGAGTCCGAGCCGCTGGAGCTGGGCGAAGATCTTCAGGCGGAGGGAGTACAGGACACGCTCGCCCGTACGGCCGGTCATGCGCGTCTCGCCCACCTGCGCCGCCCACTGCACGATCACCGTGAGCAGGCCCAGCAGGGACGCCGCCCAGACCGCGCCGACGGCCGCCGCCGTGACACCGTCGTCGATGCCGTGCCGGATCAGGACGGGCAGCAGCAGCCCCATGCCGGCGTCCACGGCGACCAGGCCGAGACTGATCAGCAGGGGCCGCCCGAACCCTCGTAGCAGCCGCTTGAGGCCGTACGACTCCTCCGCGCGCACCGCACGCGCCTCGTCGATTTCGGGGATGTCCGTCGCCGGGGGCAGCGCCTCGACCTGGGCGAGCAGCTCGGGCGTGGCCGGGGACTCCGTGAGCGCCAGGTCCTTGGGCTCACGGTCGCCGGTCCACAGCCGCGGGGTCACGCCGCGCTCGGCGTCGAACTCCGCGTCCAGTTCGGCGCGTACGGAGGTGTCCTCCTGGGGACAGGAGGGCTGGGCGTGACCGGGGGAGACGCCGCCGAGCTCGTCGGGGTCGGTGAGGAGGCGGCGGTAGAGGGCGGAGCGCTCCTGGAGTTCGTCGTGGGTGCCGATGTCGGCGAGGCGGCCCGCGTCGAGGACCGCGATACGGTCGGCCAGGCCGAGCGTGGAGCGCCGGTGGGCGATCAACAGAGTGGTCCGGCCCTCCATGACGTGCTTCAGCGCCTCGTGGATCTCGTGCTCGACCCGGGCGTCCACCGCCGAGGTCGCGTCGTCCAGGACGAGGAGCCGGGGGTCGGTGAGGATCGCGCGGGCGAGCGCGACGCGCTGACGCTGGCCGCCGGAGAGGGTGAGGCCGTGCTCGCCGACCTTGGTGTCGTAGCCGTCGGGCAGCTCGGCGATGAAACGGTCCGCCTGGGCGGTGCGGGCGGCTTCGCGGATCTCCTCCTCGGTGGCGTCGGGGCGGCCGTACGCGATGTTGTTGCGGACCGTGTCCGAGAAGAGGAACGAGTCCTCGGGGACCAGTCCGATCGCGGCCCGCAGCGATTCGGAAGTCAGCTCGCGGACGTCGTGGCCGCCGACGAGGACGGCGCCGTGCGTGACGTCGTAGAAGCGCGGCAGGAGCAGGGAGACCGTCGACTTTCCGGAGCCGGAGGAGCCGACGACGGCGAGGGTCTCGCCGGGGCGGATCTCGAAGCTGAGCCCGTCGAGGACCGGGCGCTCGTCGGCGTAACCGAAGGAGACGTCGTCGAACTCGACCGTCGCGGGCGCGTCGGCGGGCAGGGTCTTGCTGCCGTCCTTGATCGACGGCTCGGTGTCGATCAGCTCCAGCACCCGCTCGGTGCCCGCGCGGGCCTGCTGCCCGACCGTGAGGACCATGGCGAGCATCCGGACCGGGCCGACCAGCTGGGCGAGGTAGGTGGAGAAGGCGACGAACGTGCCCAGCGTGATGTGCCCGCGCACCGCCAGCCAGCCGCCGAGCGCGAGCATCGCGACCTGGCCGAGGGCCGGGACGGCCTGGAGCGCCGGGGTGTACCTGGAGTTGAACCGGATGGTGCGCAGCCGCCCCGCGAAGAGCCGCCGGCTGACCTCCCTGAGCTTCCCGGTCTCCTGCTCCTCCTGCCCGAACCCCTTCACCACGCGTACGCCGCTGACGGCGCCGTCGACCACGCCCGCGACGGCGGCGGCCTGGGCCTGGGCGTACCAGGTGGAGGGGTGCAGCTTGGTCCGGCTGCGCTTGGCGATCCACCACAGGGCCGGGGCGACCGCGAGGGCGACCAGCGTCAGCGGCAGCGACAGCCATGCCATGACGACCAGGGAGATCAGGAACAGCGCGAAGTTCCCGATGGTCATCGGGAGCATGAAGAGCAGGCCCTGGATCAGCTGGAGGTCGCTGGTGGCGCGTCCGACGACCTGCCCGGTGGACAGCTCGTCCTGCCGTCGCCCGTCGAGCCGGGTGATCGTCCCGAACATGTCGGTCCGCAGATCGTGCTGGACGTCGAGCGCGAGACGGCCGCCGTAGTAGCGGCGGACGTAGGTGAGGACGTAGACCGCGAGCGCGGCGGCCACCAGCAGGCCCGCCCAGACGGCCATGGAGCGGGTGTGGCCGCCGATGACGTCATCGATGATCACCTTCGTGATCAGCGGGACGATCGCCATCACGGCCATGCCGGCGAGGGAGGAGCCCAGGGCAAGGACGACGTCCTTGGGGTAGCGCCAGGCATAGCCCCACAGTCGTTTTGCCCACCCCTGCTGCGTCACCACGCCGGTGCCCTCCGTTCGTCCTGATCTACCGGAAGGCACCAACGCTGATGGCGGGGGATTTCATCCCTCCGTCGCGGTCGGCGACCGATCAGATACCGATCAGATACGGAGACGCAGGTGGTAGAAGCGTGTGGTCTGCGCCGCGTTCTGGTTGTCGTCGCTGACCAGCAGCACCTTCAGGCGGCCCTTCGAGTACCCCGTGATCGCCATGCCCTCGATGTTGTCGAGCAGCGGGTTCGGCTGGGGCTGCTTGGCGGTCGCTCCCAGTGACGGGCAGCTCACGATGTCGGTGAGCAGCGTCTTCTTGATCAGGTGTACGCCGTCCTGGCCCGTGAGGTTCTCGACGCCGCCGGTGTCCGTGGCGCGGCGCGGGTCGGCCAGATACAGGCGGACGGTGTTGCCGACGCCGGCGGTGAAGCCGCGCTCCAGGACCAGGAGGCGGCCGTCGGGAGTCGCCTGGACCTCGGGGACGCCGAGACCGGAGTCGGCGCGGTAGGCGTACTGGCGGCCGAGCTCGAAGTGGCCGTCCCCGGTCCGCCGCCAGGTCTGGAAGCGGACGACGCCCGCGCTGTCACCGGAGAGCGCGTACTCCATCGACGCGAGCAGGGTGCGCCCGCCGGGGAGCAGGGTCAGGCCCTCGAAGGTGCCGTTGGGGACGGCGCGGCCCGCGGGGGCGACCTTCAGCGCGTCCGGCACGGGGAGGCGGTCGAGGATCCTGCCGTCGCGGGAGTAGCGGCGTACGGACGGCTCGGTCTCGGAGGAGATCAGCCGGGTGCCGTCGCGGTCGATCACGAGGCCCTCCGAGTCGAGGGCGGCGCCGCTCTCGTCGGCGAGCGGGACGACGGCCTTCGGCGCGAGCGTCTTCGCGTCGAGGCCGAAGAGGGAGGAGCGGTCGGAGAGGGCCGCGAGGGAGCCGTCGCGGTCCAGGGCGAGCGCGGAGAAGTTGCCGACGAAGGTGCCCTCGTACGTCGTCTTGTCGAGCGCGTCGGAGAAGCGGTCGATGGAGACGGAGGGGGAACAGGCGTGGCTGCCCTGCGCGTTGGCGTGGGCGTTCGCCGGGCCGGCGGCGGTCAGGCAGGTGGCCGCCGCCAGGGCCGCGGTGGCGGTCGAGAGTACGGATCTCAGGCGCATGGGGTCACCGTAGGGCGGGTCGGTGACGCGGGGGAGACCGGCTCATGAAGCGTGGCCCGCTTCAGGGTCGGCTCGTCGCCAGGTCCCTGTGGATGGCCCTGGCGACGCCCTGGATGGTCGTGATGCCGTAGTTCATGGTGCTGTTGCCGTGAGTGAGCACCGTCATCGTGTAGTCGTGGCCGCGGCCCTTGAAGGCGCCGACGCTGTGCACCCGCCAGCCGTTGGTGGCCCGCTGCAGCCAGCCGTTCTTGACGGCCACGGAGACGCCGGACGGCACTCCGTACGGTGTGCCCCAGCGCTGCCCGGGGACGACCTCGCTCATCAGCTTCAGGATGTAGGCGCGGGAGTTGTCGCTGAGCACCTCGTTGCCGACCGTGATGAGCTCCAGCAGCTTCTGCTCGTCGGTGACGGTGATCTGGGTCAGGCCCCAGTAGCCGTCCGCGCCGGGCCTGGTCCGGGTCATGCCGGCGGCGGCGAGGAAGGCCTTGATCTTCGTCATGCCGAGCTGCTTCCAGAGCGTCCTGGTCGCGGCGTTGTCCGACAGGACGATCATCGCCCTGCTCAGGGACACCTCGCGGTCGGTGAGATAGCGGTCGTCGTTCTTGGCGTCCCACAGCAGCGCGGCGAGCACGGTGACCTTGGTGATGCTGGCCGAGTCGTAGGCACGGGAGGCGCGCAGGGAGCAGGTGGTGTCCGTGGCACGGTCGTGGAGGCCGACCGCGACTGTGCCCTCGCGGTTGGTCAGAGCGGCGGTGATGTCCCTCTCCAGCTTGCCCGCGAGGCCCGCCTTGGCGGAGGTGCAGCGGACGTCGGCAGCGGCCGCCGCGGCGGGGAGGACGGCGGCGAGGGACGCCATGACGACACCGGCGCCCACACTTGTCGCGACGACCGCTCTCGCACGTCTGGAACCGCCTGTTGACCGGGGTGACTTGGGCATCGACGACATGCTAGGTGAGCGGACCCGCGACCACCGTGAACCCGGGCCCGAGGTGGTGCGGCCGTGGCGGACCCCGTGAGGTCTCTGAGGTGCGCGGGCGGACCGGGCCGGTCACACCGGCCGTGCGCATCCCACCGGCTTCTCGCCGCCCAGTTGGACGTACAGGGCCGTCGACAGCGGGCAGTCGACGCGCTCGTCGACGGACTTCGTCACCTTGTACTCCGGTTTCTGCTCGCCCTTGCCGTCGCACGAGGTCTCGCGCACCTGGCCGTCGCCGGAGTTGTAGACGCAGTCGCCGACGATCGTGCGGGGGCCGCCTCCGCCGCCGGGGTCACCCGGATGGGGCGGGGAGAGGTTGCGCATGCAGGCGTAGCCCTGGGGGATCGCGCCGTCGCCGTCCTCGTCGGACGTCCGGCTCTGTTCGCTGATGTGCAGCACGAAGTCCGTGGTCCCGGGGCACAGCGGGCCGTCACCCACCCGGCCGTCGTGCCGGGCCACGACCCGCGCCGCGGCCCGCTCGCCGGCACAGGGCACCTCGGTGAAGCTCGTCGTACCGAAGGAACTGCACTCGTCGACGCCGAGGAAGACGGCGCCGTAGCCGGCGGGCAGGGTCGGAGGGATGACCTGCCGCCCACTCTCGCTCGCGCTCGTGCTCATCCCGGGCCGCCCGTCCCCCTTCTCCGTCGCCCCCGACGCGCCCTGACACCCCGTCAGCAGCGCGACGAGCAGCACCGGCAACGCCCAGGCCACCCCCACCGCACTTCTCTCGCGCATCGCACTCCCCCCGGGTACCCCCGTCCAGCGTGGCCCGTCGCGGCGGGGGCACGCCAGACGTGCGGGGTCCTTTGCGTCGGTTGGGGGTGAGTGCGCCCGTTGTGTGGCGTACGAGAGCTACGTCCGCGGAGTCATGCGGGTGCTACGTCCAATGAGCCATACGGCGCTGTCAGCCCCGGTACGACAGGCCATGGCCGACCGGATACAGCACCCGCGTCGGATCGTCCGCCCGCTGCACCGGCACCGGCAGCCGCCCGCGCGGCGCCGCCCGACCGGCGATCACCCGTGCCGCCGCTCGCAGTTCGACGTCGGTCCAGGAGTAGGAGGCCAGGTAGGCGCGGACGTCGGGCAGATGCGCCACGTCGTACGGGTTGCGGATCGCCACCGCCACCACAGGCCTGCCCGTCGCGAGGAGCTGCGCGACCAGCGTCCGCTGCGAGCTGCCCGCCGTGACGTTGTACGTCCCCACCACGACCGCGTCCGCCTCCCCCGCCGCCGCGACGGCCTGGGCGATGGTTGCGGCGGAGGGCGCCGTGCCGGTGGACAGGGCGGTCGCCGTGAAGCCCAGCTCGGTGAGGGCGGCGGCGAGCACACCGGTCGGCGGTCCCGTCGTACCGGAGGGTGAGGCCGGGTCGGCGCCGACGACCAGCACCCTGGGGTGGGTCCGGCGGGACAGCGGGAGCACAGGCCCCTCGTTGACCAGCAGGGTCGTCGTGCGCTCGGCGATGCGGTCGGCGGCCTTGAGGTGGGACGGGGTGCCGACGTTCCGGTCGACGCCGCCTTGGCTGACGTACGGCTCCTCGAACAGCCGCAGCTTCGCCTTCAGCCGCAGGACCCGCAGGACCGACTCGTCGAGGCGTGCCTCGGTCAACTCGCCGTCCTGGACGGCCTTGAGGACCGCGTTCCACGCGATGTCGAGGTTCGGCGGGTTGAGGAGCTGGTCCACGCCCGCCTTCAGCGCGAGGACGGGGACGCGGTCGTCGCCGTACTTCGTGCGTACGCCCTGCATGCCGAGCGAGTCGGTGACCACCAGCCCGTCGTAGCCCAGCTCCTCGCGCAGGATGCCGGTGAGGATCGGGCGGGAGAGGGTGGCCGGGTCGCCGGAGTCGTCGAGGGCCGGGACCATGATGTGCGCGGTCATGATCGAGTCGATGCCGGCGCGGACGGCGGCCCGGAAGGGCGGCGCGTCGAGCTGGTTCCACTGCTCGCGGGTGTGGGTGATGACCGGGAAGCCGTAGTGGCTGTCGACGGCGGTGTCGCCGTGGCCGGGGAAGTGCTTTGCGGTCGCCGCGACCTGACGCGCGTGCTGGTATCCGGCCACCTCGGCGGCGACCATGCCGGCCACCGCTGCCGGTTCGGCGCCGAAGGAGCGGACACCGATGACCGGGTTGGCCGGGTTGACGTTCACGTCGGCCACGGGGGAGTAGTTCTGCCGGATGCCGAGCGCCCTGAGTTCCTGCCCGGCGATCCGGCCGAGGGTGCGGGCGTCGGCGCGGGAGCCGCCGGCGCCGATGGCCATGGCGCCCGGGAAGAGGGTGGCGGGCTCGCCGACGCGGCAGACGATGCCGTGCTCCTGGTCGGTGGAGATGAGGACGGGCAGGCCGCGGGGCTGGGAGAGGGACGCCTTCTGGATGCCGTTCGACAGATCGGCGATCTGGTGGGGGTCGCGGGTGTTGTGCGCCCAGGTGAAGTAGATGATGCCGCCCACGCGGTACTTGGCGACCAGCTCGGCGGCCGTGCGGACGCCGATCTCCTTGAGGTTGGCGTCGATGTCGGCCTGGTCGGGGGCGGTCGCGGAGTGGCCGTAGACCCGCATCACGAAGAGCTGGCCGACCTTCTCCGGCAGGGTCATCCGGGCGATGAGGGCGCGCAGTGTCCGGTCGTCGGGGGCGGCGGCGTGGGCGGTGCCGCCGAGGGCCAGGGCGGTGGTGATGCCTGCGGTGGCCGCGAGGACCGTACGTCTTGAGGGCGTGGCGGTGTTTCCCGTGCTTCCCGTGCTGGTGTCGGGCACGTGCGCTCCTTTCGGAGGTGGTGCGCTGAAGGAAACTTCCGAGAAGTCACCAATAACCGGAAGGTTTCTGCCAGTCAAGGGAATGGGCCGTAACCGGAACAGGGACCGTAACCGGAAAGGGGCCGCCATCGGCGCAGTTGGAGGGGGGCGCGCCGATGACGGCGTGCTGCCGGCCGCGGCACGGCGGAGAGGGTGTGGTCAGCGATCGCAGCCAGCAGCGAGGGCCGACACCGCACCACGGTGACTCTCCGGCAGCTCGCCGGTTGGACGGGCGGGGGTGAGGGTGGGTTCCCCGGGGTGGCTGAATCGGCGAAAGTCGGTAAAGCGCGGGTTCGCCGGGGCCCACGTGACGTGTGGGCAACGGACGCGGGTCCGGTGCGGGTCCATCCCGTGGACGTCCCGGCGCCGGGTCCGGGGTCCGGGCGATCATGAGCGCATGCCCGTAGTCGCGATCCCCGGTTCCAAGTCCATCACCGCCCGCGCCCTGTTCCTGGCGGCCGCGGCCAACGGTGTCACGACCCTCGTACGGCCGCTGCGCTCGGACGACACGGAGGGCTTCGCCGAGGGACTGACCCGGCTCGGCTACCGGGTCGGCCGGACCCCGGGCACCTGGCAGATCGACGGCCGCCCGCAGGGCCCCGCGGTCGCGGAGGCCGACGTCTACTGCCGCGACGGCGCGACCACGGCCCGCTTCCTGCCGACGCTGGCCGCAGCCGGGCACGGCACCTACCGCTTCGACGCCTCGCCCCAGATGCGCAGACGTCCGTTGGCGCCTTTGAGTTCGGCTCTGCGCGACCTGGGCGTGGACCTGCGGCACGAGGAGAAGGAGGGCCACCATCCGCTGACGGTCGTGGCGGCCGGCGTCGAGGGCGGGGCGGTGACGCTGGACGCGGGTCAGTCGTCGCAGTACCTGACGGCGCTGCTGCTGCTCGGCCCGCTGACCCGCGAGGGCCTGCGGATCACCGTCACCGACCTGGTCTCGGTGCCGTACGTCGAGATCACGATCGCGATGATGCGGGCGTTCGGCGTGGAGGTACGCAGGGAGGGGGACGTCTTCGTGGTCCCGCCGGGCGGCTACCGCGCCACGACCTACGCCGTCGAGCCCGACGCCTCGACCGCGAGCTACTTCTTCGCGGCGGCGGCCGTCACGGGCGGCGAGGTCACGGTCCCGGGCCTGGGCGAGGGCGCGCTCCAGGGCGACCTGGGCTTCGTCGACGTCCTGCGGCGGATGGGCGCGCGGGTGTCCGTGGGCCCGGATGCGACGACGGTGCGCGGCACGGGCGAACTGCGGGGCATCACCGTCAACATGCGCGACATCTCCGACACCATGCCGACGCTGGCCGCCATCGCGCCGTTCGCCTCCGGCCCTGTGCGGATCGAGGACGTGGCGAACACTCGGGTGAAGGAGTGCGACCGGCTGGAGGCGTGCGCGGAGAACCTGCGGCGGCTGGGGGCGGAGGTGGCGACGGGCCCGGACTGGATCGAGATTCGCCCGGGTGCCCCTCTCGTGAGCGGCGCGGAGATCAAGTCGTACGGCGATCACCGCGTCGTGATGTCCTTCGCGGTGACGGGGCTTCGGGTGCCGGGTGTCTCGTTCGACGACCCGGGGTGCGTACGGAAGACCTTCCCGGGATTTCATGAGGAGTTCGCGGCGTTGCGGGCACGGCTGTGAGACAGGTGGGCGTGCCAACATCGGCGCCATGACCGCATACCTCATCCTCCACGGCTGGCAGAACCACCGCCCCGAGGACCACTGGCAGCACTGGCTCGCCGACCGGCTCACCGACCTCGGCCACCAGGTCGTCTATCCGCCGCTTCCGGACGCTGACGACCCCGAACTGGAGGTCTGGCTGGCGGAGTTGGGGCGCCATCTGGCCGGGCTCGACGCGGGGGCGGAGCGGGTGGTGGTCGCGCACAGCCTGTCCGCCGTGCTGTGGCTGCACGCCGCCGCGCGCGGGATGCCGGGGCTCGACGCCGCGGACCGGGTACTGCTGGTCGCGCCGCCGTCCGGCAGCGTGCTGGCCCGGTACACGGAGGTCGCCGGGTTCGCCCTGCCGGCGCTGGGGTCGGTGGAGGCCGTGGGGGCCGTGGGGGCCGCGGAGTCCCTGGAGGCCCCGGAGTCCCTGGAGCTCAGCCTCCCCTGCCCCACCCGCCTGGTCGCAGGCGACGACGACCCGTACTGCCCGGAAGGCGCCGACACCCTCTACGGCACCCCGCTCGCCATCCCCACCGACATCCTCCCGGGCGCCGCCCACCTGGACCTGGACGCGGGGTACGGGTCATGGCCCGCGGTGCTGGGGTGGTGTCTCGATCCGACGGTGCCGCTTGTGGGGCGTCCGGTGTGATGGGCCGGTGCGGCGGTTTCGGGGGCGCCGGTCAGGGTGCCTCCGGCGTACCCACCCCGTCCCGCAGCTCCGGCGTAGCGGCACTCACGTAGGCCACCGCCAGCACGCACAGCAGGCCGCCCGTGACCAGGGCCGTCGCGCCGGAGGACCAGCCGGCGACCAGGCCGCCGCGCAGGTTGCCGAGATGTGGGCCCGCCTGGCCGACGATCTGCTCGGCGGCCGTGACCCGGCCGAGCAGGGCGTCCGGGGTGCGGGTCTGGACGATCGTGCTGCGCGACACGACCGACAGGGCGTCCGCGGCACCGGCCACCACCAGCAGCCCGAGCCCCACCCAGGGGTCGGTCATCAGCCCGAACAGGGCCAGCGCCGCGCCCCAGGTCCCCGCCCCGCACAGCATCACCAGCCCGGGTCGGCCCAGCCGGGTCACCGAGCCCGACAGGGCCGTCGCCGTGACGCCGCCGACCGCCACGGCCGACAGGAACAGGCCGAGGGTGCGCGGGTCGCCGCCGAAGCGTTCGGCGTTGACCAGCGGGAAGAGACTGACCGGCATGGCGAGGACGGTGGCGGCGAGGTCGGTGACGAGCGCGCCGCGCACCACCCGGTGACCGGCCAGGAAGCGCAGTCCGTCCATGACGCCGTGCAGTCCGGCCCGGGAGGGCTCGCCCTCGGGCTGCAGCGCGGGCAGGCCGAAGGCGCCGTGGAAGGCGAGGCCGAAACTGAGGGCGTCCAGCACATAGCAGACACCGACACCGAACCAGCCGAGGAACAGCCCGCCCAGCGCAGGGCCGAGCAGCATCATCGCCTGACCGGTGACGGCGTTGAGGGCCAGCCCCGCCGCCACCTGCTCCTTCGGCAGCAGCCGGGGCACGAACACGCCCGCCGCCGGCCCGCCGACCGCGCCGAAGCAGGCCCCGGCCGCCACGAGCACGAGGATCCCGCCCACCGATACGCCCCCGGTGAAGCCCTGCACCGCGAGCAGCAGCGCGCAGACCGCCTGCCCGACCGTCGCGACGAGAAAGATCCGCCGCCGGTCACCGCGATCCACCCACGCCCCGGCGAACAGCCCCACACACACCATGGGCAGCGCCTGCGCCAGCCCGACCGCACCGCTCCAGACCGTGCTCCGCGTCAGATCCCAGACCTGGTACATGACGGTGACCATGGTCATGAAGCTGCCGAGCACGGACACCGTCCGCCCGATCAGCAGCCGTCGGAAGACAGGAGAGGTCCGCAAGGGCCGTACGTCGATCAACGTACGCGCGAGGCTCATGACGGCATGACGGAGCGGGGGGTGGTTTCGGGCACGAGGGGGGACGCTATACGGCGGCCGTCGCGCCGGGCGAGTGAATTACCGCGCGGCGGCGCCCACGGCCGGTGCCGCCCACGGCGCCGGTGCCGTCTACGCCGATTCGTTCAGCAACCGCGAAAGGTGCTCCCGGCCCTTGCTCAGCAACCCGTCGAGAGGCGCGGCCTCCTCGTACCACCGCTTCTCGTACTCCCAGCACAGCCAGCCGTCCCAGCCGTGCCGGGAGAGGACCTCCACGCACTCGGCGAGCGGCAGCACCCCGGCGCCGAGCGGCAGGGGGGTCGTGTCGTCGGCGGAGGTGATGTCCTTGACCTGGACATAGCCGAGGTACGGGGCGAGGGCGGCGTAGCTCTCGCTGGGCTGCTCGCCGCCCAGCCAGGTGTGCATGACGTCCCACAGCGAGCCGACGTGACGATGCCCCACCAGGCCGAGCACGCGGATCGCGTCGGCCGCGGTGCGGTGCGAGTCGTGGGTCTCCAGCAGAATCCGTACGCCCATGTCGGCGGCGTACTCCGCGGCCGTACCCAGGCGCCGCGCGGCGATCGCGTCCGCCGACTGCCAGCTCTGCTCGGGATCGGCACCCGGGAAGACCCGGACGAAGGGCGCACCGAGGTCATGGGCGAGATCGACGAGCTGACGGATCTCCTCGATCACGGGTCCGTCGTCCCCGGGCGCGGCGACCCTGACGTACCCGGCGAGCCCCAACAGCTCGACCCCGGCGGCCTTGAACTCGGCCGCCACGTCCGCCCGTTCGGCGGGCCCGAGCCCCGGGTGCACGGGCTCCTCCGGATGCGTGCGCAACTCGACCCCGTGATATCCGCACGCGGTCGCGAGCCGCAGCACGTCGGGCAGGGGGAGACCGGGGACGCCGAGGGTGGAGAACGCCAGTTTCATGCATCCACCTTGCCAGGGAAACGGAGGGACGCCCATCCGGCCGGACGATCGGCAGGTCAGGATGCCCCACGCGGAGCGGCTTTTCCACAGTTGACGCCCGGGGGCCGAGGCGTCGATATGATGCCGAAAATCACCCGCATGATGCCGAAATCGGCAGGGGCGTGAGCGTGCGTGAGTGTGCGAGGGGGGAAGCATGCGGCTCGGTATCACCGTGCTCGATGACGACGGGGGACAGCTTCGCGCTCTGCACCGTTGGCTGTTACGAGACCCCGACACCGCGGGCGAGACCCTCGTCCTGCGCGCGAGGAACGCGACACCGGGAGCCATGGGCTCCGGCCTGGACCTGATCGACGTCGTGCTCAGCAACGCGGTGGGCCTCGGCGGACTGCTCCTGGCCGTGGCGAGCTGGCGCCAGTCGCGGGCGAACGGACCGAGCGTCCAGGTGGAACGCGACGGCGTCACCGTGACCGTGCGGGGCGCCGACGCGGAGCAGATCGAACGGCTGGTGCGGCAGCTGACCACCCCGGCCACCCAGCCGGACGACGACACGGCGGCCCCGACGACGTCCGGCCCCGAGCGACCCCGGTCATGAGCGGACTCTCGGAGCCCGCGCTCAGCAGAGCACTGCTGATCGGCGCGCACTCCTTCACCGAACCCGGCCTCGAACCGCTGCCCGCCGTCTCCCACAACCTCACGCGCCTGGCGGAGCTCCTGCGCGACCCCGACGTGTGGGGTCTGAAGGCCGACCATGTGCGTGTGCTCGCGGAACCCGACCGCGACCAGGCGCTGGGAGAGGTCGCCCGCCTCGCCGCCGAGGCCGAGGACACCCTGCTCGTCTACTACGCGGGCCACGGCTTCGTGCACGACCTGTCCAACGAGCTCTACCTGGCCCTCCCCCGCACCAACCCCCGGCAGCTCTTCAGCGCCCTGCGCTACCAGGACATCCGTGAGCTCCTGCTCGACCCGCAGACCCGGGCCCGCCGCAAGGTCGTGATCCTGGACTGCTGCTGGAGCGGCCTCGCCCTGCACGGCGCGATGTCCACCTCGGGACTCGGCGGGATGTCCGACATCAGCGGCACGTTCGTGCTGACCGCGACCTCCGAGACCAGGACGGCGCTGGCACCGCCGGGGGAGACGTACACCGCGTTCACCGGCGAGCTGATCGGCGCGCTCGAACACGGGATCCCGGAGGCACCGCCGCTGCTCACGATGATGACGCTGTACGAGCATCTGTACGGCGCCCTGGTGGCCAAGGGCAGGCCGACGCCCCAGCAGCGCAACGGCAACACGGCGGGCGCGATCGCACTGGCGCGCAACCGCCACCGGCCGCCCGACGAGCCGCCCGAGCCGCCCGAGCCGCCCCAAGGCCCACCGGGCGAGGAGGCACCCGCCGCGCAGGCCGAGGGCACGGCTCGTTCCTCGTGGGCACGAAGGCGTGGAGGGCGGGTCAGCCGCCGGACGGTCGTGATGATGGTGTCCACCGCGCTGGTCGCGGCACTGGGAACGCTTCCCGTGACGCTGGACTCGGTCTTCGGCGAGGGCTCGAAGGACGGGGCGTCGGACGGCGCGGGATCCGGGGCCGCCGCGGGGAACAGCCTCACCGTGGGGATCGGCGTGAGCGCCCCCCTGAGCGGTGAGTTCGCCGTCCTGGGCGAGGGAATCAAGAACTCGGCCGAGCTCGCGGCGAAGAAGGCCAACGAGGAACACTTCGTCCCGGGCGTCACCTTCAAGATCCAGGCCAGGGACGACAAGGGCCTGACCGCCACGGGGCGGGAGGTCGCCACCAGGTTCGTCGCCGACTCCGGCATCGTCGGAGTAGTGGGGCCGCTCACCTCCGGCATCGCGGCGGATACGCAGAAACGCATGTCCGATGCCCGACTGCCCCAGATCTCGCCCGCGAACTCCGCCCCCGAGCTCACGCTGGGCGCGAACTGGCTGGTGGGCAAGCGGTCCAGGCCGTACGACACCTACTTCCGCATGGTGCCCAACGACATGGATCAGGGGCCCGCCGCGGCCAGACATCTCTACGAATGGGACGGACGTCGCAAGGCTTTCGTCATCGACGACGGACAGACCTACGGCGTGTCCTTGGCCGAGACCTTCAAGGCGGCCTTCCGTCAGGAGGGCGGGGATGTCGTGGGCGAGACCCATGTGGACCACGACCAGCGGGACTTCACCGAAGAGGTGAAGCGGGCCCGTGCTTCGGGCGCCGACGTCGTGTACTTCGGCGGCGAGTACGGCGCCGGGGCCCCGCTGAGCGAGCAGTTGCACGCAGCGGACCCCGACATCCGCATGGCGGGCGGTGACGGCCTCTTCTCCAGCGACTACATCTCCCGGGTCGGCAGCGGCGGGACAGGGGACATCTGCACCGTCGGCGTGGTCATGCCGGAAAAGCTCGAATCCGCCAAGTCGTTCATCGCCGACTACACGAAGACCGACCATTCGGCTCCCTACGGCGCCTACGGGGGATACGCCTACGACGCCACCTGGGCGCTGATACGCGCCTTCAAGGAGGGTGTGCGCATCACCGGTGACAAGCTGCCGACGACGGCCCGCGAGGACCTGCGCAAGGCCGTGCAGGCGGTCGAGTTCGACGGAGCGATGGGACGGGTCGGCTTCGATCGCTACGGCGACGCCATCACCCGGCGAATGCAGGTCTACGAGGTGCGCGACGGCGACTGGTCGAGCACATGACCCGGCAGGTCACTCCGGCGCACCTTGCAGATCCAGTCGCCAGTCCTGGCCGTTCAGGTCCTTGCCGAAGGAGCGGTGGGGTTTCTCGGCGGTGAGGACGAAGCCGTGGCGTTGGTAGACGCGGCGGGCCGCGGCCAGGATGTCGTTGGTCCACAGGACTAGGTCGCGGTAGCCGACGCCGCGGGCGAAGTCGACGACCGCCGCCACGAGTCGGTCGCCGATGCCGAGGCCGCGGGCCTCGGGCTCGACCAGCAGCAGTCGCAGGCGGGCCGTGGCGGGCGCCTCGTCACGTACGCACATCACACAGCCCACCGGCCGGCCGTCCAGCTCGGCGATCCACACCCGCTCCAGATGGGGGTCGTGGTCCTCCGCGAAGTCGGCGACGATCCTCGCGACCAGTCCCTCGTAGTCGGCGTTGAAGCCGTACTCGACGGCGTACAGCGCGGCGTTGCGCTGCACGATCCAGCCGAGGTCGCCGGGGCCGGGCTCGCGCAGCAGGACGTCCTCGCGGCGGGGCGGGCGGCCGTCGGACAGGATCGTGCGGACGGTCGTCATCGCCTCGGCGAGGCGTGGCCGGTCGGCGGCCGGCACGGTCGACAGCAGCGAGCCGACCGATTCGGTCGCCCGCTCCTCCAGCAGCTTGCCGGTCTCACGGCCGCGCTCGGTGAGCGTGACGCGCCGACGCCTCGGGTCCTGCCGCGAGGGGGCGCGCTCGATGAGCCCGTCCTGCTCGAACTTGTTCAGGATCCGGCTCAGATACCCCGCGTCCAGGGACAGCTCGGTCCGCAGGTCGGCGGCGTCCGTACGCGGGGAGTGCGCGAGCTCGTACAGGACGCGGGACTCGGTGAGGGTGTAGGGGGCGTAGAGGTGGCGGCTGTAGTCGAGAGCGCCGATGACGTTCGTGTAGAAGCGGTTGAAGGCGCGGATGTCGTGGACGGTCATGATCGTCGACCCCCGGATATTTGACTGAGTCAGAGATACCGTCGAGTCGAGCCTAGGACGCCCGCGCCCGGGTGGCTACCCTTCGGCGGCCGGCCGGTAGACGCACACCTGCACGCCCGTCTTCCCGGCGACCGTGGACACGAGCTCGAACGGCCGTTTCCCGCCGTCCTCCGGGAAGATCGACTTGCCACCGCCCAGCAGCACCGGCATCACGACGAGCTGCAACTCGTCGACCAGGCCCTCCTGGATGAGGGTCCGCACGAGCGTGGGGCTGCCCATCATCGCCAGGTCGCCGCCCTCGCTGTCGCGCAGCTCACGGATCCGGGCGACGGCCTCGCCGCCGGGGATGCGCGTGGTGTTGTTCCAGGTCAGCTCCTCGTCGGAAAGCGTGTCGGTCACGACGTACTTCTTCAGCGAGTTCAGCCGGTCGGCGAACGGGTCACCGGCGCGCTCGGGCCAGGCGGCGGCCATCGTCAGATACGTACGACGCCCGTACAACAGCGCCTCGGCCTTCTGCATCGCCGCATCGAAGACACCGCCGAGGACCTCCGCGTCGAAGTAAGGATGCGACCAGCCGCCGTGCGCGAAGCCGCCGTCGGTGTCCTCCTGGGGGCCGCCGGGGGCCTGGACGACGCCGTCGAGGCTGATGAACTCGGTGATCGTGATGCGCATGGGAGTCACTCCTGTTGGTCGGTGGGGCGGTTCGCCCGGATGGCTACGGCAGGAAGACCGGGGCGCGGCCCGGAAATCATCGGTGGTGCCACTCTTTTCGGCTCCGCGGTCCGGTCCCCGCGGCAGGACGGCCTCAGATGCCGTACCGGCCGCTCGCCTTCGCCAGGGCCCATACGTAGTACCAGTTGTCGTGGCGAAGAATGTGCCGGCCGTTCTCGGCCGCCGCCTGGATGATTCCCCAGACGCCACCGGCACCCGCGGCCCCCAGGATGGCCATCGCCGACTGGAAGGCCGGACCGTACACGGCGACCAGCACGGCGCCCACCGTGCCCACCCCCGCTCCGGTCACCGCCACGGCGCGCTTCCTGCGTGCCGCGCTCACCTGTGCGTGCACACCGCGGATCTCGTCCCCGATCCGCAGCCCGATCCTGGTCATCTCCCGTTCGGACTGGACGGCGTCGAGTGCGTCGTCCAGTTCCAGGAACGTCTGCCGCATGAAGCTCCGGAAACCTGTGTAAGAGGCGAATTCCTGGACCGTCAGCCGGCTGAAGTCCTGAAGGCCCACCCCGTCGACGAACGGGAGATCGATCCTCAGCACCGGCCGGACCACCTGGCTCTTCACCGGCTGGGTGTCGTACTCCTCGACGACTCTTCCGTTGCGGACGAGGAAGTCGAGCACGCTCGGAACGGGCCGTTCCTCATAGCTGCCACGGTCCGAAGGCACGGTGGAGTACTCCGAGCTGGTGGTCGAATAGGTCGGCAGATACCAGGCGAGGCCGGCTTTCAGCAGCGGTTCGGCATCGACGATCCAGCGCCCCAGTCCTTCCAGATCGGGGCAGTGCATGGAAAGGCGCTCCGACCTTGTGGTGACCGTGGTCCCCTCGTACATCAAGTCAGGGTCGCGCGTGGGGCTGTCGAACGGATTGAAGACGTCTCTCTCGTGGGACAGCGTCCGGACCAGGTGCTGCGGAAAGCTCGGGCCGTGCGCCAGCAGGAGGGAATCCGCGACCAGTACCCCCCGTTTGGTGAGACGGTCGAGATCTCCGTCGGCGCTGCCCAAACCGATGTGGAAACGCGACAAGGAGAGCTTGTGCTCGTCCACCAGCTCCCGCTTGCGGCTGTTGAAGAGGTATGCACCGTAGGCCTCACCGACAGACCGGGGGTGTCTGCGGTCCTCCGCCGTCAGCTCGCTGAAGAACGCCTTCATGTGTTTCTCGACCGTCGGATTCTGAACGGCCTTCTTGCGCCGGAACACGCCGCGAAGCTATCGCCTGCTGAACACCCGAGGGCGCTTTCTGTCCGGGTGTGACGCATGACACCGACGCCGGCACCGAAACTCCCCCACTTCAGAAAGGAGTTCATACCGTGGTGCCGAACCGTCCGGCGCCCTCACACACAGGGGGCAGCGCCTACTTCCGAGGCCCCCCGGAAGACCCCCGAACCATCAACTCCCCCCGAATCGTCGCGATCCCCCCGGGCGGCGGCTCCTCCCGCCCCATCGCGATCCGCCCGGCCCGCGCCCCCGCCTCCGCCAACGGCAGCCTCACCGTCGTAAGCGAAGGCACCGTGTCGACGCTGAACGGCAGATCGTCGAACCCGGCGACCGACACGTCCTCGGGAATGCGCAACCCGGAGTCCCGCAGCGCCGCGCACGCCCCCAGGGCGACGGAGTCGTTCGCCGCCACCACCGTCGTCAACGACGGGTCGCGGCGCAGCAGTTCCAGCGTCGCCTCGTAGCCGGACTGCCGGTCATAGCGGCCGTACACCGTCCAGCGGGCGTCCTCCTCGATGCCGTGCGCCTGAAGCGCCGCCCGATGCCCCTCCAGCCGGTGCCGGGTCGTCGTGCGCTCCTCCGGCCCCGCGATGTACCCCAACCGCCGATGCCCCAGCCCGATCAGGTGCTCGGTCAGCTCGCGTCCGCCGCCGCGGTTGTCGAAGGTCAGGGCGATGGCGCCGGTCTCCGAAGCCGGCGGCCGCCCGCACAGCACCACCCGTGTCCCGGCGTCCCCCAGCTTGCGCAGCTTGGCCGCGACGGCCGCCGCGTGCGGCGCGTTCTCCACGGCGCCGCCGGTCAGGACGACCGCGGCCGCCCGCTGCCGCTGGAGCAGGGTCAGATACGTCAGCTCGCGCTCCGGCGAACCCCCCGTGTTGCAGACCACGGCCAGACGCTCACCGCCCGCCCGGCCGCCCGGACCCCCGATCTCCGACTGGATCGCGCTCGCCATGATCCCGAAGAACGGGTCGGCGATGTCATTGACCAGGATGCCGACCAGGTCGGAGGTAGCGGCGGCCAGTGAGCTCGCGGGACCGTTCAGCACGTAGTCCAGCTCGTCCACCGCGCGCAGCACCCGCTCCCGGGTGGAGGCGGCGACGGGGTAGTTCCCGTTCAGCACGCGCGACACCGTCGCGGGCGAGACCTGGGCGCGGGCCGCCACGTCCGCCAGGGTCACCGTCATCTCGTCGTCCTCCGGTCGCGCATCTCGTCGTACCACCTGTCGTACGTGTGTGCTCACCACGTGTTCGCAGACAGGACCTGCCCCCTCGTAGACAGGCCATCCGCAGTCACGGTTCCGTGTATGTCGAGCAGACCTTAAGGCCAAGAACCCCGGTTGTTCGTCCCCTCGAACAACTCAACCCCGTCACGGTCTTGTCTCCACCGCTGCTCAGAGGCTAGCTTCTCATCAGATAGAAAGCGCTTGCTGTGACGCTCAGCAGGGTAGGGCGTACTCGGCGCGCACAACCGCGTACGAATCGCGCACGAACGCTGCGTACGACACCTACGAAGGGAATGACGTGACACGCAAGACGGTGCGTATCGCCATGAATGGTGTGACCGGGCGCATGGGCTACCGCCAGCACCTGGTGCGCTCCATCCTGGCCATCCGTGAGCAGGGCGGCCTCGACCTCGGCGACGGCACCGTGCTGTGGCCGGAGCCGATCCTGGTCGGGCGCCGCGAGTACGCCCTCAAGGCGCTCGCCGAGCGGCACGGCCTGGACCCGGGGAACATCTCGACCGACGTGGACGCGGTCCTCGCCGACCCGACCGTCGAGATCTACTTCGACGCCCAGGTCACCTCCGCCCGCGAGGAGGCGATCAGGAAGGCGATCGCCGCCGGCAAGCACATCTACACCGAGAAGCCGACGGCCACCGGGCTGGAGGGTGCCCTGGAGCTCGCGCGGCTCGCCGCCGACGCCGGCATCAAGCACGGCGTGGTCCAGGACAAGCTGTTCCTCCCGGGCCTGCTCAAGCTCAAGCGCCTCATCGACGGCGGCTTCTTCGGACGGATCCTGTCCGTCCGCGGTGAGTTCGGCTACTGGGTCTTCGAGGGCGACTGGCAGACCGCGCAGCGCCCGTCCTGGAACTACCGCGCCGAGGACGGCGGCGGCATCGTCGTCGACATGTTCCCGCACTGGGAGTACGTGCTGCACGAGCTCTTCGGCCGCGTGAAGTCCGTGCAGGCCATCGCCACCACCCATATCCCGCAGCGCTGGGACGAGAACGACAAGCCCTACGACGCCACCGCCGACGACGCCGCCTACGGCATCTTCGAGCTCGACGGCGGCGCGATCGCCCAGATCAACTCGTCCTGGGCCGTGCGCGTCAACCGCGACGAACTCGTCGAGTTCCAGGTGGACGGCACCGAGGGATCCGCCGTCGCCGGTCTGCGCAACTGCCGCGTCCAGCACCGCGGCATGACGCCGAAGCCGGTGTGGAACCCGGACATCCCGGCCACCTACTCCTTCCGCGACCAGTGGCAGGAGATCCCGGACAACGACGACTTCGACAACGGCTTCAAGGCCCAGTGGGAGCTGTTCCTCAAGCACGTCCACGCCGACGCCCCCTACCACTGGGACCTGCTCGCCGGCGCCCGCGGCGTCCAGCTCGCCGAGCTGGGCCTGAAGTCGTCGGCCGAGGGCCGCCGTCTCGACGTACCGGAGATCCAGCTGTGACGATCCGACTCCCGGACTTCCAGGGGGGCTTCAGGGCGTACGAGCCCCGCCAGGAGCCCCTCGCCGTCAGCCCCGGCTCGCCCTTCACCTCCCGTACGGTCTTCTCGGCGGCGCATGTCGTCGCCGACCCGTACGCCGACACGAGCCTCGACTCGCCCGCCGCCGTCGACTGGGACGCCACCCTCGCCTTCCGCCGCCATCTGTGGTCCCACGGGCTCGGCGTCGCCGAGGCCATGGACACCGCCCAGCGCGGGATGGGCCTGGACTGGGCGGGCGCGGCCGAGCTGATCCGGCGGTCCGCGGCGGAGGCCCGAGGCGTGGGCGGCCGTATCGCCTGCGGCGTCGGCACCGACCAGATCGCCGCCGGATCTCTGATGGAGGTCCGCGCGGCCTACGAGGAGCAGCTCGCCGTCGTCGAGGAGAGCGGGGCCCAGGCGATC
This sequence comes from Streptomyces sp. NPDC111802, assembly GCF_055634335.1. Taxonomy (NCBI): domain Bacteria; kingdom Bacillati; phylum Actinomycetota; class Actinomycetes; order Kitasatosporales; family Streptomycetaceae; genus Streptomyces; species Streptomyces sp. NPDC111802. The sequence goes on along the minus strand of NZ_JBVKCZ010000006.1, from coordinate 62,597 downwards.
CTGATGGCCTCGCGGGCGCTGGCCGCCGTGGCGCAGGGCCCCGAGGACTATCTGGAGGTCTACGGCCATCTGCTGCGCCAGTCCGCCGAGCCGGTGATCCTGCACTGGCTGGGCCCGATGTTCGACCCGGCGCTGGAGGGCTACTGGGGCTCGTCCGACCTGGACACGGCGACGGACACCTTCCTGGCGGTCATCGCCGCGCACCCGGACAAGGTGGACGGCATCAAGGTGTCGCTGCTGGACGCCCGGCGGGAGATCGACATCCGCCGGCGCCTCCCGCAGGGCGTGCGCTGCTACACGGGCGACGACTTCAACTACCCCGAGCTGATCGCGGGCGACGAGAAGGGCTTCAGCCACGCCCTGCTCGGCATCTTCGACCCGCTGGGCCCGCTGGCGGCGCAGGCGGTGCGCGTCCTGGACACGGGGAACAAGGCCGGATTCCGGGAGCTGCTCGACCCCACGGTCGAACTGTCCCGGCACCTCTTCCAGGCCCCGACCCGCTTCTACAAGACGGGCGTGGTCTTCCTGGCCTGGCTGGCCGGCCACCAGACGCACTTCACCATGGTCGGCGGCCTGCAGTCGGCCCGCTCCCTCCCGCACTTCGCCCGCGCCTACGAACTCGCCGACGGACTGGGCCTGTTCCCGGACCCGAAGCTGGCGGAGGAACGGATGAAGAACCTGCTCTCCCTGTACGGAGTGGCCCAGTGAGCACCGCCGATCTCTCCCGCTTCTCCATCAACCAGATGACCGTCAAGCAGCTGTCGATGCCCGAACTGGTCGAGGAATGCGGCCGGTTGGGCATCGGCAACGTCGGGCTGTGGCGCGAGCCCGTCCAGTCGTACGGCCTGGAGGCCACGGCCAAGCTGGTCCGCGAAGCGGGCCTGACGGTCACCACCCTGTGCCGCGGCGGCTTCTTCACGGCGATCGACCCGGCCGAGCGCGCGGCGGCCCTGGACGACAACCGCCGGGCCGTCGACGAGGCGGCCACGCTGGGCACGGATGTCCTGGTGCTGGTCTCCGGCGGCCTGCCCGCCGGGTCCAAGGACCTGCACGGCGCCCGGGAGCGGATCGCCGACGCGCTGGGCGAGCTGGGCCCCTACGCCGAGGAGCGCGGTGTGAAGCTGGCGATCGAGCCGCTGCACCCGATGTACGCCGCCGACCGCTGCGTGGTGTCGACCCTGTCCCAGGCCCTCGACCTCGCGGAATGCTTCCCGGCCCGGCAGGTCGGCGTCACGGTCGACACGTACCACATCTGGTGGGACGACACGGCGCCGGCGCAGATCGCCCGGGCGGGCGCGGGTGGCCGTATCCACACCTTCCAACTCGCCGACTGGACGACCCCCTTGCCGGAAGGCGTGCTCACCGGGCGCGGTCAGCTCGGGGACGGGGCGGTCGACATGCGGGAGTGGCTCGGCTACGTGGCGGCGGCGGGCTACGACGGCGCCATCGAGGTCGAACTGTTCAACGACGGGCTGTGGGCGCGGGACGGGCGGGAGGTGCTGGCGGAGACGGCGGCGCGGTTCGTGGAGCACACGGCTTAGGGCAGGCGGCGCCTGGCGGGTCGCCAACGGCTCATGTGCCGTTGCCGTTGCCGTTGCCGTTGCCGTTGCCGTCGCCGTCGCCGTCGGCGTCGGGGGGCGGCGGTCTACTTCCCGGCCGCCCGTTTCGTGAGCACCGCCAGCATCCCCGGAATCACCATCTCGACCGTCCGGGACACCGCCGCCGCCGGCAGCCCCGTCTTCCGGGACACCGAGCCTGCGACCGGTTCGGCCTCCTCGGCCAGCAGCCCGGCCATGAGGCCGCCGGTCGCGAAGCCGCCCACGGTGGCCACGCCGGTGAGCGGGGCGTCGTGCGGGGTCGCCACGGTCTCCGCCTCGTCGGACAGCGCCGACACCGTCGTACAGATCATCTGCCGGGCACCGGACTCGTCCGTGCCCAGCAGTCCCGCGATATCTCCGATCAGGTCATCGCCGAGCTCGTCGAGCACGTCGTCCTGGAGGGATGTGAGGGGGTTTTCGTCTAGCTCTTGCATGTCTGAAACGCTACGTCTGCCCGGTATTACCGGCACCCCGAGGAGGGTCGGGAATATGCCGGAAAAAATCCTCAGAAATCCTCGGAGTCCGTACAACCCTTCCCCCACCTTGCGGGTCGTACTTGGCATCAGGACTTCTCGGAGGGGGATCTGGGGGGATCGCGGGGGTTCTGTGGGAGGGGAAATCCGAGGGGCTCGGTCGACGGACCGGGCCCCTCGAAATGTTCCCGGGCCTTCAGCTCGGCACGGTCCCGGGGTCCTCAGCTCGTCGCCCCGGCGCTGTCACTCGTCGCCCGGTGCCGTCAGAAGAAGACTCCGCAGCGCAGCAGAACATTCGCGTACGGTTGCGCCTCCCCGGTCCGTACCACCAGCCGCGCACCGGCCGACAGCTCCTTCAGCCGCTGGTGCGGGACCAGCTCCAGCCCCGGAAACTCCCCCTCCAGCAGCGCGGCCGCCGCCGGATTGGCGTCCCGTGTCTCCTTCGCCGCCGTCGCGCCCTCCACGACCAGCTCGGCCAGCAGACCGTCCAGTACCTCGGCGAACGACGGCACCCCGGCCCGGAACGCCAGGTCCACGACCCGGGGGCCGTCGGGTATCGGCATGCCCGCGTCGCAGACCAGGACACCGTCGCCGTGGCCCAGCTCGGCGAGGGCGCCGGAGAGGTGGCGGTTCAGGATGCCGGCCTTCTTCACGCCTCCTCGACCTCCGCGGCCGTGGGGAAGGACGCCTGCGCGCCCTCCCGGGTCACGGCCACCGCCCCGACCCGCGCCGCGTACGCCGCCGCCTCGGTCAGTGACTCGCCCGTCCCCAGCCGCCAGGCCAGCGCGGCCGTGAACGCGTCGCCCGCGCCCGTCGTGTCCACCGCGTCCACCTTCACCGACGCCACCCGGGTCACACCCGCCGCCGAGGCCACCAGCGCCCCGTCCGCGCCCAGGGTCACGACCACCGAGCGGGGGCCCTTGGCCAGCAGGATCCGCGCCCAGTCCTCAGGCGTCTCGCCCACCGCCGAGTCGCCGAGGATCACCTTCGCCTCGTGCTCGTTCACGATCAGCGGGTCGCAGGCCGCCAGCACCTCGGCCGGCAGCGGGCGGGGCGGGGAGGGGTTCAGCACGAAACGGCTGCCGTCCGCCAGGCTGCGGACCACCTCCACGACCGTCTCCAGCGGGATCTCCAGCTGGGCCGACACCACCCGGGACGCCTGGAAGAGGCTCGCGGCGGCCCGTACGTCCTGCGGGGCGAGCCTGCCGTTCGCGCCCGGCGAGACGACGATGCTGTTGTCCCCGGACGGGTCGACCGTGATCAGCGCGACGCCGGTCGGAGCGTCGCCCACCAGCACGCCCACGGTGTCCACGCCGGACTCCCGCTGCGAGTCGAGCAGCAGCCGGCCGTGCGCGTCGTCGCCGACCCGGGCCAGCAGGGCCGTCCGGGCCCCGAGCCGGGCGGCCGCGACCGCCTGGTTGGCGCCCTTGCCGCCCGGGTGGACGGCCAGATCGGAGCCGAGCACGGTCTCGCCGGCCCCCGGCCGACACTCGACGCCGATCACCAGGTCGGCGTTGGCCGACCCTACGACCAGGAGGTCGTAGTCGTACATGAGGTTGCTCCCCTGATAGTCCCCGCGGTGACGTGCGGCGGGCGGCCGTCACCAGGTCCATGCTCCTGCAACGACCGCCCGCCCGTTCGCCGTTCCCCGATGTCAACCGGATGTCATCCGCGGACCGGCGGACATCAGCCGCTGAAGCCCGCCACGTTCTCCTTCGTGACCACCTTCACCGGCACCTTCACGGTCTGCTCGACCTTCTTGCCCTGAAGGGCCCTGAGCGCGTTGTCCACGGCGATCCGGCCGAGCTGGGTCGGCTGCTGTGCGACGGACGCGTAGAGCGTGCCGCCCTCGACCGCCTTCAGGCCGTCCGGCGTGCCGTCGAAGCCGACCACCGAGACCGACTTGCCGGCCTTGGAGCCCAGCGCCTTGATCGCGCCGAGCGCCATCTCGTCGTTGGCGGCGATGACACCCTGGACGTCCGGGTGGGCCTGGAGCAGGTTCGACATCACGTCGAGGCCCTTGGTGCGGTCGAAGTCGGCGGGCTGCTGGGCGACGACCTGGATGCCCGGGTACGCCTTGAGGCCGTTCGCGAAGCCCTGGGCGCGCTCGCGCGCGGCGGAGGTGCCGGCCTGGCCCTGGAGGATCACGATCTTGCCCTTGCCGCCCAGCTTCTCGGCGATCGACTTGGCGGCGAGCTCACCGCCGGCGACGTTGTCGGAGGCGACCAGGGCATCCGTCTTCGCGTTGTTGACCCCGCGGTCGACGGCGATGACCGGGATCTTCGCCTTGTCGGCGGCCTTCACGGAGTTGCCGGCCGCGTCCGAGTCCACCGGGTTGACGATGATCGCGCCGACGTTCGAACTGGTGAAGTTCTGCAGCTGGTTGGCCTGCTGGGAGGCGTCGTTCTGGGCGTCGGTGACCGTCAGGTCCACGCCCAGCCGCTTCGCCTCGGCCTGGGCGCCCGCCCGGATCTGCACGAAGAAGGGGTTGTTGAGGGTGGACAGGGACAGCCCCATCTTCTGCGTGGACGACGAGGAGGAGCCGTTGTGCAGGAAGGAGGTCGCGCCCACGATCGCCACGGTGACGACCGCCGCGAGCGCGTACGTCCCCGCCTGTCTGCCCCTGCCTCCCTGGGAGGTGCCGGCTGCCACGGGAGTCGCCCCCGCCTTGCGGCGCAGTGTGTCGAACAGCACCGCCAGCGCGATCACGACCCCGATGACGACCTGCTGCCAGAAGGCGGACACGTTCAGCAGGTTCAGGCCGTTGCGCAGCACCGCCAGGATCAGCGCGCCGATCAGCGTGCCGGACGCCTTGCCGGTGCCGCCCGCGAGCGAGGCGCCGCCGATGACGACCGCGGCGATCGCGTCCAGCTCGTAACCGTCGGCGGCCTGGGGCTGCGCGGAGGACAGCCGCGAGGCCAGCACGACGCCCGCGACGGCGGCGAACACGCCGGACAGGGCGTAGATGGCGAGCTTCTGCTTCTTCACCCGCAGCCCGGACAGGCGAGCGGCCTCCTCGTTGCCGCCGATCGCGTACATCGAGCGGCCGATGTAGGTCCGGCCGAGCACGAACGCGGCGATCAGGCCCATCACGACCATCACGAGCACCGGCACCGGCAGCCAGCCGCCGAGCGTGTCACCGAGGTGCGAGACGGAGCCGGGGAAGGGGATCGGGGAGCCCTCGGAGATCACCAGCGACAGACCGCGGGCCACCGAGAGCATCGCGAGCGTCGCGATGAACGGCGGGAGTTTGCCGTACGAGATGAGGAAGCCGTTGACCAGACCGGCCACGATGCCGGTCGCGACGGCCAGCAGCACCGCTATGCCGACCGGCACCCCGTGCGAGGTCGCGCTCCAGGCGAGGACGGTGGCCGACAGGGCCGCCACCGAGCCGACCGAAAGGTCGATGCCGGCCGAGACGATCACGAAGGTGACACCGAAGGCGAGGATCGCGGTCACGGCCGCCTGGACGCCGACGTTGAGCAGGTTGTCGGTGGTCAGGAAGTCGCCCGACAGCGCCGACATGGCGACGACGAGGACGATCAGCGCGGTGAGCGCGCCGTTGTCGAGGAGCAGGCGAGGCACGCCGCTCGTGGCGCCACCGGCGCCCGTAGTGCTCTTGAGCGTTTCAGCGGCCACGAGCGGCCTCCTTGTCGGACGTGGGGTTGCTGACGTCGGTCGTGTTGGGATTGCTGACGGCGAGGGCCATCACGGAGTCCTGGGTGGCCTCGGCGGCGGACAGTTCGCCCGCGATCCGGCCCTGCGCCATCACCAGCACCCGGTCGCTCATGCCGAGCACCTCGGGCAGATCGCTGGAGATCATCAGTACGGCGGCGCCGGCGGCCGTGAGTTCATTGATGAGCTGGTAGATCTCGACCTTGGCGCCGACGTCGATGCCGCGCGTCGGCTCGTCGAGGATCAGCACCTTGGTGTTCGCGAGCAGCCACTTGCCGATGACGACCTTCTGCTGGTTGCCGCCGGAGAGCGTGCGCACCTGCTGCCCCAGCCCGGCCATCCGCACGCCCAGCTGCTCGGCGATCCGGGCGGCGGCCGCGCGCTGGCCCCTGAGGTCGACGAGCCCCGCGCGCGTGGCCGAACGCAGCGTCACCAGGCCGAGGTTCTCCTCGACCGAGGCGGCCGGCACGAGCCCCTGGCCCTTGCGGTCCTCGGGCACCAGCCCGACCCCGGCCGCCATGGCCGCGCTCACGTCGTGGCGCCTCAAGGAGGTCCCGGAGACCTTCACGGCCCCCTTGTCGTACGGGTCCGCCCCGAACACCGCCCGCACCACCTCGGTACGTCCGGCGCCGACCAGCCCGGCGATGCCGACCACCTCACCGGCGTGCACCTCGAAACCGACGTCATGGAAGACGCCGTTGCGGGTCAGTCCCTCGACGGTGAGCAACGCGGCGCCCTTGTCGGCTCGTTCGCGCGGATACTGCTGCTCGATCGAGCGGCCCACCATCAGCCGTACGAGTTCGTCCTCGGGGGTGGAGGCGGGGACCTGCCCGACGGACCTGCCGTCGCGGAGGACCGTGACCCGGTCGCCCAGGGCGGCGATCTCCTCCAGGTGATGGGTGATGAAGACGACCCCCACGCCGTCCTCGCGCAGCGTGCGCACGATCGCGAAGAGCTTGTCGACCTCCTCGGAGGTCAGTACGGCGGTCGGCTCGTCCATGATGAGCACGCGCGCGTTCAGGCTCAGCGCCTTGGCGATCTCGACCATCTGCAGGCGCGCGATGCCGAGTTCACGCACCCGCGCGCGTGGCGACACATGGACGCCGACCCGCTTCAGCAGGACCTCGGCGTCGGCCTCCATCCGCTTCCGGTCGATCATCCCGAAGCGGCGCGGCTGGCGCCCCAGGAAGATGTTCTCGGCGACCGTGAGATCGGGTACGAGATTGAACTCCTGGTAGATGGTGGCGATCCCGAGCCGCTCGGAGTCCTGCGCACCGTGGACGCGCGTCTCCTCACCGCCGACCAGGATCCGTCCGGCGTCGGGCGTGTAGGCACCGGAGAGCATCTTGATGAGGGTGCTCTTGCCCGCGCCGTTCTCACCGAGGAGGACGTGCACCTCGCCCCGGCGCAGATCGAAGTCGACGCCGTCCAGCGCGACCACGCCCGGGAAGGTCTTCCGTATGCCCTCGATGCGCAGCAACTCGTCCTGGCTGCTCACGACGTGCTCCTTTGCACTGGGGTGGGGTTCTCGCCGCACGAGCGGCGTACGACAAGGCGGGCGGGGAGGGTGACGGACTCGCCGGGGCGTCCCTCGATGCGGTCCACCAGGGCCCGTACGGCGGCCCGGCCCAGCTCGCCCGTCGGCTGGGCGATGGCGGTGATCGGCGGATCGGTGTGCACGAACCACCGGATGTCGTCGAACGCGGCCAGCGCGAGGTCGTCCGGCACGCGCAGCCCACGCGCGCGTACGGCGTCCAGCGCGCCGAGCGCCATCAGGTTGTCGGCCGCGAAGACGACCTCGGGCGGCTCGGGCAGGTCGAGGAAGCCCTCGGTGACCCGCCGCCCGCTCTCGGCCTGGAAGTCGCCCCGGCCTGTGTAGGCGTCGGGGAGTTCGAGGCCGTAGGCGCCGAGCGCCTCCCGGAATGCCTCCACGCGCTCCCGGCCGGTCGTGGTCGCCGCCGGTCCCGCGATGATCGCGAGCCGCCGGTGCCCGAGCCCGTGCAGATGCGCCACCAGGTCCCGTACGGCGGCCCGCCCGTCCGAGCGCACCACCGGCACGTCCACGCCCGGGATCCACCGGTCCACGAACACCATCGGCGTCCCCGCCCGCGCGGCGTCCAGCATCAGCGGCGACCCGCCGTCGGTGGGGGAGACGAGCAGCCCGTCGATACGGCGGTCGAGCAGGTTCCGTACGTGATGGTCCTGGAGGTCGGGCCGCTCGTCGGCGTTGCCGATGATGACGCTGTAGCCGAGCGCGCGGGCCTCCTCCTCGACGGAGCGGGCCAGTTCGGTGAAGTAGGGGTTCAGCACGTCGCTGATGACCAGGCCGAGGGTGTGGGTCTGGTCGGTGCGCAGGGAGCGGGCGACGGCGTTCGGGCGGTAGCCCAGGGTCTCGACGGCGGCCAGCACGCGCGCGCGTGCCTCGGCGCTGACCGACGGATGGTCGTTCAGGACCCGCGAGACCGTGGCGACGGAGACCCCCGCCTCGGCAGCGACGTCCTTGATGCTCGCCATCGCCGCTCCACCTCCTTGTGGATCGTTCGTGGTCGATGGTCGTGAAATCGACGTGGAATCGATTACATCGACGTGTACGGAGGATTGGAATCGATTACACGCGGGTTAATCAAGCCCTCAACCACATCCCGAGACCGGATCGTGATGTCGCGGCCCACCGCGGGGCGGTTCAGCCTGGAAGAGCGGGGGCCGACTTCGAGGGCCCTCGTGGGCCGGGAGTGGAGGAGCCATGACGGCAGCGGCTCACGACGACGTACCCGTCACCCTCGGTGGTGACGGCGTGGAGGTGCGCACCAAGTCCATCGGCGGCGGTATGTCCGTCGGCTACATCAGCTTGCCCGAGGGCACGGACATGGGTCCCGCCCTCAAGGGCCTGGCGGACGACGCCTGTCCTTGCCCGCACTGGGGCTATCTGCTGAAGGGTCGGCTGCGGATACTGACGCCCGAGGGCGAGGAGCACTACGAGGCGGGCCAGGCGTACTACTGGGGCCCCGGCCATGTCCCCGTGGCCCTGGAGGACTGCGAGTTCGTGGAGTTCTCGCCGACCGCGGAGTTCCAGGCGGTCCTCGACCACGTGAAGTCGCAGTCGGCGTGACGGCCGCCGGCCGCTTCGTCCACGGGCGCCCCGCGTTGTCGGACCCGAACGGTAGCGTCGGACCATGTCCAATCAGGCGGGGGTCACCACAGACGAGCGACGAATGGCCGTGCTCGAAGGCGTCCTGGAGCGCATCACCTACGCCAACGAGGAGAACGGCTACACGGTCGCCCGCGTCGACACCGGAAGAGGCGGCGGCGACCTGCTCACCGTCGTCGGCGCACTGCTCGGTGCGCAGGTCGGTGAGTCCCTGCGGATGGAGGGGCGCTGGGGGTCCCACCCGCAGTACGGCAAGCAGTTCACCGTCGAGAACTACACGACGGTGCTGCCGGCCACCGTCCAGGGCATCCGCCGCTATCTCGGCTCCGGCCTGGTCAAGGGCATCGGCCCGGTCTTCGCCGACCGCATCACCCAGCACTTCGGGCTGGACACCCTGAAGATCATCGAGGAGGAGCCCAAGCGGCTCATCGAGGTGCCGGGGCTCGGCCCCAAGCGCACCAGGAAGATCGCCGACGCCTGGGAGGAGCAGAAGGCGATCAAGGAGGTCATGCTCTTCCTCCAGACGGTCGAGGTGTCCACCTCCATCGCCGTGCGCATCTACAAGAAGTACGGCGACGCCTCGATCTCGGTCGTGAAGAACCAGCCGTACCGTCTCGCCGCCGACGTGTGGGGCATCGGCTTCCTCACCGCCGACAAGATCGCCCAGTCCGTCGGCATCCCGCACGACAGCCCGGAGCGCGTCAAGGCGGGCCTGCAGTACGCCCTTTCGCAGGCCACCGACCAGGGCAACTGCTACCTCCCCGAAGAGCAGTTGATCGCCGACGCGGTCAAGCTCCTCCAGGTCGACACCGGACTCGTCATCGAGTGCCTGGCCGAACTCGCGCAGGTCCCGGAGGACGGCGGCGACCCCGGTGTCGTACGGGAGAGGGTGCCGGGAGCCGACGGCGCCTCGGAACCGGTCACCGCCATCTATCTCGTCCCCTTCCACCGGGCCGAACTCTCCCTCTCCGCCCAGCTGTTGCGCCTGCTGCGCACCGACGAGGACCGGATGCCGGGCTTTGGTGACGTGGCCTGGGACAAGGCGCTCGGCTGGCTGAAGGGCCGTACGGGCACCGACCTCGCCCCCGAGCAGGAGGCCGCCGTCAAGCTGGCCCTGACCCAGAAGGTCGCCGTGCTCACCGGCGGCCCCGGCTGCGGCAAGTCCTTCACGGTCCGGTCGATCGTGGAGCTGGCGCGGGCGAAGAAGGCGCGCGTGGTGCTGGCCGCCCCCACCGGCCGCGCCGCCAAGCGCCTCGCCGAACTCACCGGTGCCGAGGCCTCCACCGTCCACCGGCTCCTGGAGCTCAAGCCCGGCGGAGACGCGGCGTACGACAAGGACCGCCCGCTCCAGGCCGACCTGGTGGTGGTCGACGAGGCGTCCATGCTGGACCTGCTGCTGGCCAACAAGCTGGTCAAGGCCGTACCGCCGGGCGCCCATCTGCTCTTCGTCGGCGACGTGGACCAGCTGCCGAGTGTCGGCGCGGGGGAGGTCCTGCGGGACCTGCTCGCCGATGACAGCCCCATCCCCGCCGTCCGCCTGACGCGTGTGTTCCGGCAGGCCCAGCAGTCGGGCGTGGTGACCAACGCCCACCGGATCAACGCCGGGCAGCACCCCCTCACCGACGGCATGAAGGACTTCTTCCTCTTCGTCGAGGACGACACGGAGGCGGCCGGCCGGCTCACGGTGGACGTGGCGGCCCGTCGGATTCCGGCCAAATTCGGGCTCGACCCGCGCCGGGACGTCCAGGTGCTGGCCCCCATGCACCGCGGCCCGGCGGGCGCCGGCACGTTGAACGGCCTGCTCCAGCAGGCCATCACCCCCGGACGCCCCGATCTCGCGGAGAAGCGGTTCGGCGGCCGGGTCTTCCGCGTCGGCGACAAGGTCACCCAGATTCGCAACAATTACGAGAAGGGGGAGAACGGTGTCTTCAACGGCACCGTGGGCGTGGTCACCTCGCTCGATCCGGTCGACCAGCGCCTGACGGTGCTGACGGACGAGGACGAGGAGGTGCCGTACGAATTCGACGAACTGGACGAACTGGCGCATGCGTACGCGGTGACGATCCACCGTTCACAAGGAAGTGAATATCCCGCAGTGGTGATCCCCGTCACCACGGGAGCATGGATGATGCTCCAGCGGAATCTGCTGTACACGGCGGTGACCCGCGCCAAGCAGCTGGTCGTCCTCGTGGGTTCGCGCAAGGCGATCGGCCAGGCGGTGCGCACGGTGTCGGCCGGGCGCCGCTGCACGGCACTCGACTTCCGGCTCGCGGGCTCCTGAACCCTGCTTCCGGCCCCCGGTCGGGCCCCCTGCTGACCTGCCGTTTCATGAGGCATCGAAAAAAATGATCGATCAAATGAGTCGTGAAGGTCACAGAGCACTTCCAGATGGGGAAAACAGCGGGCAGGATGACAGGTTGGCGGCACTCAGTGCCGCCGATAGGCCCAATGGTCGACCCCGAGTGCACTCTCCTGAGCCGAATGGGGGAGGGTAGAGACAGTCAGGGCAACCTCGAAGATGAGGCACAACGTCGGTGAGGGAAGACGTGAGCGACAACTCTGTAGTACTGCGGTACGGCGACGGCGAGTACACCTACCCGGTGATTGACAGCACCGTCGGCGACAAGGGCTTCGACATCGGCAAACTCCGGGCCCAGACCGGTCTGGTGACGCTGGACAGCGGCTACGGCAACACCGCCGCGTACAAATCCGCCGTCACCTACCTCGACGGCGAGGCGGGCATCCTCCGCTACCGCGGCTACCCGATCGAGCAGCTGGCCGAGCGCTCCACCTTCCTGGAGGTGGCCTACCTGCTGATCAACGGTGAGCTGCCGACCGTCGACGAGCTCTCGACCTTCAAGAACGACATCACGCAGCACACCCTGCTGCACGAGGACGTCAAGAACTTCTACAAGGGCTTCCCGCGCGACGCCCACCCGATGGCCATGCTGTCGTCGGTCGTCTCGGCGCTGTCCACCTTCTACCAGGACAGCCACAACCCGTTCGACGAGACGCAGCGCAACCTCTCGACGATCCGCCTGCTCGCGAAGCTCCCGACGATCGCGGCGTACGCGTACAAGAAGTCGATCGGCCACCCGTTCGTCTACCCGCGCAACGACCTCGGCTACGTCGAGAACTTCCTGCGGATGACCTTCTCGGTGCCGGCGCAGGACTACGAGCTGGACCCGGTCGTCGTGGCCGCCCTCGACAAGCTGCTGATCCTGCACGCGGACCACGAGCAGAACTGTTCGACGTCGACGGTCCGTCTGGTCGGCTCGTCGCAGGCGAACATGTTCGCGTCGATCTCGGCCGGTATCTCCGCGCTCTGGGGCCCGCTGCACGGCGGCGCCAACCAGTCCGTCCTGGAGATGCTGGAGGGCATCCAGGCGTCCGGCGGTGACGTCGACTCCTTCATCCGCAAGGTGAAGAACAAGGAGGACGGCGTCCGCCTGATGGGCTTCGGCCACCGGGTCTACAAGAACTTCGACCCGCGCGCCAAGATCATCAAGGCCGCCGCGCACGATGTCCTCTCCGCCCTCGGCAAGTCCGACGAGCTGCTGGACATCGCGCTGAAGCTGGAGGAGCACGCGCTCTCCGACGACTACTTCGTCTCGCGCAGCCTCTACCCGAACGTCGACTTCTACACCGGCCTGATCTACCGGGCCATGGGCTTCCCGACCGAGATGTTCACGGTCCTGTTCGCCCTCGGCCGCCTCCCGGGCTGGATCGCCCAGTGGCACGAGATGATCAAGGAGCCGGGTTCCCGCATCGGCCGCCCGCGGCAGATCTACACGGGCGTGGTCGAGCGCGACTTCGTTCCCGTCGAGGAGCGCTGACACCTGCCGGTGGGGGCGCCGTGTGTGCGGTGCCCCGCCGCTGGTTGGGTTGGCTGGGTTTTGGCTGTGTCGCGGCGGGGTTTTTGTGTCGCGGGTGGGGCGGGGCGGCCGGGGGTCCGGGGGTTGCTCCCCGGGTGAGCATGGCCACGGGCGTGGTCGAGCCCGACTTCGTTCCTGTCGAGGAGCGCTGACACCTGCCGGTGGGGGCGCCGTTTTCGCGGTGCCCCGCCGTTGGTTGTGTGGGCTGGGCTTTGGTCGTGTCGCGGGCACGGGCGTCGTGGGGCGTGATCTCGTTCCCGGCGAGGAGTGCTGAGCCTCTTATTCGGAGCCTCGTGCCGGACTTCGGTCGGGTGCGGGGCTCTCGTGTTTGTGCGGGCTGTCGGAAAAGCGCGGGATAACAGAAGGCGCCCTGGCGGCGGTCCCCCCACGGGCCGACGTCCAGGGCGCCTTCCCATGTCCCGGTGCGGATTCCCCCCACGGGATCCGGCCGGGCGTCTGAGAGAGCAGCGCCTGAATTCGCTGTCTTTCGGTACTGCCTTTCGGTACTGCCTTTGAGTAGAACGAACAAAACTCGTCGTACTCATGGTTGGGTGCGATCTGCCGGGACAGCGCACGGTCGGGAGGGCCGCTCAAAGCTTCCCGATGCACGTGCCCCGGCAACGCAACTCTGAGGAAGTCCCCCAAGACATCCCCAGATGCCAGTTGGCGCCCCCCAAGACGCTCCCTGACATCGTCAACTTAGACCTTCGAACCCCTTCGATGGTTACGTTCACATCACTGTGATCTGCGTCTCTTGCATATGTCCGTTAGATGCGCAAGAGCCCCGATATGGCGATCGGGACCCAAGCGTAAGGATGATGCGTGAGCCTTGTGAAGAGCTTATGTGAGCCGGGCGTCGGACTCCAGAGGGGCCAAGCGGGGTTCTTACTACGAATTCACCGGAACGTCCGCAGCCGCAGGCTGTTCGACACCACGAACACGGAGGAGAACGCCATCGCGGCACCCGCGATCATCGGGTTCAACAATCCCGCCGCGGCCAGCGGCAACGCGGCGACGTTGTACCCGAAGGCCCACACGAGATTGCCCTTGATCGTGGCCAGCGTCCGCCGGGACAGCCGGATGGCGTCCGCCGCCACCCGTAGATCACCGCGCACCAGGGTCAGATCGCTCGCCTCGATCGCCGCGTCCGTCCCCGTCCCCATCGCGAGACCCAGATCGGCGGTGGCGAGCGCGGCCGCGTCGTTGACGCCGTCGCCGACCATGGCGACGCACCGGCCCTCGCGCCGCAGCCGCCGTACGGCCTCGACCTTGTCCTCGGGCAGGACCTCCGCGATCACCTGATCGATACCGACCGCGTACGCCACCGCCTCGGCGACCCTCCGGTTGTCCCCGGTCAGCAGCACCGGCGTGAGCCCCAGCGCGCGCAGCTCGCGCACCGCCTCGGCGCTGGTCTCCTTCACCGCGTCCGCGACGGCGACGACACCCCGCGCGGCTCCGTCCCACCCGACCACGACGGCCGTACGACCGTCCCTCTCGGCCTCGTCCCGGGCGCGCGCCAGCTCGGTGGGCAGCGCGTCGAAAAGGCGCCCCACGGCCACGTCATGGCCGTCCACGCACCCGCGTACGCCCCGCCCTGGGACGTTCTCGAACCCCTCGACCTCCGGCAGTCGCCCGAGCCGCTGTTCGGCGCCGGCGGCGACCGCCCGGGCGACGGGGTGCTCGGAGGCGTGCTCCACGGCGCCCGCGAGCCGCAGCACCCGCTCCTCGTCGGCGCCCTCGGCGACGTACACCTTCTGGAGGGTCATCCGGCCGGTGGTGACCGTGCCGGTCTTGTCCAGGACGACGGTGTCGATCCGGCGCGTGGACTCCAGGACCTCGGGGCCCTTGATGAGGATGCCGAGCTGGGCGCCGCGGCCCGTGCCGACCATGAGGGCCGTGGGAGTGGCCAGGCCCAGGGCGCACGGGCAGGCGATGATCAGTACCGCGACGGCCGCGGTGAAGGCGGCGACCGTGTCGTCGGTGATGCCGAGCCAGGCCCCGAAGGTGGCGACCGCGAGGACGATGACCGCCGGTACGAAGACCGCGGAGATCCGGTCGGCGAGCCGCTGTACCTCGGCCTTGCCGTTCTGCGCGTCCTCCACCAGCTTCGCCATCCGCGCGAGCCAGGTGTCGGCGCCGACCCGGGTCGCCTCCACGACGAGCCGCCCGCCGACGTTGACCGTCGCGCCGGTGACCGCGTCGCCGACCGTCACGTCCACCGGCACCGACTCGCCGGTCAGCATGGCGGCGTCGACAGCCGAGGCGCCCTCGACGACGGTGCCGTCGGTGGCGATCTTCTCGCCGGGCCGTACGACGAACCGGTCGCCCACGGCCAGCCGGTCGACCGGGATGCGGACCTCACCGCTGTCGCGCAGTACGGCGACGTCCTTCGCGCCCAGTTCCATGAGGGCGCGCAGGGCCGCACCCGCGCGGCGCTTGGCGCGGGCCTCCAGATAGCGGCCCAGGAGGATGAAGGTGACGACGCCGGAGGCCACTTCGAGGTAGATCTGCGAGGCGCCGTCCGTGCGTGCGACGGTGAACTCGAAGGTGTCGTGCATGCCGGGCATGCCCGCATCACCGAAGAAGAGCGCCCACAGCGACCAGCCGAACGCCGCCAGCGTGCCCATCGAGATCAGCGTGTCCATCGTGGCCGCGCCGTGCCGGGCGTTGGTGAGCGCGGCCCGGTGGAAGGGCAGTCCGCCCCAGACGACGACCGGCGAGGCGAGGGTGAGCGCGAGCCACTGCCAGTTGTCGAACTGCAGGGCCGGGATCATCGACAGTGCGATGACGGGGGCGGCGAGCAGGGCGGAGACGGTGAGGCGTTGGCGGTAGGAGGCCGGTTCGGCGTCTTCCGGGGCCTGCGGCGGCTCTTGCGGCGCGGGCTGCGGGGGCGCCGGCTCCGCGGCGGTGTACCCCGTCCTCTCCACTACGGCGATCAGGTCGGCGACCTCGACGGACGCGGGGTGGGTGACCTTCGCCTTCTCCGTCGCGTAGTTCACCGTGGCGGTCACGCCGTCCATGCGGTTGAGCTTCTTCTCGACGCGGGCCGCACAGGAGGCGCAGGTCATCCCGCCGATGAGCAGCTCGACTTCCGAGGTGGCGGACAGGCCGACCGAGCCGGTCCGGTCGGCTGTGTCCGCGGTGCCGGCGGGAGCGGCTATCGGCGGTTCGTCCGTGGTGCGGGTCATGGCCAGACTCAGGCCTTGCCGACCAGTTCGAAGCCCGCCTCGTCGACGGCCGCGCGCACGGCCTCGTCGTCCAGGGCGGCCGCGGAGACGACCGTGACCTCGCCGGTGGAGGCGACGGCCTTCACCGAGCTGACGCCGGGGAGTTCGGAGATCTCGCCGGAGACGGCGCCCTCGCAGTGTCCACAGCTCATGCCGCTCACCTTGTAGACGGCGGTGACGGAACCCGGGGTGTCGGTCTGGGCGGTCATGTGGTTCTCCTCGTCGAGGCATGTGGGGCCGAGGGGACCTGCGGGTCCCTTCCCCTCAACGGTATACCCCTACGGGGTACTGCTCAAAGAGGGGTGGCCCCTGTCGGTACAGCACGGACGTTCGGTGAGTAGCGCGTTTTCTCCGAGTACCGCGTTTTCGGTGAGTACCGCGTTCTCGCTCCGGGATGCGGGTGTCACGTCGTGGTCCGGGTCGCGTCCGGGCGGCCGAGTCTGCCGCCCACCATCGGGTCGAGGTAGCGGATCAGGGCGTTCTTCAGCTCCTGGACGTAGGCGTCCCGCTCGGCGCCCTCGTGGGCGAGGACCAGCTCCAGGCCCGCCTTGTACAGACCCAGGCACATATGGGCGGTCCGGGCGAGGTCGGCCGGGTCGGCGTCGGGCAGGAACGAGAAGAGCAGGCCCTCTATCCGGGACAGCAGGGTCGCGTGCAGGGCGTCGTGCTCCTCGGCCATCCGGCCGGGGATGTCGGGGCCGTGCATCAGCGCGAAGAACACCGGGTGCTCGCAGTTGAAGGCGATGAACCGGTCGACGGCCGAGCCGACGGCCTCCGCCAGCGGGGTCGCGGGATCGACCGGGGCGAGTGCCTCGCCGTACATCTCGCGCAACTCGTGCATGAGCCGGTCGCCGAGCTCGATGGCGATCGCTTCCTTGTTCGGGAAGAACTGGTACAGCGTGCCCGGTGAGACGCCCGCCTCGCGGGCGATGGCGTTGGTGCTGGCGGCCGTGTAGCCGGTGGTGGTGAAGACGGTGGCCGCGGCCTCGAGCAGCTGGGCGATACGCCGCTCGCCGCGGGCCTGGCGGCGGCGCGGCTGCTCTCTCTCCTGGTGGACCTGGTCGTCCTTCTCCCGGTTGGCGGACACGCGTTATCCCCAGCTCTCCGAACGCGATTGACAAACACGAGTGGTCGCTCGCATTCTGGAGAAACGCGAGCGATCTCTCGTGTTTGCCAGTCTATGGCAGTGACAGCTCCATGCTGCCTTGCTGTGCACGGCATGGATCAGGGTGAAGGGGACACCGCACAATGACCGAAGTCAACAGGCCACCCCGCATCGGAGGCTGGACCCGCTTCGTGACAGCCCGTCCACGGTTGTCGCTGCTCGTGGCCCTGGTGATCACCGCGCTCGCCGTGCTGGCCGGCAGCGGCGTCGCCGACCGGCTGGGCAGCGGCGGCTGGGAGGACCCGGACGCCGAGTCGACCTACGCGACCAAGGCGCTGGAGCGTGAGTTCCCCGCCTCCCAGCCCAACCTCCTGCTCCTTGTGGACGCGGGCAGCGCCTCGGTGGACGACCCGGCGGTCGCCGCGGAGGCCCGGCGCCTCATGGCGCGCCTGGCCGACGAGAAGGGCGTCATGGGCGTCGGCTCCTACTGGCAGGCCAAGTCGCCCGCCCTTCGGGCCGAGGACGGCCATGAGGCGCTGATCGCCGCCCGGATCACCGGCGAAGAGAAGCAGATGGGGGAGACCCTGGACCGCATCGCGCCCGAGTTCCGGGGCGCGCGGGGCCCGGTGGAGGTGAGCGTCGGCGGCCCGGTCGCGGTGCGGCACGAGATGCAGACGATCATCCAGGAGGATCTGCTCCGCGCCGAGATGATCGCCCTGCCGGTCACCCTGGTGCTGCTGGTGATGGTCTTCGGCAGCGCGGTCGCGGCCCTGCTGCCGCTCGGCATCGGCATCGTCGCGATCCTCGGCACGAACGCGGTGCTGCGCGGCCTGACCGAGTTCACCGATGTGTCGGTCTTCGCGATGAACCTCACCACGGCATTGGGCCTCGGTCTCGCCATCGACTACGCCCTGTTCATCGTCCGCCGCTTCCGCGAGGAACTGGCCACCGGCGCCGAACCACTGGCGGCGGTCGGCACGACCCTGCGCACGGCCGGCCGGACGGTCCTCTTCTCCTCCCTCACGGTCGCGGTGTCCCTCGCCGCGATGCTGCTCTTCCCGCAGTACTTCCTGCGCTCCTTCGCCTACGCCGGGATCGCGGTGGTGCTGCTGGCCGCGGCGGCCGCGCTGATCCTTCTCCCGGCGGCACTGGTCCTGCTCGGGCACCGGGTCAACTCCCTGGACCTGCGGCGCCTGTTCCGGCGCGGACGGCGCAAGGAGGACCCCGCGGAGGCGTCCGGTGCGACGCAGGGCCGGGCCTGGACCCGCACCGCGAACCTCGTCATGCGCCGCGCCCCCTTCTTCGCCCTCGGCACCACCGCCGTACTGGTCCTGCTCGGACTGCCCTTCCTGGGCGTGAAGTTCGGCACCGCCGACGACCGTCAGCTGCCGTCGAGCGCCGAGTCCCATGTCGTCCAGCAGCACATCCGCGACGGCTTCCCGGGCAGCCCCGGCGGCGGCCTGGAGGTGCTGGCCGAGGGACGGGCGACGCAGGCGCAGTACGCCGACTACAAGGAGCGGATCGCCGCTCTCCCGGAGGTGGCACGGGTCGACGGGCCGCTGGTGAAGGGCGAGTCGGCCTACTTCACGGTGCTGCCGAAGGGCGAGGCGGTGGACGACCCGGCCCAGCGCCTGGTCGGTGAACTGCGGGCCACCGAGGCGCCGTTCGACACCAAGGTGACCGGCGCGGCTGCGGTCCTGGTCGACTCCAAGGACGCGATAGCCGAACACCTGCCGGCGGCGGCCGCCTTCATCGTGATCGTCACTCTGCTGCTGGTGTTCCTGCTGACGGGCAGTGTGCTGATCCCGATCCAGGCCGTGGTGCTCAACGCACTCAGCCTGACGGCGATGTTCGGCGCCGTGGTCTGGGTCTTCCAGGACGGCCATCTGTCCGGCCTGCTCGGCTTCACCAGCCCGGGCTCGATCGAGACGACCCTCCCGGTGCTCATGTTCTGCGTCGCCTTCGGTCTGTCGATGGACTACGGCGTGTTCCTGCTGTCCCGCATCAAGGAGGAGTACGACTCGACGGGCGACCACGACAAGGCGGTCCGGCACGGACTGCAGCGCACCGGCGGTCTGATCACCGCCGCCGCGGTGATCCTCGCGGTGGTGATGGTGGCGATAGGCACCTCCCGGGTGACCAACACCAAGATGCTCGGCCTCGGCATCGCCCTGGCGGTCCTGATGGACGCGATGATCGTCCGCAGCCTTCTGGTCCCGGCGGTCATGCGTCTCACGGGGCGGGCGACCTGGTGGGCGCCGGGGCCGCTACGGCGGTTCCACAGCCGCTTCGGCCTCAGCGAGGAGGAGCCGAAGGCGGCTGCGGCGCCCGAGCCCGCACAGGAGCGGGACAAGGTGAGCGCACACGGCTGACCTCACAGCGCACCCCGGCCGATCGCGCGGGCGTCGGCGCCGTACCGCGAACCCGATGGAGCGTCTACCGTTCGCGATGATCTCCGTGCAAGGGGCGCGGCCGAGAGGAGACCGGGATGCGGGCAGTCGTGTTCGAGCGGTACGGGGAACAGGCCGAGGTACGCGACGTGCCCGACCCGCACCCCGCCCCCCACGGAGTGACCGTGCGGGTCGAGGCGACGGGGCTGTGCCGCAGCGACTGGCACGGCTGGCAGGGACACGACCCGGACATCACGCTGCCGCATGTGCCGGGCCATGAACTGGCCGGTGTCGTCGAGGCGGTGGGCGACCGGGTGACCGGCTGGCGCCCCGGCGACCGGGTCACCGTGCCGTTCGTGTGCGCCTGCGGCGGCTGCGGGGCGTGTGCGGCGGGCGACCAGCAGGTGTGCGAGCGCCAGACTCAGCCCGGCTTCACCCACTGGGGATCCTTCGCTCAGTACGTCGCGTTGGACCACGCCGACGTCAATCTCGTCGCCGTACCCGACGGGATGTCCTTCGCGACGGCGGCCTCGCTGGGCTGCCGCTTCGCCACGGCGTTCCGGGCGGTCGTGCAGCAGGGCCGGGTGGCGGCGGGGGAGTGGGTCGCGGTGCACGGCTGCGGCGGGGTGGGTCTGTCGGCGGTGATGATCGCGGCGGCGTCGGGCGCGCGGGTCGTCGCGGTCGACGTCTCACCTGGGGCCCTGGACCTGGCGCGGAAGTTCGGGGCGACGGAGTGCGTGGACGCGTCGAGCACGCCGGACACGGCGGCGGCGATCCAGGACCTCACCGGCGGCGGCGCCCACCTCTCCCTGGACGCCCTCGGCTCGCCCGTGACCTGCGCCGCCTCCGTCAACGGCCTGCGCCGCCGGGGCCGGCACATCCAGGTGGGCCTGCTGCCCTCCGAGTCCGGCACGACCCCGGTCCCCATGGCCCGCGCCATCGCCCTGGAGCTGGAGATCCTGGGCAGTCACGGCATGGCGGCGCACACCTACCCGCCGATGCTGGAGCTGGTGCGGGCGGGGGTGCTGCGGCCTGATCTGCTGGTGACACAGACGATCCCGTTGGACGCGGTGCCGTCGGCGCTGGCGGCGCTCGGGACGGCGCCGGGGGCGGGGGTGACGGTCATCGAGCCGTGGAGCTGAGGGCAGTGTGCGGGTGGCCGCGGTGGGTGGCCCACTCGGGGGCGAGGATCGCCATCCGCACCTCGTCGACCCACTCGCCCGACTGCCACACCGACTGCCGGTCGACACCCTCGGCGACGAAGCCCACCTTCTCGTAGGCGCGCCGGGCGCGGGGGTTGTGGGACAGGACGTGCAACGAGACGCGATGCAGCCCGAGTTGCTCGAAGGCATGGCCCACGATCAGCCTGACCGCTTCCGTGCCCAGCCCGCGGTCGCGCCCGTCCGGGCCTATCAGTATGCGGAAGTTGGAGCTGCGGTTGGGCTCGTCCCAGTGGTTCAGGACAGCCTCGCCGACGAGTTCGCCGCTCGCCCGGTCCACGACGGCGAGGTCGAGTCGGTCGGCCTGGTCGTTCCGGCTCCCGTACCAGGCGCGCAGCCGGTCCAGCCCGAACTCCTCCTCGGGACTGCCGGTGAGCCGAACCACCTCGGGGTCGGACAGGATCCGCGCCATCACGGGCACGTCCTCCTCCGCGAAGGGACGCAAGAGCGCCCTCTCGCCGCGGAGTACGGGTTTCACGGAGAAGTCGCTCATGGAGCGACTGTGCCCCACGTCAAAGGTGGGGCACAGCTGGTTTTCCGGGAGGTCAGTCCGATCTGCGACCTCGGTTGCCCGGCCGGGACGCCACCCAGGCCCGCACGGTGTCCGCGTACCAGAAGGGCTTGCCGCTCTCCACATGGTCGGGCGGCGGCAGCAGCCCGTGCTTGCGGTAGGACCGTACGGTGTCCGGCTGCACCTTGATGTGCGCGGCGATCTCCTTGTAGGACCAGAGCCTTCGGTCGGTCATCACTTGCACCTCCCCGCGCGCGCCGCGGCGGCGACCGGGGGCTGGTCGTCGGGGGGACCGTGCGCTGCGCTGGCGATCACAAAGCCTGTGCTCCGTGAACGAGGTGGAGTGAGCAGAGGACAGGGCCTGTGCGCCGGGTGTGACACGCGACCCGCGTACTTGGGACATGTGTGACGTGAAAGGTGCGCTTGTGACAGAGGTGACGCAAAGGCGCACGTGGGCGTAAGGGCGCGGCGCGTTGACAACCGTCGCCGACGCAGTCGACGCAACGGTGGCCCGGAGCTGCTGCGCCGGGCCCGGCCCACCGGCTCCACCACCCATCTGCAACGCCCTGAAGGGCGCGGGGAACTGCGCGACCAGCCCCCACGACCTGCACGCGACAAACGGCCTTGGTTCGAATGTCTGGACAAAACATTGACAGGCCTCCCCCACCAGGGCTACAAAGCCGGGGAGAGCCGATGCACACCGTCGGCCCAAGAGCCGCGACAAGGGAGACAGAGGGAAGCCGATGGCGTACGACCTGATCACCATGGGGCGGATCGGAGTGGACCTCTACCCCCTGCAGACCGGCGTCCCACTGCCGCAGGTCACGTCCTTCGGCAAGTTCCTCGGCGGCTCGGCGACGAACGTCGCGGTCGCCGCCGCCCGCCTGGGACGGCGAACCGCGGTGATCACCCGCACCGGCGACGACCCCTTCGGTACCTATCTCCACGAGGCCCTCCAGGGCTTCGGCGTCGACGACCGCTGGGTCACCCCGGTCCCGGGTCTGCCCACCCCGGTCACCTTCTGCGAGGTCTTCCCGCCAGACGACTTCCCGCTGTACTTCTACCGCCGGCCCAAGGCCCCGGACCTGGAGATCGACGCCCACGAGCTCGACCTGGACGCCATCCGCGACGCCCGGATCTTCTGGGTCACCGGCACCGGCCTGAGCGAGGAGCCCAGCCGCACGGCGACGCTCGCGGCCCTCGCCCACCGCGCCAGGTCCGGCATCACGGTCTTCGACCTCGACTGGCGCCCCATGTTCTGGAACGGCGACAGCAGCGGCGACAGCCGTGGGCCCGACGCCGCTCGCCCCTTCTACGCGGAGGCGCTCAAGCACACCACCGTCGCCGTCGGCAACCTCGACGAGGTGGAGGTCGCGACCGGTGTCCGCGAGCCGCACGCCGCCGCCCGCGCGCTTCTCGACGCAGGTGTCGAGATCGCGGTCGTCAAGCAGGGCCCCAAGGGTGTTCTCGCCGTCAACAGCAAGGGCGACCAGGCCGAGGTCCCGCCGCTGCCCGTGAACGTCCTCAACGGCCTCGGCGCGGGCGACGCCTTCGGCGGCTCCCTCTGCCACGGGCTGCTCGAAGGCTGGGAACTGGAGAAGATCATGCGGCACGCCAACGCCGCCGGCGCCATCGTCGCCTCCCGCCTGGAGTGCTCCTCCGCGATGCCGACACCGCAGGAGATCGAGGCCGCGATCGCCGCGGGGGCCGTCAAGTGAACGCCGAAGCCCGCGAGACCGGCGAGACCCGCGAGGCCCGCGAGGCCCGCGAAACGAGCCGCCCCGTGACCGTGGACATCGCGGAACTGGTCCGGCTGCGCACCCAGCGCCCCGAGGCGGTCGCGGAGGCCGCGGCCGACCGCAGGCGCAGGCCTCTCCTCGACGACAGCGGCCGCCTGATGATCGTCGCCGCCGACCACCCGGCCCGCGGCGCCCTCGGCGTCGGCGACCGCAAGCTCGCCATGGCCAACCGCGCCGACCTGCTCGAACGTCTCTGCCTGGCGCTCTCCCGCCCCGGCGTGGACGGCGTCCTCGCCACCGCCGACATCCTCGACGACCTCCTGCTGCTCGGCGCGCTCGACGGCAAGGTCGTCATGGGTTCGATGAACCGCGGCGGCCTCCAGGGCGCGAGCTTCGAGCTCGACGACCGCTTCACCGGCCACCGCGCCGAGGACATCGAGCGGCTGCGCTTCGACGCCGGCAAGCTGCTCCTGCGCGTCGACTACGACGACCCGGGCTCCCTCACCACGCTGGAGTCCACCGCCCGCGCGATCGACGAGATGGCCGCCCGCCGGCTCCCGGTCTTCGTCGAGCCGTTCCTCAGCCGGCGCACCCCCGAGGGCAAGGTCGTCAACGACCTGTCCGCCGAGGCCGTCACCAAGTCCATCGCCATCGCCTCAGGCCTCGGCGGCACCTCGGCCTACACCTGGCTGAAGCTCCCGGTCACCGAGAACCCCGACGACATGGCCGAGGTCATGCAGACCTCCACGCTGCCGGCCGTGCTGCTCGGCGGCGAGGTCGGCGACGATCAGGACGGGGCGTACGAGAAGTGGCGCGGCGCGCTGCAACTGCCCACCGTGCGGGGCCTCGTGGTGGGCCGCTCGTTGCTCTACCCGGCGGACGGGGACGTGGCCGCCGCCGTCGACACCGCCGTAGGACTGCTGTGAGGCCCCATGACCACGAGCCGTACGTCCCGCCGCGCAGGGCCACAAGCCTGTGCCGACCCTCGGCCACTACACGAGCGTCCCGTACACGCACGTCCCGTAGTTCCCCGTCGGCACCCCCAGCGGAGCGCCGACGCACAGATCGCCTCCGGCGCGGGTGGCCGCTTTGCTTTGGCAGGAGCGAAGTGCGAGCGAAGACTCCCCGCCCGCTACGGCCCCGCGCCGGAGGTCCCCGTCGAGGTGCGCGGCAGTGGCGGCTGCCTGCGCCATGCGCGCAACTTCGCCTCCGCCGACGCCTGTGACTGCGACTGCGACTGCGACAAGCTCATCGCCGTCGAAGTGATCACCCCCGGCGGCAACTGGTCCTCCTACCCGCCGCACAAGCACGACGCGACGCGGCCCGGCGAGGAGTCCGAGCTGGAGGAGATCTACTACTTCGAGATCGACGGCCCGAACGGTTTCGGCCATCAGCGCGTATTCCCCTCGCGTGAGGGCGGATCCGACGACCTCGCGGAGGTCCGCACCGGCGACGCCGTCCTCGTCCCCGACGGATGGCACGGCCCGTCGATCGCCCAGCCAGGCCACGACATGTACTACCTCAATGTCATGGCGGGTCCGGGCGAGACCAGACAGTGGCGGATCTGCTTCCATCCGGACCACGTAGAGAGCACAGAGGGGTACCGATGACCTCAACGACGAGGCTCACGGTCGCACAGGCGCTCGTCCGCTTCCTGTCCGCCCAGTACACCGAGCGCGACGGCGTACGCCAGCGCCTGATCGGCGCCACCTGGGGCATCTTCGGCCACGGCAACGTCGCCGGGATCGGGCAGGCGCTCGTCGAGTACGCCGACGAGATGCCGTACCACCAGGGCCGCAACGAACAGTCGATGGTGCACGCGGCGGTCGGTTACGCCCGCCAGTCGAACCGCCTCCGCACCCACGCGGTCACCACGTCCATCGGCCCCGGCGCGACCAACCTCGTCACCGGCGCCGCCCTCGCCACCGTCAACCACCTCCCGGTCCTGCTCCTCCCCGGCGACGTCTTCGCCGCCCGCCCCGCCGACCCGGTCCTCCAGCAGCTCGAAGTGCCGTACGCCGGCGATGTGTCGGTCAACGACTGTCTGCGCCCGGTGTCGAGGTACTTCGACCGGATCACGCGTCCGGAAGCCCTGATTCCCTCGGCTCTCCAGGCCATGCGGGTCCTCACCGACCCCGTCGAGACCGGTGCCGTGACGCTGGCGCTTCCGCAGGACGTGCAGGCGGAGGCGTACGACTGGCCGGACGACTTCTTCGCCGAGCGCACCTGGGTGGTCCGCCGCCCGGGCGCCGACCCGACCGAACTCGCCGAGGCGGTGACGGCGATCAGGTCCGCCCGCAGGCCGCTGGTCATCGCGGGCGGCGGCGTCCACCACAGCCGCGCCGAGGAGGCCCTCGCGGAGTTCGCTGAGGTCACCCGCATCCCCGTCGCCTCCACCCAGGCCGGCAAGGGCTCCCTGCGCTTCGACCACCCCCAGGACGTCGGCGGGATCGGCCACACCGGCACCGCCACCGCCGACGAACTCGCCCGCACCGCCGACCTGGTCATCGGCGTGGGGACCAGGTACACCGACTTCACCACCGCCTCCGGCACCCTCTTCGCCGACCCCGCAGTCCGCTTCCTCAACCTCAACATCGCGCCCTACGACGGCCACAAGCTCGCCGGTATGCCGCTGATCGCGGACGCCCGCAGCGGCCTGCAGGAGCTGACCGAGGCCCTGGACATGCACGCGTACCGGGTGTCCGACGGCTACCGCACCGAGTACACCGAGGACAAGGAACGCTGGGAGCAGCGCGTCGACGCCTGCTTCGAGGCCGAGGAGATCGACGTACGGCCGACACAGCCGCAGGTCATCGGGGCCCTGGACGCTCTGGTGGACGAGAGCGACATCATCATCAACGCGGCCGGCTCCCTCCCCGGCGATCTGCACAAGCTGTGGCGGGCGCGCTCGCGGGACCAGTACCACCTGGAGTACGGCTACTCCTGCATGGGCTACGAGATCCCGGCCGCGCTCGGCGTGAAGCTGGCCGCACCCGAGCGCAACGTGTGGGCGCTGGTGGGCGACGGCACGTATCTGATGATGCCGACGGAGATCGTGACCGCCGTGCAGCAGGGCGTCGCGATCAAGGTGTTGCTCGTGCAGAACCACGGGTACGCGTCCATCGGCGGCCTGTCGGCTGAGACGGGTGCCGAGCGCTTCGGCACGGCGTACCGCTTCCGTGCGGAGGACGGCACGTTCTCGGGTCCCCCGCTCCCCGTCGACCTGGCCGCCAACGCGGCCAGCCTGGGCATGCGGGTGCTGCGCGCGAAGACCGTGGGTGGTCTTCGTGAGGCGCTCGTCGAGGCCCGTGCCGCCGACACTCCCACATGTGTCTACGTCGAGACCCAAACGGCAGACACAGTGTCGGGCGCGCCGCCCGCGCAGGCCTGGTGGGATGTTCCCGTGGCCGAGACCGCGACCCGACCGTCGGCGGTCAAGGCACGTGAGCTGTACGAACGGCACGTCTCGACCCGACGCCGCCATCTTTGAAGGAGTTACCGGGCATGACGAAGATCGTCAACCACTGGATCGGCGGCAAGACCGCCGAAGGCGCGTCGGGCACATACGGGCCGGTCACCGACCCGGCGACCGGCGCGGTCACCACGAAGGTCGCGTTCGCCTCCGTCGAGGAGGTGGACGCCGCGGTCGCCGCCGCCAAGGAGTCGTACCTGACCTGGGGCCAGTCCTCGCTGGCCCAGCGCACCTCGATCCTGTTCAAGTTCCGCGCCCTGCTGGACGCCAACCGGGACGAGATCGCCGAGCTGATCACCGCCGAGCACGGCAAGGTGCACTCGGACGCCCTCGGTGAGGTGGCGCGCGGCCTGGAGATCGTCGACCTGGCCTGTGGCATCAGCGTGCAGCTGAAGGGCGAGCTGTCGACGCAGGTCGCGAGCCGCGTGGACGTCTCCTCGATCCGGCAGCCGCTGGGCGTCGTCGCGGGCATCACGCCGTTCAACTTCCCGGCGATGGTGCCGATGTGGATGTTCCCCATGGCCATCGCGTGCGGCAACACCTTCGTGCTCAAGCCGAGCGAGAAGGACCCGTCGGCCTCGATCAAGATCGCCGAGCTGCTGGCCGAGGCCGGCCTGCCGGACGGCGTCTTCAACGTCGTGCACGGCGACAAGGTGGCCGTGGACCGCCTCCTGGAGCACCCGGACGTCAAGGCCGTCTCCTTCGTCGGCTCGACCCCGATCGCGCGCTACATCCACACCACCGCGTCCGCGAACCACAAGCGCGTCCAGGCCCTGGGCGGCGCCAAGAACCACATGCTGGTCCTCCCGGACGCCGACCTGGACGCGGCCGCCGACGCCGCCGTGTCGGCCGCCTACGGCTCGGCCGGCGAGCGCTGCATGGCCATCTCCGCCGTCGTCGCGGTCGGCTCGATCGGCGACGAGCTGGTGGAGAAGATCCGCGAGCGCGCCGAGAAGATCAAGATCGGCCCCGGCAATGACCCGACGTCCGAGATGGGTCCGCTGATCACCGCCGTGCACCGCGACAAGGTGGCGTCCTATGTCGAGGGCGCCGCGGCCGAGGGCTGCGAGGTCGTGCTCGACGGCACCGGGTACACGGTCGACGGCTTCGAGGACGGCCACTGGATCGGCATCTCCCTGCTCGACAAGGTACCGACCACCGCGAAGGCGTACCAGGACGAGATCTTCGGCCCGGTCCTGTGCGTGCTGCGCGCCGAGACCTACGAGGACGGCGTGGCGCTGATCAACAGCTCGCCGTTCGGCAACGGCACCGCGATCTTCACCCGGGACGGCGGCGCCGCCCGCCGCTTCCAGCTGGAGATCGAGGCCGGCATGGTCGGCGTGAACGTCCCGATCCCGGTCCCCGTCGGCTACCACAGCTTCGGCGGCTGGAAGGACTCCCTCTTCGGCGACCACCACATCTACGGCAACGACGGCACGCACTTCTACACCCGCGGCAAGGTCGTCACCACCCGCTGGCCCGACCCGGCCGACGCGCCGATCGGCGTCGATCTCGGGTTCCCGCGCAACCACTGACACCGAGCGTCCCGGGGCCGTCCGCATCGCGGACGGCCCCATTTTTTTGCGGGCGCGCGCTGCGGTTCCCGCAACCCCCCGAAGCCGCTGTGCTCCAAGCCTTCACGCAACGCTAACGCGCGAAAAGGCGATCTACGGCCACGGATTTCGTAGGTGAACACCCATTGACGCGACGGTTTCCGTCGATGTTGCATCCCCCTCGTGACCGACACCCTCACCCCCGTCGAGGGCGCCGCAGTCGAGGCGTCGGACGGCCCCAAGAAGCTCAAGCGCTCGATCGGCGTGATCGGCGGCACCCTGCTCACGCTCTCCTGCGTGACGCCCGCCTCCACGCTGTTCGTGGTCGTCCCCGACCTGTTCGGCTCGCTCGGCACCGCCACCGCCCTCACCATCGCCATCGGCTCCCTGCTGTGCGTCGCCGTGGCGTTCTGCTACTCGGAGCTGGGCACCCTCATCCCCAGCGCCGGCGGCGAGTACGCCATGGTGTCCACGCTGGCCGGACGGCTTACGGGCTGGCTCGTCTTCGTGCTGTCCCTGCTGGTCGTCATGATCGTCCCGCCGGTGATCGCGATGGGCACCGCCGACTACCTCGCCCCGATCGTCCACCTCGACCCGGCCATGACCGGCGCCGGCGTCATGCTGCTCGCCACCCTCGCCGGCCTGCTCGACCTGCGCGCCAACGCCTGGATCACCGGCGTCTTCCTGGTCCTTGAGGTCATCGCCGCGGCCGTGGTGGCGGTGCTGGGCTTCGCCCACGCCGAGCGCGGCCCCGCGAGCCTGGTCTCGATGGAGGTGGCCGGCGCGGACGGCCGTACGGACACCGTGACGGCCCTGCTGATCGTCTCCGGGCTCGCCATCGCCCTCTTCGTCACCCAGGGCTTCTCGACCGCCGTCTACCTCTCCGAGGAATTGGAGAACCCGCGCCGCAACGTCGCCCGCACGGTCCTTGCCACCCTCGCCATCTCCACCGTGATCATCCTGGTCCCGGTCGCCGCCATCACCCTGGGCGCGTCGAACGTGGAGGAACTCACCGGCGGTGACATCTCCGCCATGGTCACCGCCTGGTCCAACTCCGCCGTCGGCACCTTCGTCAGCCTCTGCGTGGCCCTCGCGATCATCAACGCGGGCATCGTCATGGTCATCCAGAACTCCCGCGTACTGTTCGCCTCGGCCCGCGACAAGGCCTGGCCCGAGCCGGTGAACGACGTCCTCGCCAAGCTCGGCCGCTTCGGATCCCCTTGGGTCGCCACCCTCGCGGTCGGCGTGCCAGGAGCGGCCCTGTGCTTCGTAGATCTCGACACCCTGTACGGCGTCACGGGCGTCTCGGTGACCGGCATGTACCTGCTCGTCGCGATCGCCGCGCTGGCGGCCCGCCGCGGCGCCCACGAGCACACCCCGGCATGGCGGATGCCGCTGTGGCCCGCGGTGCCGGTCCTGCTGATCGTGGTCCTCGCGTACATCCTGAGCCGGCAGGAGACGAGCTATCTGCTCTGGACGGGTGGCATCACGGCGGTCGCGACCCTGTACTGGGCGCTGTACCTCCGCCCCCGTGGGGAAACACGCTGGTTGGTATCGATCCCGGAGGCCTGAGCGCCCAAAGGGGCGCGGGGATCTGCGCGATCAACCACACCGCGAACCTGCGGTCGGCCGACAACAGACCGCCCGAGCTCTCACCGCCGTACCACGAACGCGGTAGACAAATCCCCCGCCGTACCCCCACAGAAGGCCCCGGGATTCAGACTTCGGTCGATAACGTGCCGACAGGTTCACCCCGTACCGTTGACGCATGGATCTTCGACTGCCCGGACTGCGAGGGCGCGTCCGCGGGCCGCGACGGTGGATCGCCGCCGCGGCCGCGGCCGTCGTCCTCGCCGGCGCCGGTACATGGACGGCCGTCGCCGACGACGACGCGCCGCCGGTGCGCAGCACCGACCGGGTGTTGGACATGGGCGACGGGGTGCGCATCGACACCTCGTACTTCACGGCGGGATCCGGCGGCCGCCGCCCAGCCGTCCTGCTCGCGCACGGCTTCGGCGGCAGCAAGGACGACGTACGGCAGCAGGCCGAGGACCTGGCCCGGGACGGGTATGCCGTCCTGACCTGGTCGGCCCGCGGCTTCGGGCGGTCCACCGGCGAGGTCGGGCTGAACGACCCCGAGGGCGAGGTCGCCGACGTCTCCCGGCTGCTGGACTGGCTGGCGAAGCAGCCCCAGGTGGAGCTCGACAAGGCCGGCGACCCGCGCGTCGGCATGGCCGGTGGCTCCTACGGCGGCGCGATCTCCCTGCTGGCCGCCGGATACGACGACCGCGTGGACGCCATCGCCCCGGCGATCACCTACTGGAACCTCGCGGACGCCCTCTTCCCGAACGGCGTGTTCAAGAAGCTCTGGGCGGGCATCTTCGTCAACTCGGCCGGCGGCTGCGACAAGTTCGAGAACCAGATCTGCGCGATGTACGACCGGGTCGCCGAGTCCGGCACCCCGGACGCGCAGGCCCGCAGCATGCTGGAGGAGCGCTCACCGTCCGCCGTCGGCGACCGGATCAAGGTCCCCACCCTCCTGATGCAGGGTCAGTCCGACTCCCTCTTCCCGCTCGGCCAGGCCGACCGGGCCGCGAAGGCGATCCGTGCCAACGGCGCCCCGGTCGACGTCGACTGGATCGCCGGCGGCCATGACGGCGGCGACATGGAGACGGGCCGGATCCAGGCCCGGGTCCAGTCCTGGTTCGACCGCTACCTCAAGGACGACAAGGGCGCCGACACAGGCCCCGCCTTCCGTGTCACGCGTACCGGAGGCGTCGACTCCACCGACGGCCAGGCTCTGCTGCGGGGCGCGAGCGCGGACTCCTACCCCGGCCTGGAGAGCGGCCCGAAGTCCTTCCGCCTCACCGGCGGCGAGCAGAGCTTCGCCAACCCGGCCGGTGCCAGCCCGCCCGCGGTCTCGGCCCTGCCCGGCCTCGGCGGCTCCGGCGGCCTGGCCCAGCTGTCCTCGCTCGGCGTCGGAGTGTCCCTGGACTTCCCGGGCCAGTTCGCCGCCTTCGAGTCGGCGCCGGTCACCGACAACCTGCGCATCACCGGCTCCCCGAAGGCGACCGTCCATGTGAAGTCGACCAGCGAGGACGCGGTGGTCTTCGCCAAGGTCTACGACGTCGGCCCCGACGGCACCCAGCAGGTGCTGCCGTCCCAGCTGGTCACACCCTTGCGCGTCGAGGACGCCAAGGCCGGCAAGGACGTGACGATCACGCTCCCCGCCATCGACCACGACATCGAGAGCGGCCACCGTCTGCGCCTGGTCGTCTCCTCCACCGACCTCGGCTACGCCTCGCCGGCCGCCCCGGCGACGTACACCGTCTCCCTGAAGGGCGACCTGACGGTCCCGACGGCCCCCGGCGTGAGCACCGCCGCCGCCCCGCTGCCGTCCTGGGTGTGGTGGCTGCCGGTCACGAGCGCGGCGATCGCCCTGGCCCTGCTGCTGACGGCCCGCCGCCGCACCGCCACCCCCGCGCCCGACCCCGAACTGGCCGAAGTGCCGCTCCAGATCACCGACCTGAGCAAGCGGTACGCGGGTTCGGAGGACCGTTACGCGGTACGGGACCTGTCCTTCCGCGTGGAGAAGGGCCAGGTCCTCGGCCTCCTGGGCCCCAACGGCGCGGGCAAGACCACGACACTCCGCATGCTGATGGGCCTGATCAAGCCGGACGCCGGTGAGATCCGCGTCTTCGGCCACGCCATCCGCCCCGGCGCGCCCGTCCTCTCCCGGGTCGGCGCCTTCGTCGAGGGCGCGGGCTTCCTGCCGCACCTCTCCGGCCGGGAGAACCTGGAGCTGTACTGGCAGGCCACCGGCCGCCCGGCCGAGGACGCCCACCTCGACGAGGCGCTGGAGATCGCCGGCCTCGGCGACGCACTGGCCCGCGCGGTGCGCACGTACTCCCAGGGCATGCGCCAGCGCCTGGCCATCGCCCAGGCCATGCTGGGAATGCCGGACCTCCTCATCCTCGACGAACCGACCAACGGCCTCGATCCGCCCCAGATCCGCGAGATGCGCCAGGTGATGATCCGCTACGCCGCCGCCGGCCGCACGGTGATCGTCTCCAGCCATCTCCTGGCGGAGGTCGAGCAGTCCTGCACCCACCTCGTGGTGATGGACCGCGGCCGCCTGGTGCAGGCCGGCCCGGTCCACGAGATCATCGGCTCGGGCGACACACTGCTCGTCGGCACGGCCGCGTCCGTGGAGGAGCCGGTCGTCGAGAAGGTCGCCGCTTTGCCGGGCGTGGCCTCGGCGGTACGCACCGACGACGGACTGCTCGTCCGCCTCGACCCGGACGGCAGCGCGGCGCGCCTGGTCGCCGAACTGGTCCGCCTCGAAGTGCCCGTCCAGGCGGTCGGCCCGCACCGCCGCCTGGAAGACGCCTTCCTCACCCTGATCGGAGGCTCCGCATGAGCACGCTCACCGAGCGCACCGAGGTCGCCTCCGGCTACCGGGCGGGCAGTACGCTGCCCCTGCGCGTCGAGCTGGTCCGCCAGCTGAAGCGGCGCCGCACGCTGGTGATGTTCGGCATCCTGGCCGTGCTGCCGTTCGTCCTCGTCGCCGCGTTCGCGATCGGCGGCGAGCCGGACGCCGGCGGCAACCGGATCACCCTGATGGACACGGCCACGGCGTCCGGCGCGAACTTCGCCGCCGTCAACCTGTTCGTCTCCGCGGGCTTCCTGCTGGTGATCCCCGTGGCGCTGTTCTGCGGGGACACGGTGGCGTCGGAGGCCAGCTGGTCCTCCCTGCGCTACCTCCTCGCGGCGCCCGTGCCCCGGATGCGTCTGCTGTGGTCCAAGCTCGTGGTCGCGCTGGGCCTCAGCCTGGCCGCGATGGTGCTGCTGCCGCTGGTGGCGCTGGCCGTCGGTACGGCGGCGTACGGCTGGGGCCCCTTGCAGATCCCGACCGGCGGCTCGCTGGACACGGGAACGGCGGCGCAACGCCTGCTGGTAGTGGTGGCGTACATCTTCGTGTCCCAACTGGTCACCGCGGGACTGGCGTTCTGGCTGTCGACCAAGACCGACGCCCCGCTCGGCGCGGTCGGCGGCGCGGTGGGTCTGACCATCGTCGGCAACGTCCTCGACGCGGTGACGGCGCTCGGCGACTGGCGTCACTTCCTGCCCGCGCACTGGCAGTTCGCGTGGGCGGACGCCGTACAGCCCACTCCCGAGTGGTCCGGCATGATCCAGGGCACGGCGATTTCCGTAACGTACGCCCTGGTCCTGTTCGCGCTGGCCTTCCGCGGTTTCGCCCGCAAGGACGTCGTGTCATAGGTCACCGGAAGATCACGCACCGGTCTCGACGGGCGGTCCCCGTGCCCTCTTCGAGACGCATCCGCAACGCTCCGTAACGCACGTTCCGGCCCCCCGGCCCGTCACAGTCACAGAAAGCCGACGTCAACGGACCAAGGGGGCACGGAAGATGGAGCGACACCGAATACGAGGGCTCCTCGCACTCACCGCGGCGGCGGGCCTGCTGCTCACGGGCTGCGGCGCGGGGGACAGCGGGGGTTCCAACGCGGACAACAGCACCTACCCCACCGGCGGCCTCCCGGCCCCCGACTACAACGACGGCACGGACGAACACAAGAACACGGACGGCGACTCGGAGTCCCGCGAGTTCGCGCCGGCCCCCGACCACCTCTCCACCTTCGCCCTCGACGTCGACACCGCCTCCTACGGCTACGCCCGCCGCACCCTCGCCGAGGGCCGCCTGCCGGACCCCTCGACGGTCCGCCCCGAGGAGTTCGTCAACAGCTTCCGCCAGGACTACGACCGCCCCGACGGCAACGGCTTCTCCGTCACGGTCGACGGCGCCCGCACCGCGGACGAGAACTGGTCCCTGGTCCGCGTGGGCCTGGCCACCCGCCCCGCCCCACCCGCCGGCGAACGCCCGCCCGCGGCCCTCACCTTCGTCATCGACATCTCGGGCTCCATGGCCGAACCGGGCCGCCTCGACCTGGCCAAGGATGCCCTCGACGTGATGACGAACCGGTTGGGCGACGACGACTCGGTGGCGATCGTCACCTTCAGCGACGAGGCGGAGCGGGTCCTGCCGATGACCCGTGTGGGCGGCCACCGGGAGGAGATCCACGAAGCGACCGCCACCCTGGAGCCCACGGACTCGACCAACCTCGGCGCAGGCGTGGAGAGGGGCTATGAAACGGCCGTGGAGGGCCTCCGCGAGGGCGCCACGAACCGCGTCGTACTGATCTCCGACGCCCTCGCCAACACCGGCGACACCGACCCGGACACCATCCTCGAACGCATCGCGTCCGAACGCCGCGAGCACGGCATCACCCTCTTCGGGGTGGGCGTCGGCAGCGACTACGGCGATGCCCTGATGGAACGCCTCGCGGACCGGGGCGACGGCCACACGGCGTACGTCTCGACGTCCGACGAGGCCCGTGAGCTCTTCTGCGACGACCTTCCGCGCAACATCGACCTGACCGCCCGTGACGCCAAGGCCCAGATCGCCTTCGACCCGGCGACGGTGTCCGACTTCCGCCTCATCGGCTACGACAACCGTGAGGTGGCCGACGACGACTTCCGCGACGACAGCGTCGACGGCGGCGAGGTCGGTCCCGGCCATACGGTGACCGCCCTCTACGCCGTCCACACCCGGCCCGGCACCGAGGGGCACCTCGCCACGGCGAGCGTCCGCTGGCTGGACCCCGGGACGCGGGCGCCGCACGAGGAGTCGGGGCGTCTGGAGACCGGCTCCCTCCAGCCCTCCGTCTGGGCCGCGAGCCCCCGCTTCCAGGTCACGGCCACGGCGGCGTACTTCGCCGACGCGCTGCGACGAGGGGCGGACACCTGGACGGCCCTTCCCGGAGCGTCACCTCTTCCCCAACTGGCCGACCGGGCCCGTGAGTTGGCGACGAGGACGGAGGACAAGGAGGTACACAACCTGGCCAACGCGATCCAGCAGGCCAACACCCTGTCGTCCCAGACCTGACGCCCCCACCAGGGGGCTCCGCCCCCTGGACCCCCGTCGGCCCTGAAGGGGCCTCGTCCTCAAACGCCGGACGGGCTGGGAGTGCCTGGACGGGCGTCGAGAAGTGCCCCCAGCGGATAGTTGGGGCGCGTAGCCCCCACCGGCCGGCAGTCGCGTACGGCGGCAAGGGGACGTGCCGGGGGGTGTCCGCCCGCAGCGGCGGGCGTCAACGAACAGCACCTCTCTGCCCGACGGCAACCGCCCGACCGAGGACGGACACCCCCCGGCACGGCCCCGACCCACCCACCAAACCGTCGGCGCTACGCGCACCCCCACCCCACCCGCACAGGCCGCCGCAGGCATTGACCCCCAGCTACGCACGAGTAAGTTGACTCCCCAGTAAGTCCAACTGGCACCGGGAGCCGACATGGGCGTACGCAAGGATCTGAAGCGGGCGAAGCAGCGCACCGACCTGATGGACCGCGCCAGGGTCGAGATCGTCAAGGACGAGCACGGCGTGGTCCGCGAGGCCCGGACCGCACCCCTCGCCCCCCACCCCACCACCGGCAGCATCGCCGACCTGCCCTTCACCAACGCCGCCGAGGACCCCACCGCCGTCGTCCTCCGGCGCCCCCGGAGCGGCAGCGCCTGGCAGCCGATCACCGCCGCCGACTTCGCCCGCGAAGTCACCGCCGTCGCCAAGGGCCTGATCGCCGCCGGTCTCGAACCCGGCGGTCGCGTGGCCGTCATGTCCCGCACCCGCTACGAGTGGACCGTCCTCGACTTCGCCATCTGGGCGGCCGGCGGCCAGACCATCCCGATCTACGCCACCTCCTCCGCCGACCAGGTCGAATGGATAGTCCGCGACTCGGGCGCCCACTACGTCATAACCGAGACGGAAGAGAACACCGAGACGGTCACCACAGCCACCGCCGGTCATCAACAGCGCCCTCGAACATGGCAGTTGGAGGGCGAAGAAGCCGCCCAAGCCCTCCAGGCCCTCACCACCCTCGGCCGCCACCTCCCCGACGAAGACGTCACCAAGCGCCGCGCGGCCCTCACCCCCGACACCATCGCCACCGTCTGCTACACCTCCGGCACCACCGGCAGACCGAAGGGCTGCGTCCTCACCCACGCCAACCTCCACGCCGAGGCCGCCAACACGGTCGAACTGCTGCACCCGATCTTCAAGGAGGTCACCCACCAGACCGCCTCGACCCTCCTCTTCCTCCCCCTCGCCCACATCCTCGGCCGCAGCCTCCAGATCGCCTGTCTGATGGCCCGCATAG
Source organism: Streptomyces sp. NPDC111802 (assembly GCF_055634335.1). Lineage (NCBI taxonomy): Bacteria > Bacillati > Actinomycetota > Actinomycetes > Kitasatosporales > Streptomycetaceae > Streptomyces > Streptomyces sp. NPDC111802. The sequence goes on along the minus strand of NZ_JBVKCZ010000006.1, from coordinate 26,379 downwards.
AGATCGGCCACTGCCCCAGCATCAAGCCCGAAGAACTCCGCCCGGCCCTCAAGGAGTTCCGCCCCACGTTCCTCGTCGGCGTCCCGTACCTCTTCGAGAAGATCCACGACACCGGCCGGGCGACCGCCGAGAAGATGGGCCGCGCCGCCTCCTTCGACCGCGCCGACCGCATCGCCGTCCGCTTCGGCGAGGCCTACCTGCACAAGTTCCTCGGCACCCGCAAGGGCCCCGGCCCCGGCCTCTACGCCGCCTGGGCCCTGTACGACCTTCTCGTCTACCGCCGCGTCCGCAAGGAACTCGGCGGCCGCATGAGCTACGCCATCAGCGGCGGCTCCCCCCTCGACCGCAACCTCAACCTGTTCTTCTACGCCGCCGGCATCATCGTCTACGAGGGCTACGGTCTGACGGAGACGACGGCCGCCGCCACCATCGTCCCGCCCCTGAAACCCCGTCCGGGCACCGTCGGCCGGCCCGTCCCCGGCACGGCCGTCCGCATCGCCGACGACGGCGAGGTCCTCATCAAGGGTGGCATCGTCTTCGGCTCGTACTGGAACAACCCGGCCGCCACGGACGCCGTGCTCCAGGACGACTGGTTCGCCACCGGCGACCTCGGCGCCCTGGACGAGGACGGCTACCTCACCATCACTGGCCGCAAGAAGGACATCCTCGTCACCTCCGGCGGCAAGAACGTCTCCCCGGCCGTTCTGGAGGACCGTCTGCGCAGCCGCTCACCGATCGGCCAGTGCCTCGTCGTCGGCGACAACCGGCCCTTCATCGGCGCCCTGGTCACCCTCGACCCGGACGCCGTCGCACACTGGCTCGCCGTACGCGGGATGCCCGCCGACACCCCGCTGCCCGAGGTGATCCGGGACCCCCGCATGCGCGCCGACGTCCAGAAGGCGGTCGACTACGCCAACGAGGCCGTCTCCCGGGCCGAGTCGATCCGCGCGTTCGTCCTGGTCGAGGGCGAGTTCAACGAGGACAACGGCATGCTCACCCCGTCCCTGAAGCTCAAACGGCACGCGGTGACGACGGCGTACGCGGACGAGATCGAGACGCTGTATCGCAGCTGACGACCCGCAGCCGGCGGCCCGTTCGGCCGCACTCGGATGGTGCGCCGGACGCGGATATGACTACGTATCACTACATGAGAGGAGCGCACCGAGGCGCGCACCGAGGAGGACGCATGGCCCCCGACCGTCGCCGGTCCACCCCCAGAGGGCTGGCGTTCCTCACCGCCTTGACGATCGCCGCGGCGGCCCTCGCCCCCGGCACGGCCTTCGGGGCCGACACCGCGTCCCACCCCGACCCGCGGCGCCCCACGCAGGCGGCCACGGCGACCCCGGCACCTCCCGGCGGCACGCACTCCCCACAGGGCGCCCCCACCCGGGGCCCCGCGTTCGGCGCGTATCTGCACTACGGGCCCACCGGAGTGAAGCGCATGCGGGAGCTCACCCGCTGGCTGGGCGGTCAGGAGCCACGCGTGGGGCACACCTATCTGCCGGGGGACCTGTGGGACAACATCGAGGGCGCGCACGGCTTCCTCGACGACTGGGCCAAGTGGCGGCGCGCGAAGGCCGACCGGATGCTCGTGCTCAACGTGCCGATGATGGAACGCAACGAGCAGAACCTCCCCGACGCGACCGTCCGCAAGCTGCTGCGCCGCGCCGCGGCCGGCGCGTTCGACGAGCACTTCGAGGTGCTGGCCGAGCGGCTGGTCGACCTGGGCGTGCCGGACACGGTCATCGTGCTCGGCTGGGAGATGAACGGCATCACCTACACCCACCGCTGCGGCCCCGACCCGGACAGCTGGAAGCGGTACTGGCGACGCGTCGTCGACGTGATGCGCTCGGTCGACGGACAGCGGTTCAGGTTCGACTTCGCCCCGAGCCGCGGCATGGACGCGATTCCCTGGCCGGAGTGCTACCCGGGCGACGACGTCGTCGACATCCTCGGCATGGACGCCTACGACCAGCCGCGCGGCCTCAGCTTCGACGAGCAGGTGTCCGAGCCCTACGGCCTCCAGCACCACGTGGACTTCGCGCGCAAGCACGGCAAGCCGATCTCGTATCCCGAGTGGGGCCTGTTCCGCAACGGCGACAACATCAGGTACATGCTGCGCATGCTGGCCTGGATGGACCAGCACAAGCCGCTGTACAACACCATCACCGACTACTGCCCGCACGGCGTGTGGCTGTGCTCCGACAACCCCCGCGCCTCCGCCCTGTACCGCCTGCTGCTGTCCACGCCCGTCCTGCCGCAGCCGGAACCCGGACCGTCGGTCCCCGCCCCGACGCCGCCCGAGGAGGAACCGAAAACCGAGGAGGACCCGGAACCCGAGCAGGACCCGAAACCGGCGTCGACCCCCTCACGGACGCCCACGGCCCAGCCCACGGCCCAGCCCTCGGAGCTGCCCCGGTGCACGCCGGTCGACCTGGAGAAGTGGCTGGAGCACCAGGGCGGCGCCGAGTTCACCGTCTGTCCTCAGGGGGCGGGGCGACATCGGCCGTAGCGGGGCCGGAGCGGCGTCGCAGGACCTCCTTGGCCCGTCGCCGGGCGCCATCCTCGGCGACGGCGGCCGCCAGCAGCGGGAGGGTGCGGCGCCGGGCCAGCAGGAAGCGCTGGTTGACGGCCGTCTCGGGACACCAGCGGTACTTGTACGGCTCGTCGCCGCGCAGCAGGCTCAACGTCCGCACCTGGCCGGGCACCCGGTGCTCGGGGGACTCCAGGTGCCCGGTGGCCGCGTGCAGCAGCATCGTCGCCACGTCCACCCTGCGCTCCCGCAGCTGCGGATGGAAGCCGTACATGTACATCCCCGCCAACTGCCTCGACAGCAGCGTGATGTTGACCGCCACCACCGAACCCTCCAGCACGAACTCCGTCGTCGCCGCCTCCCCGGTCCGGGCCAGCGGGACCGCGGCGCGGACCAGGTGCTCCAGGAACCTCGGCCGCAGATGCTCCGCCGAGACCCGTCTGCCCTCCCACTGCAGCCGGTGCAGTTCGAGGAGCCGGCGCAGCGCGGCCTCGGTCTCGTCGTGGGGCACCACGCGCCACTCGAGGCCGAGCCGGCCGAGCTGGTTCACCTTGCTGCGGATCCGCCGGGCGCGCGCCACCGGCAGCCGTCCGACCAGCTCGCCCATCGGCACGGCGGGCAGGTCCAGGCACACCGAGTCGCGGGTGCGGTGCCGCGGCCCGCGCCAGCACAGGTAGACCCGCTCCATCGCGCCGCCCGGCCGCACCTCGCCGAAGTCGACGAGGGCGGTCCGGGCCAGGTCTGCCAGACCGTCCGCCAGTGCCGCGGCGCCCGGTACGCCCACCGTCTCGTCGACGAGCACATCGCAGAAGTCGGTGATGCCACCGCCGATCGGCACCAGCGCCGGCAGCGGCCGGCTCACCCGCATCAGCGGTGCCGCCGCCACCAGTTCACCGCCCCGGCGCACCAGGACGAGCCGCAGCGCGCCCGGCCTGCCGTACGACAGCCACCACGAGTGCAGCCAGGCGTGGCTCTGGAACGGCGTCGCCGACGGGCACGCCCGGTACAGGCGTGCCCAGTCCCCGGCCAGTTCGGCGAAGGTGTGCCCGTCGGTGCACACCTCCACCGACAGCGCCCCGTCCGTCGCCGTCATCCAAGCGTCCCGTGGGCGTCGGCGGCGTTGGCCGGGCCGGGTACCGACGCCCGGCCCGTGTCGTCGTCGTCCTCGGTCCGCCGCGGCCGGGCCAGCAGCGCGAGCCCGCCCAGCAGACCGCCGGCGCTCGCGCCCACCAGTGCGGTCAGCGCCGGGGACGCGGACGACGGCTCGGTGGGCTTCAGGGCCCGGGAGAGACGCTCCAGCTTGATGCCGGTGTCGTCCTTGGTGTGGTCCGCGTGGGTGAGCAGCGCGCGGGACACGGCGTTGGCGATGTCGACCGCCTCCGCGGGGCTCGACGAGGTCGCCGAGACCGCGACCATCGGCGCGTCCGGCGAGGTCGCGACGTCCACGCTCTCGCGCATCGTCGACACCGGCACACCCGCCCACACCTGCGCGTCCCCGAGCACCGCGAGCTGCTTGGCCACCCGGCCGTACGCCTGAGCGAAGCCGAGCGCGTCGGTGCAGTCGGCGTCGGTCCTGCCGTTGGGCACGGCGACGACGGAACTGGTCGCCGTGTACTGCGGCGGCCTCAACTGACCGTAGGCGCCACCGGCCACGGCACCGATCAGCGCGCCGGCCGGCAGCCACCACCACAGGGGCAGCCACTTCGCGCGCGCACGGTCGGACAGCGGGGCACGTCCACCGGGGTTGTCTGTCATGAGGAACTCACTTCCAGGTCCGAGCCGGACAGAGCGGCCGTGTACAGATCCATCAGCTCCCGCGCGGTGCGCGCGATGTCGTAGTGGCGTACGACGTCCGGGACGGTCCGCTCACCCGGTCCCGCGGACCGCAGCCGCAGCAGCTCGCGTGCGTACGCCCCGGCGCCGCCCGTGACCCGCCGCGCACCGGGCGCCGCGTCCGGCGGCCGGTCCTCGACGGCGGGACAGCTCGAGTACAGGACGGGCAGCCCGGCCGCCAGCGCCTCCACCACGGCCAGCCCGAAGGACTCCTCCGGCGAGGGCGAGACGAGCACGTCCATCGCGGACAGCAGGGCGATCAGGCCGGGCGCCTCGTCACGGGGCCCGGGCAGATACGGCCGTTCGCCGGCGAGCACCACCCGGCTAGCGACCCCCAGATCCCGGGCGGTGCGCAGCAGCACCGTCTCCTCGGGCCCACCACCGACCAGCAGCAGCCATACGTCGCCGGGCAGCAGGGCCAGCGCGCGCAGCAGCAGGTCGAAGCGCTTGCCCGGCGCGAGCCGCCCCACACCGCCGACGACGAACGCGTCCTCGGGCACCCCGTGTTTCGCCCGTGCCTCCTTGCGGAGCACCTCGTCGTAGCGGAACCGGGGCGCGTCGATGCCGTTCGGGATGACGCGGATGCGCTGGCCGGGCACACCCCAGTGCCGCAGCCGTTCGGCCACCGTCGGCGAGACGGCCACCGTGGTGTGGCCGAGGCGCTCCCCGGCCAGGTACAGCCCGCGCACCCGCGCGGTCTGCGGTCGCCCCTCCAGCCGGGTGGCGCCGATGGAGTGCTCGGTGGCCACGACGGTCTGGACTCCCGCGATCCGTGCCGCGAGCCGGCCGTACAGACAGGCCCGGTACAGGTGGGTGTGCACCAGGTCGTAGCCGCCGTCGCGGATCAGCCGGGTGAGGCGGGGCAGGGCACTCAGGTCGCGGTTGCCGGTCATCCCGAGGTGGGTGACGTGCACACCGTCGGCGGTCAGGCCCTCGGCGACCGGGCCGGGATTGGTCAGGGTCACCACGTCGCACTGCGCGGGAAGGTGCCGCAGCAGCAGCCGCAACTGCAGTTCCGCCCCGCCGATGCCGAGTCCGGTGATGATGTGCAGGGCTTTCACACTGCCTCCAGGGCGCGGCCGCAGAGCGGGGCCAGACGTCGCTTCAGCTCCAGCCGCACCGGGTGGTCCGCCTCCCCGATGTGGATACGGGGCAGCGCGAAGTCGCCGGACCCGGCCGGGCCGGGCTTGATCGCGCAGGCGTAGCGGTAACCGGCCCGCCGTACGGCGTCGGTGGCGCGTTCGTCGAGATGGCCGTACGGGTAGCAGAAGCCCTCGACGTCCTCGTCGACGATCCCGGCCAACTGGTGCCGGCTCTCGGTGACCTCCATGTGCAGCGTCTCGTCGTCCGCCGTGGTCAGATCGACGTGGGTCAGTCCGTGCGAGGCGATCTCCATGCCCGCGTCCGCGGCGAGGCGGATGCCCTCCACGTCGAGCAGCGGCTTGCGCGGGCCCGTGGTCTCCCAGAAGTTCTCGCCGTCGAGCAGCCCGGGCAGCACGAACACGGTCGCCGTGAAGCCCCAGCGGTGCAGCACGGGCAGCGCGGTGGTGACGAAGTCGGTGTACCCGTCGTCGAAGGTGAGCCCCACCAGGCCGCGCTCCCGGCCGAGGGCGCGTGCCACGAGCAGCTCGCGCACGCTCACCCCGCGCAGGCCGCGCCGGGCCAGCCAGGCGAACTGCCGCTGCAGGCGCCCGGGGGTGACGGTGATGTTGTACGGGTCGTCCGGGCAGTTGGAGACGGAGTGGTACATGGCCACCCAGGCGGCGGGCTGCCGCTTCGGGCGCCCCCAGGGGACCGGTAGGGGTTCGGGTTCGACCGCGCGCGGCGCGGCAGTGATGTCAGCGACCATGGCGAGGCTTTCGTGTGACGGAGCTACGGACGGAGTGCGTGACGGAAAGCAGGAGGGACCGGGCGCCCGCCGCGTCGAGGACCCAGGCCAGCAGCAGGAAGACGACGGTCACGCAGGTACAGCACGCGGCGACGGAGAACGCGGGCGAGTCGAACAGCCCTGCGCAGAGCAGTCCGGCCCCGGTGGCGCAGACGGCCGCGCGCACCGGCCGGCCCAGTTCGGCTACGACCCGGCGCACGCGTACGGGCACGGCGCGCGGCCCAAGCCCGAGCAGCAGGAGCAGCGCGGTGAGCGTGATGCCGGCCGCGTTGGCCGCGGCGATACCGCGGGCGCCCCAGGGGTCGACGGCCAAGGCGCTGACGACGACGGTGACGAGGGTGCCCGCGCCCATCGCGCCGAGCGGGAACCAGGTGGTGCGGCCGGTCGAGAAGTACGACCGCACGAGCGCCCCCACCAGCGTCTGCCCGAGCAGTCCGAGCGCGTACACCCGCATGACGGCGGCGGTGGCGGCGGTGTCCTGCGCGGTGAACGCACCGCGCTGGAACAGCAGTTGGACCAGCTGCGGGGCACAGGCCAGGACCACGGCGGCGCCGAGCAGGACGATGCAGGCGATCAGCGCCAGGTCCCGCTCGACCCGCTCCCCGGCCCGCCGGGTGTCGCCCTCGGCGATGGCCCGCGCCACCACCGGGAAGGTGACGACACACATCATCATCGACAGCGACATCGGCAACTGGGCGACCTTCTGCGCGTAGTTGAGATGCGAGATGGCCCCGTCGGGCAGCCCGGAGGCGAAGTACCGCTCGACGAGCACCTGCGACTGCCGGCACAGGGCGAACAGCAGCACCGCGAGCACCAGCCCGACCGCGACCGTCCGGCCGCCGTCACCGTCCTCCTCGGGCAGGGACGCCGACGTGGGCCGGCCGGGCCGCGCGGCGATCCGCCGCCACAGGGACGGCGCCTGTACGGCGACCATGAGGCACCCGCCGATCGCGACACCGAGCGCGGCGGACCGTACGCCCCACCGCGCGGCCAGCACGAACAGCGTGGTGATGATCGCCATGTTGTACGCGATGTAGATGGCGCCCGGGGCGAGATAGCTGCGGTGGGCCCGCAGCGCCGCGCTGCAGTACCCCGCCAGCCCGAAACTCAGCACGCATGTCGCGGTCAGCCGGGTGCAGGACACCGCCAGGGACGGGTCGGACAGGCCGGGCGCGAGAACGGGGACCAGCAGCGGCGCCCCGGCCGCGAGCACGGCGGCGGTACCGGCGAGGGCCAGGCACAGCCGCGGCAGCGAGGCGGCGACCAGGGCGCGCACCGGGTCGGGCGAGCCGGACCCGCGCGCCCGCCGCGCCAGCGCCACGCTGAACGCGGGCACCAGCACGAACGCCATCCCGTCCTCGATCAGCAGCGTCGACGCCATCTCGGGCACCGTCCAGGCCACCAGAAACGCGTCACTCTCGGCCCCCGCCCCGAAGAGATGCGCGAGCGCCTGATCCCGCCCGAGCCCCAGCAGCGCCCCGGCCATCGACAGCGCGGCGGACAGCAGGGTCGCGCGGGCGAGAAATCGGCCCGAGGGAGCGCCCGTTCGCCTTGGTGCCGGCCGGGCGGGGCGGCGGCTGGGCGGGAGCGGGCTGCCCGTGCCGGGGCGGCCGTCCTTCTGGAGGACGTCGGCCACGCCGATCGCTCGGGACCTCATCGTGCTCCCGATTCCGTCGCCGGGGCCGTCGCCGCGTCGTCGCTCAGGGCCCACCAGGCGGCGAGGCCGAAGCAGACGGCGGTGAGGATGGTGGAGGGGCCGCCGATGTCGGCGTACGAGAAGTTGACGAGCTGCCACACCAGCAGTCCGCAGACCGGGAGCGCGGCGGCCCGCGCGTGCCCGCCGGTTCGCCGCATCCGGCGCAGTGCGCACAGCAGCAGGGCCGGCCAGCTGCCCGCGACCGTGATCAGGCCCAGCAGGCCCTGCTCGCTCAGGAGCAGCAGATACATGTTGTGCGGGGAGAGCAGGGGCTGGCGCCGGAAGGCCTGGCCCGCGCCCTCGGTGTCGCTGCCCGACGACAGCGCGAGCGAGGCATGTCCGTCCCGGTGCGCGGGGAAGGCCTTCAGGCCCACCCCGGTCACCGGGTGCTCGTGCCACATGTCGGCAGCCGCCGCCCACATGGTGTAACGGTCCACCACCGACTGGTCCGGCGCGTCGGTGACCTGCGTGATGCTGGTCAGCCGCTCCTCGACGGCCGCGGCGCCGACGCCGAACCCGCCCACCAGCACCACCGTCACCGCCGTGGCCGCCGCGAACACCTTCGCCGCCCGCCGCACCCCGACCAGCAGCAGCTGCGCCCCGCACGCCACCGCCGTGGCGATCCAGGCACCCCGGCTGAAGGACAGCGCGAGCGGGACCAGCAGCATCAGTGCGCACACGGTCGCCACGACCCGCTGTCGCCGCTCACGCGCCCCGAGCGCGAGGCCGGTCGCGGCCACGATCCCGAGCGCGACGACGTTCGCCATCCCCATCACGTCCGACGGCCCGAAGGTGCCCACCGCTCGGATGTTCGCTCCCTGGTACGAGGCCCCGGTCGCGGTGAGGTACTGCTTCACACCGATCGCGCCCTGCCACAGCGCGAGGCCGATCAGGGACCAGAGCACCAGCCGGGCGCCCCGCCGGTCGCGCACCAGCAGCAGCACGGCGACCGGGACGAGCACGAACACCTGGACGTAGCGGGCCAGTCCGGTGATCGCGTCACTCGCGGTCACCGCCCCGGCGGCGGCGACCGCGATGCCCACCACGGGCAGCCCGAACACCAGCACCGCGGTCCGCGTCAGCGGTCGCCGCGCCCGCAGCACGGCGTGGCCGACGGCACACAGCACGAGCAGCCCCGACGCGGCGTCGGCGGGCGCGGCGGCGCTGTCCGGCGCGACCGGCAGCCCCAGCAGGACGACGACCGCTACGACGGGCAGCACGGGCAGGAAGGGCAGGAAGGGGCGGGGCAGGACGGAACGGATCCGGCGCGGCGCGGGCTCCGGCGGCGCGAGCGGGGGAGCGGATGGAGCCGCCGTGGGAGTGCTCACCGGCCCTCAGCTCCCCATCGGCCGTACGAACTGGGCCGCCGTGCGCAGCAGGATGCAGATGTCCTGCCACAGCGACCAGTTGTCGATGTAGGCGTTGTCGTAGCGGCACCGGTCCTCGATCGAGGTGTCACCGCGCAGCCCGTGGATCTGGGCGAGCCCGGTGATCCCGGTCCGCATCCGGTGACGGGCCGGGTAGCCGGGGTGGGTCTGGCTGAACTTGGCGACGAAGTAAGGCCGTTCGGGCCTGGGCCCGACCAGGCTCATGTCACCGCGGAAGACGTTCCACAACTGGAGCAGCTCGTCCAGCGAGGTGCGGCGCAGGAAGTGGCAGAAGCGGCTCATGTCCTGGTCGTCGGCCACGCTCCAGCGGGTCGCCGCCTCGTGCGCGCTGGCCGGCCGGTGGGTGCGCAGCTTCAGCATCGTGAACGGCCGCCCGTCCTTGCCGATCCGCTCCTGCCGGAACACCACGCCCGGCCCGTCCATGACCCGCAGCACGAGCGCGCACGCCAGCAGCACCGGCCCCGTCAGCACCAGCAGCGAGCCGGAGAGCACCACATCGAGCGCCCGCTTGCCCGCCCCGCCGAACCGCCGCCCGCCCTCCGGCCGCAGCAACCTGCGCGAGAACCCCGCCAGATGTCCCGCCCCCCGGCGGTGCCCGCCCATGCCGTACGACGGCGAGTCCGCGTCCAGCTCCCACAGCACGCATCCGTGCCCGGCCAGCTCCCGCAGCACCGCGGCCTTCTCCACCCGGGTCGCGGCGCCCACGACGAGCACCGTCCGCACCCCGTTCCGGACGAGCGCGCGCCGCGCCTCCAACGCCGTGGTGAGCACCGGCAGTTCGAGCTCGTCGACGGCGCCGCCGAGGACCTCGAAGGCGTCGGCGACAAGGCCCACCGGCCGTACGCCGCAGTCGGGTTGGCGCAGCAGCGCGGCCGAGACGAGCCGGGCCGTGGAGAGCGGGCCGACCACCAGCGCGGGACAGGGCCGGCGCCGCAGCGCCCGGCGCCGCAGTCCATGCACCGTGGCCCGGCCCGCACCGGCCACCGCGCAGTGCACGGCGACGGCGCCGACCAGCACGGCCACCGGCAGCGAGCGCAGCGGGGAGAGCGCCACGACGGCGGCCCAGGCGACGGCGATCCGGCCGCAGACGGCGGGGAGTTCGTCGAGTGCGCCGGGCACCGCGGAGGTGTCGTACAGCGCGGCCCGCCGGTTCAGCCCCAGCACGCCGAGCGCCAGCAGAGCGATGACCAGCGGGTATCGGTGCGGCGCGGGCAGGACCAGGGCGCCCAGCAGGGCGGCACCGCCGTCGACGAGCCACAGGGGTGCCCGGGAGGTCCGGCGCGGACGACGGGGCCCCCGTCCGGGCGTTCCCCGGCGTCCGGCGGCCGGGTCGCGCGGGGCGAGGACGGAGACGGCGCGCCCGGGCACCCTCTGGTGCCCCGGCGAGGCAACGGTACTTTCCGCGGTCATGTGGTGATGCACTTTCTGCCCTCGTTGGGACCGGCGACCTGCGCGGTGTCGAGGCCGAGCAGCTCGCGGTACAGGTCGGTCACTGCGTCCGTGGCTCTGCGCAGATCGTGGGCACGGAGCACATGCGTACGACCCTGTGCGCCCAGCGCCGCCCGCAGCGGCTCGTCCCGCAGCAGCGCGGTCAGTGCCTGTGCCAGCGCGCCGGGATCCTCCGACGGCACCAGGCAGGACGGCCGAAGACCGGGCGGAAGGCTCTCGTGCGCCCCGTCCACGTCCGTGACAAGGACCGGCCGGGCACACGCCATGGCCTCCAGCGGGGCGAGCGCCATGCCCTCCCAGCGGGACGGCAGTACGACGACATCGGCGGCCCGGTACCAGCCGGCGACGTCGGGTGTCCCGCCGGCGAACTCCACCGACGCCGGCGCACCGCTGCGCAGCCGCTCCGCTTCGGGGCCGTCGCCGACCAGCACCAGCCGGGCCCCGGCCACCTGCCGCACCACCTCGGGCCAGGCCGCCAGGAGCACGTCCTGCCCCTTCTGACGGCACAGCCGGCCCACGCACACGACGAGCGGACCCGCACCGGAGCGTGCGCTGTCCCCCTCCGGCCGGAACAGGTCGGTGTCGACACCGTTGGGGACCACATGCCACCGGGCCGTGATGCCGGACCGGTGCCCGGTACGCCGCTCGGCCTCGCTCACGCACAGCACCCGCGTCGCCCACCGCGCGCCGAACCGCTCCCAGCCCAGGGCCAGCCGGGCGACGACGCCCTCCGCGGCCTCGAACGACCAGGCGTGCGGCTGGTACACGGTCGGCAGCGCGCCGCGCACCGCGAGCCGGGCCGCGAGCCCCGCCTTCGCGCTGTGCGCGTGCACCACGTCCGGCCGTACGTCACGCACCAGCCGCGCCAACCGCCGTACCTCGCCCGGGAGTCGGCGCCCCGGTGACCGGGTCGCGTCCCAGCGCTGCACCCGGCCGCCCAGCGCGCGCACGTCGTAGGCCAGCGTGCCGCCCCGCGGGCAGGCCACGGTCACCCGCAGCCCCGCCGCGAGTTGCGCCGCGACCAGATCCGTCACGACCCGCGCGACACCCCCCTCGACGGGCTGGGCGACGTGCAGGATGTGCGGCGCGATACGCATGACCGATGCTGCCCTTCCGAAGAAATGAGTCCGAACCAGTAACACGATGTGTGGCTCGCGTTCCCGATATAAGATTCCGCGCCTGTTCGAGAGGGTCTGTTCGAGCGGGTCTGAGGGGCAACCGGCTTCCTGATTCAGCGGATTAGCACTACCAGCCACTTATCCATATTTATCTTCTATCCGGTCAACAGTGTGGGAACGGCAGCGGCTCCCGACTTGATTCATGTGCCGGACCACCCATTCGGAGTCGCCGTGCGGTGTGGTTCCGGTATGCCACCCGATCGGCACGGCCTTGGTCTGTTCGGAGTGCCGTGGGTTGCGGACGCGCCGTGCCGGTTTAACGGTGATCGCACGATCCGAAAATCACGCGAGGGGAACTCCATGCCCGCACCGACCACCCGGCACATCGTCACTTCGACCCTCTGCGCGGCCCTCCTTCTGGGAACGGCGACGGCGCCCGCGCTCGCGGCCGCTCCCGACGCAGAGCGCACCGTACTGACCCCGGTCACCCGCCTGCTGAACAGCGCGCTCGCAGCGGACGACGACCCGCTCACCGCGGCCGAGGAGAAGGAGCTCACCGACGCCGCCAAGGAGGCCGTCGCCGAGATCAGGAAGGAGGTCGAGGAGGCCCGCAAGGAAGCCGAACAGGCGAGGAAGGACGCCCTGCAGGCCAGGAAGGACGCTCTCGCCGAGGCCAGGAAGGAGGTCGAGGAGGCCAGGAAGGAGGCCCTCGCCGAGGCCGCGGAGACCGCACCGGCGACCGTCCTGCCGACCAATGTCACGGGTGACGTCCTCGGCGACCTCGGCAAGACGCTCGACGCGCTGCTGGCCGCACTCACATCCGGCAGGTCCGAGCAGGTCGACACCACGGCCGACAACGTGGTCGAGGCCCTCGTGAACGTCTCCGTCGCCACCCTCACCGGCAGCGGCCTGCCGTCCGCCTGATATCAGAACCACAACGGGTCTTTTCGTATGAGTTCCCGGAAGTTCCGGCCGCAGAGTTTCCAGAGCACTTCCCCTGTCGTTAGCCCAGGAGAACCGAGACCGGATTTACCTGGAAGGAACACGATGAAGAACCTGAAGGCTGCTGCCGTGGTCGCCGGCTCCCTTGCCATTGCCGGCGCCGCTGTTCCCGCCTCGGCGGTGGACATGTCGGGGCACGGCCTCGTCGAGAACGGTAAGACGGTCGCCCGCAGCCTCCCCACCGCCGCCAAGCTGCCGACGGGCTACGTGGGCAACAATGTGAAGCGCACCGCGGACAAGGTGAAGACGGGTGTGAAGGACTCGGGCATGGTGAAGACCCCCGTCCTGGGCGGTACCCTGCCGAACCCCGTCGACGGCCGGCTGCTCGGCGGTCTTCCGCTCAACAAGTGACTTCGCCCGCCTGACGGTGATCGGGGCCGGCTCCGTATTCCTCGGAGCCGGCCCTTCGGTCTGTGCGGCGGAGTGTGATTTTCTTCGTCGTTGGGCCGAACGGACGACTCGGGGTGACCATTCGTTCAGTGGCTCCGTTGGTCCTTGTGAATGGGCGCTCTTTCCTCCTTGCCGGCGCTCTCCATAATGGCTGTGGGCCCTGTCCGCTCTCCAATGCGGACAGGGCCCACGGCTTTTGGGGCAACCAGCTCTTGTGGCAACGGGTGCGCGAACGCCGATGGCGGTCCACCGGGATTCCGGCGGACCGCCATCGTGTGAAGCACTACTACATGAGGAGGCCGGCGGTCTTCACGGCGTTCCGCCCCTGCTCGATCTTCGCGGTGTTGCAGGAGGCGTAGTGCGAGTTCGGCGCCACGGTGCCGGCGAGGACGGCTCCGTTCGACCACGGGGCGAGGCAGCGAGCGTCGAGGACGGCGCCGTTGACGACGGCGATACCCTGCTGCGGTTCGTTCACGACGACCGGGGACGCCGAGAAGCCGCTACCGCCCTTGACGGTGGTGGTGTCGCTGTCGGCCGCGGCGGTGCCCCCGGTCGCGAGGACGATGCCCGCGGCGAGGGCGGAGATGGCCGTAACCTTGTTACGCATGAGTTGAGCCTTTCCGGGCTGCGTTTGGGGGATTCACCTGCTGCGAATCGCTCGGAGCAGGGGTCAGAGGAGCAGGCCGCTCTGGTGGAGGGCGCCCCGCGCCTGCTCGACCTGGGCGGTGTTGCAGGCGGCGTACTTCGAGTTCGGCGCCACGGTGCCGCCGAGGACGGCTCCGTTGGACCACGGCAGTGCACAGCGGAGGTCGGCAACGGTGCCGTTGACGACGAGAACGCCTTGCTGAGGGGCGTTCACGACGACCGGGGATGCTGAGAAGCCGCTGCCGCCCTTGACGGTGGTGGTGTTGGTGTCGGCCGCGGCGGTGCCCCCGGTCGCGAGGGCGATGCCTGCCGCGAGGGCGGAGATGGCCGTAACCTTCTTAAGCATGAGTTGCGCCTTTCCGGGTGGCGTTTGGGTGATTCAGCTGCTGCGAATCGCTCCGAGCAGAGGTCAGAGGAGCAGGCCGCCCTCGTAGACGGCGCCCCGCGCCTGCTCGACCTGGGCGGTGTTGCAGGCGGCGTACTTCGAGTTCGGCGCGGCGACGCCGCCAAGGACGGATCCGTTGGACCACGGGGCGAGGCAGCGGGCGTCGACGAGGGTGCCGTTGACGATGACAACGCCTTGCTGAGGGGCGTTCACGACGACCGGCGACGCCGAGAAGCCGCTACCGCCCTTGACAGTGGTGGTCTTGCCGTTGCCGCCGTATTCACCAGCAGAGGCCATGCCGGCGCCGGCAACGACGGTGCTGAGGGCGAGGGCTGTGATGACCGCGAACTTCTTGGGCAACTTGGTTCCTTCCTGAATTCACGGTTGCGCACGCTTACGAAAAGGAAACCCGTATATGCGCGCCTAAGTCACGGCGAAAACATTCAAACGCGGGCAGATTCCATCGGATGGCGCAACGCAACAGGCCATCCGGCCCACCCGGCTTAACTCTCATTCCTGAGGAACGCCCTTGGAAATATTTGTCCGGTTCGATCCGAATGGATTCCGGGATGGCCCGGACACGCGGTCGCCGACATGCGTCCGGCCCACCGGCGAGGGGAGGGCCGGTGGGCCGGACGATGGTTCACGGGGTGCCGGTGGGCTCGTGGGCCCGCCGTGTGCGGAGCTGGAACTGCGGGTCCTGTTTCAGCGTCCGAGCCTGCCGACGGTCACCGGCTGCCCAGAACCGGATCAGAGTCTCGGAATTCCTGGCCCGGCTTTCACCGGTGCGGCCGACTCGTAAGGCTGCCGGGTCGTCACTTGTTGGGGAGCAGAGTGCCGAGACCGGCGGCGGTCGGCGCCTTCAGCGGGCGGACCTGGACGGAGCCGCTGCCCGCCGGGTTCTTCACCGGAATGGTGGGCTTCTTGACGGCATCCGGGTCCATGCCGTCCAGGTAGATGCCGGACATCGGCTGCCCCGGGCTCTTCTTGTCGAACGCACTGCCCTTGGCGATCCCGCCGTCCCGGGCCAGCCGCGACACGACATCGGCCGCCGGCACGACCGCCGGGGTCACCTTGGTCGGGGACATGAGCCCGAGCGGGTTGCTGGAGATTCCCGAACCCCCCGTGGCGGCCGACGCCGCGACAGCGGAACCGCCCACAAGGCCCGCACCGATCGCCAACGCCGCAGTGGTGAAAACTGCCTTCTTCATGATTCACCTCGCTTGAAAAGTACCTCTGATCCGACGGTTGGAGAACATAGCAGTCCATCGGCCCTGTAAAAGCGACGCGTTACTCCATACGCGTGAAAGCCGCAGGGGTGAAGAATGCAATGTGCAGGTGTATTCGGAGGGATTGGCAGCTGGTCCGCGAATTAATTCATCGTATGGTGCTTCCGGTTCGGGTGTGCTGCCTGCATGATCGGAAATATGAAATTCGGCACCCTCATCGACATGATCACCGGCGGTGACAAATTCACACCGCCCCGCACCCCCGGCGGATCGCTGGTCTGGTCCGAGGAGTTCGACGCCCCGCTCGCCTGGGGCGCCCGCTGGACCGGCGACCGGACCAGCGCCTTCCGCTACTGCGACCACAACCCGGACGACAACAAGCTCGACTGGCTCGACCCCGCCTGTGTGAGCGTCTCGGACGGCGTGGCCACCTTCACCGCCGTTCCGGACGGCCGCGTCCTGGAGAACGGGCGGCAGGCCTGGCGCACCGGGCTGCTCACCACCGAGTACTCCGCCGAGGGCTTCCAGGTGAGGACCGGTGACCATGTCGAGACCCGCGTCAGACTGCCCTTCGAGGCCGGGGCCTGGCCGGCGCTGTGGACCTGGAAGGACGGCGGGAACGAGGTCGACAGCTTCGAGTACCACCCGGACAACCCGAACCTGCTGGAGCTGTCCAACCACGTCAACTGCGCGGCGTCGTACTTCACCGACGCCCACGCCGTCGCCCCGGGCCGGTGGGTGACCATCGGCACCCGCTACGGCGCGCGGTGCGTCGAGTGGTACGTCAACGGCGAGTGCGTCTTCTCCGACGGCACCGGCGTCGGCCCGCACTGGTCGGCGTATCCGGTCCTGAACCTGTCGCTGAGCGCCGGCGAGCACCACCCCGCCCCTCACGGCCCGGAGCCGATCACCTTCGACGTCGGCCATCTCCGCGTCTACCGCCCTTCGCGCCGTCGATAGGGTCGCGCGGTGGACTCCGACTCACGTACGGGCAGCAGCCGGGCGTTCGCCCTGCTGCTGGTGTTCTGCGGGGCGGCCGGGCTGCTGGCCTCCTGGGTCATCACCCTCGACAAGTTCAAGCTGCTTCAGGACCCGGACTTCACCCCGGGCTGCAGTCTCAACCCCGTGGTGTCCTGCGGCAGCGTGATGGAGAGCGACCAGGCCGAGGCCCTCGGGTTCCCCAACCCGATGCTCGGCCTGGTGGCCTACGGCATCGTCATCTGCGTCGGTGTGACCCTGCTGGCCGGTGCCGCCTTTCCGCGCTGGTACTGGCTGACCTTCGAGGCGGGCTGTCTGTTCGGGGTCGGGTTCGTCTCCTGGCTGCAGTTCGAGTCCCTGTACCGGATCAACGCCCTGTGCCTGTGGTGCTGTCTGGCCTGGCTCGGGACGATCCCGCTGTTCTGGTACGTGACATCCCTCTGTGTGCGGGCCGGCTTCCTGCCCGCGCCACGGCCGGTGCGGGCCTTCTTCACCGAGTTCACCTGGGTGCTCCCGGTGCTGCACATCGGGATCGTCGGCATGCTGATCCTGACCCGTTGGTGGGACTTCTGGACAAGCTGACCATTGCTGCACCCGGGGCGACACGGCCCCCGGGACGCTTCGGTGGTGACCATGCGAGGCCCTGAACTGTTACTCGTACGAACACCGAACCGTACGAGGAGTGAGCGATGGCCGTCAGCGCACGCGAGGTGTCGGTGGGAGCCGGGCAGGGGGCGCCCGCCCCTGTGAGCGGTGAGCCGCGAGGGCGGACGCGGCGGGAGGTGGCGCGGCTGCTGTTCGCCTCGGCCGCCGTGGCCGTCGCCCCGGTCATCACCGCCTCCCGGCCCTCACAGTCCGCCGACGGACGGCACGGCGCCGACACCGACCTGGCATTCGACGAGACCTACCAGGGCCGCCGTATCCAGGGCGCCCCGGAGTCCTACGGCGGTCTCACCGCCCTCGACGTCGCCTGGCACGTCACCGTGGACGGGCGGCCGCTGCACCTGATGCGCCGGGCCGACGGCACCTGGCTGAGCATGGTCGACCACTACGGCTGGTACCGGACCCCGCTGGAGGCGACCCGCGCGGCCGTCGACGAACTCGGGCCCCGCGGGCGACTGCGCGACCTGGCTCCCGGGCCGTTCGGCGGCGGGCATCCGCACAGGGAGGCAGAGCATGGTGTACGTGCGTAAGAACGTGAGCAAGCTGACGCGCACCGAGCGGCGGCGGTTCGTCGAGGCACTGCTGGAGATCAAACGGCGCGGTGAGTACGACGAGTTCGTACGGCTGCACATCGCGCACTTCGTCGGGGACGGCAACCGAGGTCTGCGCGCCGCGCACATGACGCCCTCCTTCCTGCCCTGGCACCGCATGCTCCTGCTGGACCTGGAGGGCGCCCTGCGGCGTGTCGACGACTCGGTGACGGTGCCGTACTGGGACTGGACGCGGGACCGCAGCACCACCTCGCTGCCGTGGACCGACGATCTGCTCGGCGGCAACGGCCGGCCCGGCGACCGGCGGGTGATGACCGGGCCGTTCGCCCACGCGACGGGCAACTGGACCATCAGGGCGGGCGCCTTCGCGGGCGACTTCCTCACCCGGGACCTCGGCCGCTCCCGCCGTCCGATCTCCCTGCCCACCAAGGCCGAGCTGAAGCAGGCGCTGGACGATCCCGTCTATGACGTCGCCCCGTGGAACTCGACGGTCCGAAAGGGCTTCCGCAACAAGCTGGAGGGGTGGGGCAGCGGCAGGGACTCCTGGCGCAACCACAACCGGGTGCACCGCTGGGTCGGGGGCTCCATGCTCGGCGGCGCGTCCGTCAACGACCCCGTCTTCTGGCTGCACCACGCCTTCGTGGACATGCAGTGGCAGCGCTGGCAGCAGCGCCACGGTCGGCACCGCTATCTGCCGGCGACGCCGCCCGGGGAGCGCAGTGACCAGTACCGGCGGATCGTCGCCCGGCACGAGCGGCTGCCGCCGTGGGACGTGACACCGGACGAGCTGGAGGACGTGTCCAGCATCTACCGGTACGCGTAGAAAAAATCGCTCAGCTTCCGCTCTTGGTGTCCACTAGCCTCCGGGCATGGCAACCGATCCGACGGAACAACTGGTCCGACTCTTCGCCGAGGAGAGCCGCGTACGTGCCTTCGCCGCCGTGGCACTGGGCGCGGGCGGCGCCGAGCAGGTCGCGCGGGCGGCGGGGCTGTCCCCGAAGGAGACGGCCGTGGCGCTGCGGCGGCTGCGGGAGCAGGGCGTGGTGAGCACGGGGGACGACGGACAACTGGGCGTCGCGTACAGCCTGTTCAGGGAGTACGCACGGGCGGCGGCGAGGCGCGAGGGCGACTCACGGGCCGCCGAGGGCCCGGCCTCCGGGGACCCGCGCAGCGACATCGTGCTGCGGACCTTCGTCCGGGACGGGCGGCTGATCAGGCTGCCCGCGCAGTGGACCCGTAAGAAGCTGGTGCTGCGGTACATCGCCGAGCAGACCTTCGAGCCGGGCGTCGAGTATCCGGAACGAACGGTCAACGAGAAGCTGCGCGCCTGGTGCGAGGGCAGCGACGACATCGACCATGTGACGCTCCGGCGCTATCTGGTGGACCTGCACCATCTGCACCGGAGCGAGGGGATCTACCGCAGGCCCGCCGAGGACGGGCACACCGAGGCGGCCGACAGCGCCTGACGGCCGGCGTCAGGGCAGTCGCCGTACCGGTGAACCCGCCAGGTACGCCTGGATGTTCTGCACCGCCTGGCCGTAGTACGTCGCGTAGTTGGCCTGCGAGACATAGCCCAGGTGGGGTGTGGCCAGCAGTCGGGGAGCCGTGCGCATCGGGTGGTCGGCGGGGAGGGGCTCGGTGTCGAAGACGTCGACGCCGGCGCCCGCGATGCGGCCCTCGTGCAGGGCGGTGAGCAGGGCGTCCTGGTCGACGATGGCGGCGCGTGAGGTGTTGATCAGATACGCCGTCGGCTTGAGCAGGGCGAGTTCGGGTGCGCCGAGCAGGCCCCGGGTGCGGTCGCTCAGGGCGAGGTGGACGGAGACGAAGTCGCTGTCGGCCAGCAACTCCTCCTTGGAGGCGGCCAGATGGACGCCCACCTCGTCGGCGTACTCCTTGGTGAGGTTCTGGCTCCAGGCGGTGACATGCATGCCGAAGGCGAGGCCGACATGGGCCACCCGGCTGCCGATCTTGCCCAGGCCCAGCAGGCCGAGGCGGCGGCCGTGCAGGTCGGCGCCGACCGTGTTCTGCCAGGGGCCGCCGGTGCGCAGCGCGTTGCTCTCCTGGACGAGGCCGCGGGCGAGGCCCAGCAGCAGGGCCCAGGTGAGTTCGACGGGCGGGCTGGAGGAACTGGCCGTGCCGCAGACGGTGACGCCGTGCGCCTCGGCGGCGGCGTAGTCGATGACCGTGTTGCGCATGCCGGAGGCGATCAGCAGCCGCAGCCGGGGGAGACGGGTGATCAGCGAGGCCGGGAAGGGGACGCGTTCTCGCAGGGTGACCACGATGTCGAAGTCGGCGAGGGCCGCGGCGAGGGCGTCCTCGTCGGGAAAGTGGGTGGTGAAGGGGACGACCTCCACGTCGTCCGCGAGCGGCGACCAGTCGGCGGCCTCGGTCGCCGCGTTCTGGAAGTCGTCGAGCACAGCACAGCGCAGCCGCACGGTGGCCACGGTGGCTCCTTTCCCCTGTGTCGCACTGGCTTGAAGGTGGGATCAACCAGACCGGTCGGTTTGGTTACCGGTACGCAAACCGCTAGCTCCGCGTCATGGACGCGGCAGATTCGGGGGAGTTCGCGCGGTATTCCTCGAAGACCTGCTCGCCCTGGCCCGGCGACAGGTCGAGGGCGGCCAGCATCGCGGGCGTGGAGATGCTCGGCAGGACGTGGCGGAGCAGCACGGAGACCCGGTGGCCGAGGTCGGCTCGGTTGCAGTTGGCCTGGCTCATCGCCTGCACGCCGGCGAAGGCGCCGTTGAGGAACTCGGCGGTCTCGGCCACGTCGACATGCGGCAGGAGCTCGCCCTGGGCCCGTGCCTCGGCGAGGATCTGCTCCATGTGGGCGGTCCAGGCGCGGAAGGCGGCGTCGCGGTCCAGCTCACGTGCGCCCTGGTCGAGGGCGAGGGAGACACCCGCCTGCACCAGCGGATCGTGCTGGAGTCGATGGGCCATGAGCATGCCGTGGTCGACGAGCTTCTGGAGCTTGCTGGCTCTCTCGGGGAGCCGGTCGACGGGCAGTTGGGCCTCCAGCACGCCGAGGGCGACCTCCTCCTTGGAGGAGAAGTGGAAGTACAGGGCGCCCCTGGTGACCCCGGCGCGGTTGAGTATCTCCTCCACCGTGGCGGAGGCGTAACCGCGCTCGCCGAACACCCTCGCGGCCGCCTCGAGGATCGTACGGCGGGTTCTGATCGCGCGGTCCTGCTGAGCCATGGGTGCCTCCACCGTGTGCACGCGGCACGTCACTTCATGTATTGAAAAGAAAACCGGATCACACGTAGGTTACTCGGCGGGCGGGGGCACCTCGCCCTGGCGAATGACTCGGGGGGAGCCATGGACCCGGTGCGATCTCTTGACGCATCCGCTCGGGACGAGCAAACCACAGGAGCTGTCGAGCCCGTTCCCGCAACGGCCGTATGGCATACGGAGATAAGCGGCGAGCACGTGCACCGCTCGGATCCCCGGGACGCGTTCCCCACCGCGTGGCGTCGCGTGGACGACACGAACTTCCAGGTCAAGGCCCGCTGGCCGCGGCGGCACCGGTTCTTCACCGAGGTGGCCGGACGCTTCCAGGACCCCTTGCTGATACCGGAGATACTGCGGCAGGCCTCGATGCTGCTGGCGCACGCCGCGTTCTCGGTGCCCGTCGGGGACCGGTTCGTGATGCAGCGCATCCGCTACTCGGCAGCGCCGGCCGGGCTGCTGCTCGACCGGTCGCCCGAGGGCGTCGTCGCCGACCTCAGCTGCGGCGGCGTACGGCGCCGGGGGCGTCGGCTGGCGGGCATGCGGTGCGCGATGGTGCTGCGCCGCCGGGGCCGGGTCGTCGCCACCGCCGACGGGCTGCTCGACTGCGTCTCGGACCGGGCCTATCGCCGACTGCGCGGTGAGCGGCTGTCCTTGACCGGCCGGCCCGTGCCGCTGCTGCCCGGACTGCCGCCCGGCGCGGTCGGCAGGACGGACCCCGCGGCCGTCGTACTCGCCCCGTCTCCGCGGCCGGGGGCCTGGCAGCTCAGGGTCGACACCGCGCATCCCACCCTGTTCCGCCGACCGAACGACCATGTGCCGGGCTTCGTGCTGCTGGAGGCGGCCCGTCAGGCAGCCACGGCCTTCTCGCTGTTCCCCGGCCTGATGGTGGTCACCGACATGGACATGGTCTTCCTCCGGTACGCCGAACTGGACAGCCCCTGCTGGATCGAGGCCGACGCGCCGGCCGAGGGCGACCCCGACCCCACCACGGTGCGGGTGCGCGGGCTCCAGGACGACGGCGAGGTCTTCCGCTGTACCGTGACGGTCGCGGCGTCGCAGCCCGCCCTGCCGGACCTCGACCCCCACGGTCCCCTCGACGGGTCCGTCACCGACCGCTGACGCGGCGCGCGGGCCGCGGCCGAGAGGGAGGACCCCACCTTGTCATCACGCATCCTCGTCACCGGGGGCAGCGGCTTCGTCGGCGGTCATGTCGTCGCCGCCCTGCGGGAGTCGAGCGGCGTCACGCCGTCACGGGTCCGGCTGCTGCTGCGCGACCCGGCGATCCTGCCGACGGACGATGCCCGGGCGACGGACGTCGTGCGGGGGGACCTGGCCGACCCGGGGTCGCTGCGCGGGGTGTGCGACGGCGTGGACGTCGTACTGCACTGCGCCTCCCACATCGGCGACGACGCGCAGCTCACCGAGACCGTCAACGACCACGGCACCCGCGCCCTCGTCGAGGAGGCGACCCGCGCCGGCGTGGCCCGGGTCGTCTATGTGAGTACGGCCGCCGTATACGGCCGCGGGCCCTTCACCGGCGCGCTCCGGGGCGAGTTGCCCCTCGCGCCGGCCTCGCCGACCAGCCGGGCCCGTGCCGCCGCCGAGCGGCATGTGCTGGACGCGGGCGGGGTCGTGCTGCGTCCGCACCTTGTGCTCGGGACCGGCGACCGCTGGGTGGTGCCCGGACTGGCCGCCCTGATGGGCGTGCTGTCGGCGCGGCTGAAGGGATGCGCGGCCCGGCACTCCGTCGTCGACGTACGGGCGTTGGGGCGCGCGGTGGTCGCGGCCGGGCTGGCGGAGCGGGAGCTGGCCGGGGCGCATCACGTCAACCACCCGGAGCCGGTGGACTGTTCGGAGCTGCTCGACACGGTGGCCTACCGGCTCGGCCTGCGGCTGCCGGGCGCACCCGTGGACGTCGACGAGGCGCGAGAGCGGCTCGCCGGGCAGCCGCGCGCACTGCACCACCTCGGCATGCTCACCGTGGACCACTGGTTCGCGGACGACGGCTTCTGGGCCGGTGCCGGCGTCGATCCCGGAGCGGGGTTCGCGCGGAGCCTGGCCGAACACGGGCCGTGGTACCGGGAGTTCGTCGGGCGCTGACGTTCGGCCTCCCCTTGTTCGCTTCCCCCCTTCCTCTGTACGCCTTCAACGACACTCAGGGTCTTCGTGGATACCAAACGCGCACTGACGGGCAAGATCGCACTGGTCACCGGGGCCGGCCGGGGGATCGGCAGAGGCATCGCCGAGCGGCTCGCCCGGGACGGGGCACTGGTCGGCGTCCACTACGGCAAGAGTGAGGCCGCCGCGCTGGAAGTGGTCGCGGAGATACGCGAGAGGGGCGGGCGGGCCTTCCCGGTCGGGGCGGAGCTCGGGGTGCCGGGCGACGCCGACGCCGTCTTCGCGGCCTTCGACGCCGGGGTGCGGCAGCAGACGGAAGCGGGCGCCGATACCGCGGGCTCGCTCGACATCCTCGTGAACAACGCGGGGGTGAGCGGTTCGGGGCCGATCGGGCAGGCGGATCCCGACGTCTTCGACCGCATGATCGCCGTCAACGCCAAGGCGCCCTTCTTCCTCGTCAAGGGCGCGCTGCCGCGGATGCGCGACGGCGGGCGGGTCGTCAACATCTCCTCGCTCGCCTCACGACGTGCCTTCCCCGAGTCCGTCGCGTACGCCATGTCCAAGGGCGCGCTGGACACGATGACGCTGTGCCTGGCCAAGGAACTCGCCGGGCGTGGCATCACCGTCAACACCGTCGGGCCCGGATTCATCGAGACGGACATGAACGCCCGGCGCAGGGCGACACCCGAGGCGCGGGCCGCCCTGGCCGCGCGGTCCGTCTTCGACCGGATCGGCAGGCCCTCCGACGTGGCGGACGTGGTGGCCTTCCTGGCCTCCGACGACTCCCGCTGGCTCACCGGTCAGTATCTCGACGTCAGCGGGGGGACCGACCTGTGACGGTGACCCGGATGCCGGGGGCGGCCTGAGCGACCGGGACGGCCGGAGCCGGGACGCGGGGCGCGCGCATGGCCTCGGCCGACGCCTGGTACGCCGAGTCCGTGCCCGCCGGGTCGAGGTGCGTGAGCGTCTGGGGAGTGGCCAGGGCCGGAAGCAGCAACTCCCAGAAGGCGGTGAGGGTGAAGCAGGACAGCCACTCCGGGTTGGATCTGCCCAGCACCTCGTACCCGACGGTCGAGGCCACCAGCGCCCCCGCCATGTGCTGTTGCGGCACCCCTTGGGCGAGCATGCGCTCGTCGTAGGCCTCGGCCAGCAACTGCTGCACACAGCACTGCCACTCCTGACGCAGATTCAGCCCTGTGCCGTGTTCGTTCTCACAGCTGAGTACGAAACCGGCGCGTACGACGACGCTGCGGCGGAGCAGATCGGCCAGGGCGTGGGAGACGTCGACCAGGGCCTGGAGCGCGCTGGTGCGCCGGGTGTGGACGAGGCGGGCGGCCCGGCGCAGGGCATGCGAGGCCTCGGCGCGCAGGGCCTCCGCCAGGGCCGCCTTGTTCTCGAAGTGGAAGTGCAGCGCGCCGGAACTGACCCCCGCTTCGGCGCTGATGGCGGACAACTTCGCCCTGTCGTATCCGTGCCGGCGGAACTCCTGGGAGGCCGCGAGCAGCAGTGCGTCACGGGTGCGGACGGCTCGTTCCTGCTTGGTCATCGTGGGCTTCCCACCCACACCGTGATTTCCCTGATGTTCACTTCCGTGCTCCTCCTGCTCAGGTCCCGGTGAGGAAGGGCGTGGATCATAACAAACCGTTTTGACTGTTTGTCAGCCTGTGTCTGACATCTGTGAAAGCGTCCCCCGCCTGCGAAGTCACGGAAAGACGGCCTCATTTCCCTGCAGTTTCGCTGAAGTATGCGATGTGGAACTTGATTTGACGTTTCGTTGAACGACATTTGTGCAAGCCGTCTACGGACCTAAGGATCATTGACATACCGGAGCATCGGTTTGTAGGTTTCCTCTGAGCGTTCCTAATGTGAACGTATCGGACATAGCTGGACTAGCTAGGGGGACTAATGAGCCAGCGTTCAACAAATCTGGTGGAGCCTCACATACCGGCTCCCCGGCGAGAGGAGGCGGCGGCGGCCTGGCGAGTTCTCGTCGTGGAGAACAACGCGGTCGAGGCGGAAGCCCTGGTCCGTGCGCTCAAGCGGCACGGGCACGAAGTGGACAGCGTCGCCTCCGGAGGCGACGCGCTTCAGTCCTACGCGGACGCCGATCTCGTGCTGATCGACCTCGAACTGCCCGATCTGGACGGGCTGGAGGTCTGCCGAGGCATCCGATCGACCTGTGACGTCCCGGTGATCGCCGTCACCGCGCGCGGATCCGAACTCGATCGGGTGCTCGGGCTCCAGGCGGGTGCCGACGACTACCTCGTCAAGCCGTACGGCTTCCGGGAGTTGATGGCGCGGATGGACGCGGTCATGCGCCGCGTGCGGACGCCGGAGCCCGCCGCCAGGGTCGTCAGCCATGGCCCGCTGCGGATCGACGCGGGGTCCCGCGAGGTGACCCTGCACGGACGCGCCGTCGACGTCACCCGCAAGGAGTTCGATCTGCTGTACATGCTGGCCTCAAGCCCCGACACGGTCATACCCCGCAAGCGCCTCATCCATCAGATCTGGGGCGACTCCTGGTCCCGGCGGACTGTGGACACGCATGTCAGCAGCCTCCGCAACAAGCTCGGCGGCAGTGGCTGGATCGTCACCGTCCGGGGCGTCGGTTTCCGCTTCGGCGGGGAGGGCGGTTGAGCGCAGGGTGGGTGGCCGAGCGGCAAAGGCTCGCGATCCCTCCAGGATGACGTCGAAAAAGGGGCACCTCCGGACGCGGGGGTGCCCCTTCTTGATGATGGCGTCACCTGCGGAATTTGGCGTTCGTCTGCGATTTCCCGACGCTCTTCTGAGATTTCCCGACGTTCTTCTGAAGTTGCTCGGACACGGGCGTACAGGGCCTGCGGAATCTGACCTGTTCCTGAAAGGAACGCCCTTGTGGGGGCGGTCGGGCGCGGGCGAGGCTTTGAGGCACGGTCCGGTGACGAATGAGGAGAGCTCGTCGTGCGCAAGGTGCTCATCGCCAACCGTGGCGAAATCGCTGTCCGCGTGGCCCGGGCCTGCCGGGACGCCGGTATCGCGAGCGTGGCCGTCTACGCGGACCCGGACCGGGACGCATTGCATGTCCGCGCCGCGGATGAGGCGTTCGCCCTGGGCGGTACTGCGTCATTCCGGGGGACAACCCCCGGACCCCCGGCAGAAGAGCAGGTCGGCAGAGGCGGTCGGCGCGGAGATCGCGAGGCGAGCGGGAGTGACACCCCGGCCACCAGTTACCTGGACATCGACAAGGTGCTGAAGGCGGCACGCGAGTCCGGGGCGGACGCGATCCATCCCGGTTACGGCTTC